>NZ_LR699166.1:287500-607500 GCF_902459525.1 Sideroxydans sp. CL21
AGGGTCACTCCTGACTGAATACATAGGTCAGGTAGAGCGAACCCGGAGAACTGAAACATCTAAGTACCCGGAGGAAAATAAATCAACCGAGATTCCGCTAGTAGTGGCGAGCGAACGCGGAGCAGCCTGCAAACTTTAGCTTCTGAATTAGTGGAACAGTCTGGAAAGTCTGGCCATAGTGGGTGATAGTCCCGTACGCGAAAATTCAGGAGTGGAACTAGGTTTGGAACAAGTAGGGCGGAGCACGAGAAACTCTGTCTGAACATGGGGGGACCATCCTCCAAGGCTAAATACTCGTAATCGACCGATAGTGAACCAGTACCGTGAGGGAAAGGCGAAAAGAACCCCGGAAGGGGAGTGAAATAGATCCTGAAATCGTATGCATACAAACAGTGGGAGCGGACTTGTTCCGTGACTGCGTACCTTTTGTATAATGGGTCAGCGACTTACGTTCAGTAGCGAGCTTAACCGAATAGGGGAGGCGTAGGGAAACCGAGTCTGATAAGGGCGATAGTTGCTGGGCGTAGACCCGAAACCAAGTGATCTATCCATGGCCAGGATGAAGGTGGGGTAACACTCACTGGAGGTCCGAACCCACTAGTGTTGAAAAACTAGGGGATGAGCTGTGGATAGGGGTGAAAGGCTAAACAAACTTGGAAATAGCTGGTTCTCTCCGAAAACTATTTAGGTAGTGCCTCACGTATCACTCTCGGGGGTAGAGCACTGTCATGGCTAGGGGTCTATTGCTGATTACCAAACCATTGCAAACTCCGAATACCGAGAAGTGCGAGCGTGGGAGACAGACACCGGGTGCTAACGTCCGGTGTCGAAAGGGAAACAACCCAGACCGCCGATTAAGGTCCCCAAGACATAGTTAAGTGGAAAACGAAGTGGGAAGGCTAAAACAGTCAGGATGTTGGCTTAGAAGCAGCCATCATTTAAAGAAAGCGTAATAGCTCACTGATCGAGTCGTCCTGCGCGGAAGATGTAACGGGGCTCAAACTATGCACCGAAATCGCGGATATCAGTACTCCTTTTAGGACATGCGAAGTTTCGCAATGCGCCACACGCAGTGTGGCGCGTTGCAAAACGCTCTCTGATAAAACAGGGAGCAGGCATCCCTCACCTCAATTGAAGGTTTGTCGCACTCACCACATGCGTGGTTCGAGCGACAACATTGAGCGTGTTCTAAAAGGAGTACTGATATGGTAGGAGAGCGTTCTGTAGGCCTGCGAAGGTGTCTGGTAACGGATGCTGGAGGTATCAGAAGTGCGAATGCTGACATGAGTAGCGATAAAGGGAGTGAAAGGCTCCCTCGCCGAAAGCCCAAGGTTTCCTGCGCAACGTTCATCGGCGCAGGGTGAGTCGGCCCCTAAGGCGAGGCAGAAATGCGTAGTCGATGGGAAACAGGTTAATATTCCTGTACCTCAATGCAATGCGATGTGGGGACGGAGAAGGTTAAGCAAGCCAGGTGTTGGATGTCCTGGTTTAAGCGTGTAGGGAGATCTCTTAGGCAAATCCGGGAGGTCAATTCTGAGGCGTGATGACGAGTGCCTTCGGGCGCGAAGTTGCTGATACCAAGCTTCCAAGAAAAGCCACTAAGCTTCAGTTGTATTGAGACCGTACCGCAAACCGACACAGGTGGGCAGGATGAGAATTCTAAGGCGCTTGAGAGAACTCGGGTGAAGGAACTCGGCAAATTAGCACCGTAACTTCGGGAAAAGGTGCGCCCCGATAGAGTGTAGAGACTTGCTCTCGAAGCTCGATGGGGTTGCAGTGAAATGGTGGCTGCGACTGTTTAATAAAAACACAGCACTCTGCAAACACGAAAGTGGACGTATAGAGTGTGACGCCTGCCCGGTGCTGGAAGATTAAATGATGGGGTGCAAGCTCTTGATTGAAGTCCCAGTAAACGGCGGCCGTAACTATAACGGTCCTAAGGTAGCGAAATTCCTTGTCGGGTAAGTTCCGACCTGCACGAATGGCGTAACGATGGCCACACTGTCTCCACCCGGGACTCAGCGAAGTTGAAATGTTTGTGAAGATGCAATCTACCCGAGGCTAGACGGAAAGACCCCATGAACCTTTACTGTAGCTTTGCATTGGATTTTGAATAGACCTGTGTAGGATAGCTGGGAGGCTTTGAAGCGGTGTCGCCAGACATCGTGGAGCCGACGTTGAAATACCAGCCTGGTGTGTTCGAGGTTCTAACCTAGATCCGTAATCCGGATTGGGGACATTGCATGGTAGGCAGTTTGACTGGGGCGGTCTCCTCCCAAAGTGTAACGGAGGAGTACGAAGGTATCCTAGGTACGGTCGGACATCGTACTGATAGTGCAATGGCAAAAGGATGCTTAACTGCGAGACTGACAAGTCGAGCAGGTGCGAAAGCAGGTCATAGTGATCCGGTGGTTCTGTATGGAAGGGCCATCGCTCAACGGATAAAAGGTACTCTGGGGATAACAGGCTGATTCCTCCCAAGAGTTCATATCGACGGGGGAGTTTGGCACCTCGATGTCGGCTCATCACATCCTGGGGCTGTAGCCGGTCCCAAGGGTATGGCTGTTCGCCATTTAAAGTGGTACGTGAGCTGGGTTTAAAACGTCGTGAGACAGTTTGGTCCCTATCTGCCTTGGGCGCTGGAAGTTTGAGGGGACCTGCTCCTAGTACGAGAGGACCGGAGTGGACGTATCTCTGGTGTACCGGTTGTCACGCCAGTGGCATAGCCGGGTAGCTATATACGGAAGAGATAACCGCTGAAAGCATCTAAGCGGGAAACTCGCCTCAAGATGAGACTTCCCTGGAGATTCGATCTCCCTGAAGGGTCGTGGAAGACTACCACGTTGATAGGTCGGGTGTGGAAGCGCAGTAATGCGTTAAGCTAACCGATACTAATTGCCCGTGCGGCTTGATCCTATAACATTAGGTTCAGTTGCAAGTAGTGTGAGTTTCGCAACAATCAGAACACATCTTTACTTCTTCCAAAATTACATCAGGCGCTGGAACGCTAAACCCGTTTCAGCGATTGATAACAGTTATGTCTGACGACCATAGCAAGTTGGCCCCACTCCTTCCCATCTCGAACAGGACAGTGAAACGACTTCGCGCCAATGATAGTGTGCGTCCGCATGTGAAAGTAGGTCATCGTCAGACTCCTTACAAAGTAAAAAGCCCAACCTTGTGTTGGGCTTTTTGCTTTGTGGGACGGATAACGATCGCAGTGACAAGTTGTCTCGTATAAATGCGTAATACGCCCGCTCACGAGCGGGCTGCGCCATTGGCATGTGCTAAAATTGTTGCAGCATAGTTCGTGCATTCTAAAAATAAATTAGTGGTTTTCCAATTTGCAACCCTTAGTCATCAGTCATTTCACACTTGCGAATAGCCTGGGGCTTGGGCTGTCGGCAACCCTGGATGCTTTGCGCCTGCGCCGTTCCGGATTGATTCCATGTGCGTTCGAGGACGTCGATCTGGAGACTTATATCGCCAAGGTTACAGAATTGGATGCTTGCCACATGCGCAGCGATCTGACGGCCTATGATTGCCGCAACAATCGTCTTGCCCAATTGTGTCTGGAGCAGGACGGATTCGCCGACATGATCGAAATGGCCAAGAACAAATACACTGCAGGCCGTATCGGCGTGTTTCTAGGCACCAGCACTTCCGGAATTCTGCACACCGAATTGGCCTACCGTCGCCTGGATAACGGTGCACTGCCTGCTGATTTTCATTATGCAGAAACGCAGAACACCTACTCACTGGCGCGCTTCGTTTCACGCTATCTGGGCTTGAGCGGGCCTTCCTTCGTGGTGTCTTCGGCGTGTTCTTCGAGCGCCAAGGTGTTCGCCAACGCGGCACGCATGATGACGGCGGGTGTATGCGATGCAGCCGTAGTAGGAGGAGTCGACAGTTTGTGCCTGAGCACGCTTTACGGTTTCAATTCATTGGGACTGGTCTCGCGTTTTCCATGCCGGCCTTACGATGCGGAGCGTGACGGCATTTCGGTCGGAGAAGGCGCGGGCTTCGTCCTGCTTGAGCGCGCAACGGTCGATAACTCGTCGAACGCGATGCGGCTGTTGGGCGTAGGTGAAAGTTCCGACGCATACCACATGTCCACACCGCATCCGGAGGGGTTGGGGGCGAAGCTGGCGATGCAGAGGGCGCTCGCATCCGCGGGATTGCAAGTCAGCGACATCGACTATATCAATCTGCACGGCACTGCGACCAAATCCAACGACGCCAGTGAAGGCAAGGCAGTCGCCGATGTGTTCGGCACTGGCGTGCCATGCAGTTCCACCAAGGGATGGACAGGTCATCAGTTGGGCGCTGCCGGGGTCACTGAAGCGATCATTGGCATGCTGGCGATCGAGCACGATTTTTTGCCGGGAAGCGTGAACACGCAGCAACTCGATCCCGCCATCACGATCAATTATCAGATCGAGAACCGCGAACAGAAAATCCAGCGGGTGCTGAGCAATTCCTTCGGATTCGGCGGTAGCAATTGCAGTCTGGTGCTGGGAAAACAGCCATGATGCGGATATTCATTGAAGGGGTCGGCTTGCTCGGCCCGGGCCTGGATGGCTGGTCAGTCGGCCGCACTGTGTTGGCAGGCAACGCGACCTATGTTGCCGCACCGACGAACCTGCGCACAAGCGATATGCTGCCTGCCGCGGAACGCCGTCGCGCGGGCGTTCCCATCAAACTGGCACTGGCCGTTGGACAAGAGGCGTTCCTGCATTCCGGAAGGGATCCGAGGATGGCGGCTACGGTATTCACTTCGTCAGGAGGCGATAACGACAACGCGCATGCCATCAACGCCATTCTCGCGACTGCACCGCGCGAAGTGTCGCCGACACGGTTCCATAATTCCGTGCACAACGCAGCGGCAGGGTACTGGTGTGTCGCGGCAGACACACATGAGCCATCCACCAGTCTGTGCGCACACGATGCGAGTTTTGCGGCGGGTTTGCTGGAATCGGCCGCACAAGTGACGGTGGATGATGCGGTCGTGGTGTTGATCGCGTACGACCATCCTTTCCCCGAGCCGCTGCATGCCGTGCGGCCCATCACTGCGGCATTCGGGATGGCATTGATATTGTCGCCCCGACAAACCGAAAAATCTATCGCCGCAATCGAGTTGGATTTTGCGTCAGGCAAAGTCGAAGAAACCACGATGCAAGACGCAGGGTTGGAAGCGCTGCGTAGCGGTGTTCCTGCCGCACGCGGACTGCCGCTGCTGGCTGCCATGGCCTGCAACAACGCCGCGCGAATCGACATCGCTTACTTCGACGACAACCACCTCAGCCTTCGCGTGACGCCATGCTAGCGGACAAAGCCGCGATTGTCGGCGTCATTCCACATGCCGGCAACATGTGCCTGCTCGACGGTGTGCTGGAATGCGACGCACAACTCATCCGCTGCATCAGTGGCACGCACCGCGATGCAGCCAACCCGATGCGTTCCGGCGACATGCTGCCTGCGTTGTGCGGCATCGAATACGCGGCGCAGGCAATGGCAGTGCATGGGGCATGGGATGCGGGGTTCGACCGGAAACCGCGGACGGGCTATCTGGTGGCACTGCGCGATGTCGCTTGTCACACGATGCGTCTGGATAACCTGGGCGACGACCTCATCATCGAAGCGGAAAAAATGATGGGAGACGAAACGCGTGTCATCTACCGGTTCGACATTCAGGCAGGAAAGGAAAAGATCATGAGCGGACGCGCAACGGTGGTGCTGAACGCAGACAAGGTGGCGGAATGAAGCGCGCACTGGTGACCGGCGGCAGCGGCAACATCGGCACCGAGATATGCCGCAAGCTGGCATCGCTTGGGTACCACGTCTATGTGCACGCCAACAATTCACTGCAGAAGGCGGAAGAAATTGTCGCCGAGATCAAGGATACAGGGGGTAGCGCCCAGGCGATCGCCTTCGATGTGGCAAATGCCGAACAGACCCAGAACGCTCTGCAAACGGTACTGGCGGAAGGCGCGATCCAGATCCTGGTGAACAACGCCGGCATCCATGACGATGCGGTGATGCCGGGCATGAATGCGCAACAATGGGGGCGGGTGATCGATGTTTCGCTGAACGGCTTTTTCAACGTGACGCAACCCTTGCTGCTGCCGATGATAGGGAAACGCTGGGGGCGCATCATCAACATCTCGTCCGTTGCCGCTATTGTTGGCAATCGCGGGCAGACCAACTACGCCGCCGCCAAGGCCGGATTGCACGGTGCGACAAAATCGCTGGCGCTTGAAGTCGCCAGCCGCGGAATCACCGTGAATGCCATTGCACCGGGCATCATCGAATCCGCGATGACCAAGCATGTGTTCGACAAGGATGCCATCAAACGTCTGGTCCCAGTCGGGCGCGCAGGCAAGCCGGAGGAAGTGGCCGATCTGGTGGCGTTCATCGCGTCCGACAAGGCAGCTTACATCTCGGGTCAGATCATCTCCATCAACGGCGCAATGACTTAGAGCCCGTGTGGTGAATGGGGTAAAATGCGCGCGCTTGGATAAACGACAGGGAACATCATGGCAGCAAGTGCGCAGGAAAAAGAGTTGGCACAACTCATCGTGACTTCGTTGAATCTGGAAATCACGGCAGACGAAATCGAACCGGAGGCGCCGCTGTATGGCGACGGCCTGGGGCTGGACTCCATCGATATACTTGAACTGTCGCTGGCGATCTCCAAAACGTACGGCGTGCAGCTCAAATCGGACGATGCCGACAACAACAGGATATTCAGTTCGCTGCGCAGCCTGAACCGGCACATTCAGCAGCGCCGCGCATAGATTTACAGAGGTTTGTCCGCCAGATAGGTCGAGAATATCCCGATATCGATATTGCGTCGCACATTCACGAACCCCGCGTTCGCCAGGGTGTTCAAGACCTTTTCCGGTACAGCGCAGGCTTCGATGGTATCCCAGTAATAGCGCCATAATTGCGAAGTGCCCTTGTCCTTGGCGACAAGTTTGGCCAGTGCAGGAACGATGTATCTGCAATAAACCCTGAGCAATGCAGTACTCACTTTCCCTTTTGGCGGAGTAATCTCGAGGATGCAAACCTTGCCGCCCGGCTTCAGTACCCGGTGGAACTCCGAGAATGCGACGGACATGTCCGACACATGGCGAAGCGCATAACCCATGCTGAGAAAATCGTAAGTCGCATTGGCCAACGGAATTTGCTCCGCTCGGCCTTCGACCACCGTGACGCCGTTCGGCAATCTGGCGCTGCGGATCATGCCGGGACTGGGATCGACGCCGGTGATCATGGTCGGGTCGCCGACAAGTTGCGCTGCCTGTTTCGCCACCAGGCCGGTGCCCATGCCGACATCCAGTACGCGCATGCCGGGCTGCAATCCGGCGAAAGCCAGCATCTTGCGGCGGTAGGATGAGCCGGTACCGAGCCCCAGGATGTTTTCGATGCGGTCGTAATCGGAAGCCGTTTTGTCGAACTGTTCGCCGACCCAGTTACGGCGGTCTGCTTCGCAGTCGTAGTATTCGGCAAGCGGGGGGTGCGGCGCGTGGACGATGGAGCCGGGCGGCTCGTTGACTCTGGTCATATTCAGGGCTTGCACGCAGGATGATTATGGGTGAATGCTAACCGAATTTTCACCATGTTGCGCGTGAATAGCACGGGCATGGCGCCCAGCGTTCAGGGCAAAGGGACCTGTTTCGGGGTAGAATGGCGGTGCCGAAAGCAAAAGTTGTCTCGTGCGGCGCAAAAATGAATAATCAGTGCAAGAATGTGAACTCTTAACATCATTGTGTATTCCTCAAACCGACAATTCGAAATTCGCGCATCCATGACGGTTGTGCATCTTCAGGTGAAGTGACATGGCACGTTTTGGCAAGTTTTTTCTCGTGCTGGTGTTTATCGGTTACCCCATATTGCTGCACACTTTCATCCTTAAGGAAGAAGTTGGAATGTGGCAGCTGATGTGCGTTTTCGCACCTATGCTGGCAGGAGCGGCATGGGTGGCATTACGCATGGTCGGGAAAATATGGTGGCCACTGGTGGTGGCGGTATTCGCCGCGGGGATTTATTTCATCGCGACCGGAAATTACGGACGTATCGGACTGCTGGCGGTGAACGGATTGTCGAGCGCCAGCCTCAATCTGTTTCTGCTCTGGTTGTTCGGCCGCACCCTGCTGCGTGGAAGCGAGCCGCTGATCTCGCAGATATCGCGTCATATCAACGGGAAACTGGATCCCGGAGTCGCCGATTACACGCGCAATGTCACCATCGCCTGGTGCATTTTCTTCGCCCTTCAAGTGATCATTTCGCTGCTGCTGTATATCTACGCACCGATTGCCGCGTGGTCGTTCTTCATCAATGTATTGAATCTGCCGCTGCTGATCGCGATGTTCGTCGGAGAAAAAGCCTATCGGACGCTGCGCTTCCCCGATCACCCCAAAACTTCCATCCTGAAGGTGATCGAGGTGTACACCAAGAATTTTGCGGCACCCGGAAAAGCGGATAGCGGACGCTGAGGTTTCAATCACTCATGGCAGCAATCCCGCTTATCCGTTGCAACGACGCCAACAGCGTGTTCGCCTACTGTGCGGGGCAACCTGTCGGTGTTCCGCGATTCCTCCAAGATGTAGCGAGACTGGTGGAAGAACTTCCGGACAGAAGTCATATACTGAATCTGTGTAGCGACCGCTATCGCTTCATGGTCGGCTTTTCGGCAGCATTGCTGCGCGGGCAGACCAGCCTGTTACCGCCGAACTACACCTCCAGTTTCGTCGAGCGACTGAGCCAGCGTTATCCCGACATGTATTGCCTGGCCGACGGCGAAGCCGACTTCAATGGCGTCGAGACCATGCGCTATCCGGACTTGCCGGATCAGTATGTTGCGGAGCGAACCATCCCGGTCATTCCGGAAGAACAGTGCGCGGCATTGGTGTTCACCTCGGGTACCACTGGGCAGCCGGTCGCACACCCCAAATCGTGGGGCAGCCTGTGCAAAAGTGCCGTCGCGGAAGCGGCGAGTCTCGGCATCACGCCGAACTCGGGCATGGCGGTATTGGGTACTGTTCCCGCCCAGCACATGTACGGCCTGGAATCGTCCATGCTGTTGGCTGTGCAAAACGGCCTGGCGCTGGTCGCCGAAAGGCCGTTCTATCCGGCAGACATACGCGAGCAACTGGCCGCGCTGCCGCGACCGCGCTGCCTGATCACCACGCCCGTCCATCTGCGCAGCTTGCTGTCCGACGCGGTGAAGCTTCCTGCAGTCGAGTTCGTGCTGTGCGCCACCGCGCCTCTTGCACTGCAGCTGGCGAACGAGACCGAAGCGCGTTTTGCCGCGCCGCTATACGAGATCTACGGCTGCACCGAGGCGGGCCAGATTGCCAGCCGCCGCACGACGCAGGGCATGGCCTGGCATTTGCTGGCAGGCGTCGAGCTGAGGCAGGATGAGCAGGGAAGCCATGTGTACGGCGGGCATGTAGAGATCGAAGCGACATTGAGCGATGTGATTGACCGCAACGCCGACGGCACGTTCACACTGCACGGGCGCACGGCAGATATGGTGAACATCGCGGGCAAGCGCACGTCGCTGGCCAGCCTCAATCACCATCTGAACGCGATACCGGGAGTGCAGGACGGCGTATTCTTCATGCCGGACGACAGTGACGGGGCGGTCAAACGCCCGCTGGCTCTGGTGG
Organism: Sideroxydans sp. CL21; assembly: GCF_902459525.1. Lineage (NCBI taxonomy): Bacteria > Pseudomonadati > Pseudomonadota > Betaproteobacteria > Nitrosomonadales > Gallionellaceae > Sideroxydans > Sideroxydans sp. CL21. The sequence goes on from NZ_LR699166.1 coordinate 297,175, forward strand.
TCGCACCCGGGATGCGCACTGAAGACATTCTCAACGCTTTGCGCAAGAGCGTGGATGCGGTCTTCCTGCCGCGCCCCCTGTATTTCGTCGATGCGCTGCCGCGAAATTCAACCGGAAAAATAACTCGCGAAGCCCTCATGCAATTGATCGAAGCCAGCGCGAAGAGATGAACAAGCTGTCCCTGCATTTTGCCGCAGTCCATCCGACCGCAGCCGGACATTTCCCCGGCAATCCGATCATACCCGGTGCGCTGCTGCTGGCGGAAGTACTGCGCTGCATCGAGCAGGCGGAGGGGGCGCGATTCGTTTCATGCAACATCAATGCAGCGAAGTTCCTGCATCCGGTGCGACCGGGCGATACTGTCGCAATCGAGTATGACGTTTCGGCGCGGGGAGCGATAGAGTTTCAATGCGACGTCGCCGGAATCAGGGTCTTGACGGGAGGCGTCGTTGCAAACGCCTGATAAAATCGAAGGCAAGCCCCCATCCGGATGGATGGAGAAGCCGGAACGCAGCAATACGCTGGCCATACGCTTCATCGTGTGGATTGCGCTCACGCTGGGGCGCCGCGTCGCGCGCTTGTTCCTGTACCCGATCTGCCTCTACTTCTTCCTGTTCGCGGGTGAAGCGCGAGAGGCATCGAAGAAATATCTGCGCAAAGTCCTGGGACGCGAACCCCATGCGGGCGATGGTTTCAGGCATATCCACACTTTTGCTTCAACCGTACTGGATCGGGTGTTTCTGCTCAACGACCGTTACGACAAGTTCGACGTGCACGCGCATTTGGACGCAGCGGCACAGGCAATGATAGCCGGTAAGCAGGGCTGCATCCTGCTGGGTGCGCATCTGGGCAGTTTCGAGATCACGCGCGCCTTTGCCGACGAAATCAAGGGGCCCCCAGTCAATGTCGTAATGTATGAAGAGAACGCGCGCAAACTGAACTCGGTACTGAAAGCGATCAATCCCGACCAGGACCAAAAGATAATCGGACTGGGCAAAGTGGATTCCATGCTCAAGGTGCAACAGGCACTACAGCACGGTGAATTCATCGGAATCCTCGCCGACAGGGGGTTGGAGCATGATGAAGCCAGCGTGACCTGTGATTTTCTGGGTACCCCTGCCAAGTTTCCCGGCGGACCCCTGCGCATGGCGTATATGCTGAAGAGCCCGGTGTTGCTCATGGTCGGCGTGTATCGCGGGGGGAACCGTTATGATCTGTACTTCGAGGGTCTGGTGGATATGAGCAACGCTCAGGGGGCACCGCGCAGTGAGCTGATCCGCCGGGCGCAGCATCGATATGTCGAGCGCATCGAGCACTATTGCCGCAACGCACCCTACAATTGGTTCAATTTCTACGACTTCTGGAAATCATGATGCGCTTTCTGATTTTGCTGCTTTGTCTTGCATCTGTCCCGGTGCATGCGGAAAATCGTCAGGCTCCGCCGGTGGTCGGGTGGGATTTGCCGCAACTGATGCAAGGTCTTGCGCAAAGACCGACCTCGCAAGGGAAATTCACCGAGCGTAAATACCTCAGCGTATTGAACCGGCCACTGGAATCATCCGGCACCCTGAAGTTCCAGGCTCCGGGTCATCTGGAAAAGCACACGCTTGTTCCCAAAGCAGAAGATCTCGTGCTCGACCAGGGCGTGCTTACGATCGACAGCAAGGCGCATAACATCAAGCGCACACTGGTATTGCAGGAGTATCCGGCGGTATGGGCGTTCGTCGAAAGCATCCGTTCCACACTGGCGGGGGATCAGGCCACACTGGAACGCTTTTACACCATCGCGCTGGATGGCGATGAAACGAAATGGCGCATGCGGTTGCTGCCCATAGAGCAAAAAACGCGTGAAATGGTGCGCGAGATCGTTATCACGGGTCACGGCAACCGTGTCGCCGGCATCGAGATGCGTGAGTCCAACGGCGATTATTCCAGCATGACAGTTGTCGACGAAGCGCAATGAAATTGCGCAGCCATCTCGCGGTAATAGTCTGGTCGCTGTTCATTGCTGCCTGCGTGCTCGTCATCAGTCGCTCCCAATTTACTGCCGACATGTCGGCTTTTATGCCGCGCAATCCGACGCCCACGCAAAAGATCATGGTCGATCAGCTGCGCGACGGAGTGGTGTCGCGCCTGATCCTGGTCGGCGTGGAGGGTGCGCCGGCGCCGGTGCTGGCGCAGATCAGCAAAAGCATGGCGGCAATTTTGCGTACCTCGCCGACACTGGTCGCCGTGAACAATGGCGAACAAACCGGTATGGAAAAGGACTTCGACCTGCTGTGGCGCAACCGTTACCTACTTAGCGACGCAGTCACTCCACAACGTTTTGCGGCCGCCGGATTGAAAGAGAGCCTTTCAGGTTACCTGGATCTGTTGGGCACACCGATGAGCGGTATGGCGCAGCGTGCGCTGGCGAAGGACCCCAGCGGCGAGATGATCCACCTTCTGGAGCAACTGCAGGGTGAAACGCATCCGGCCATGCAGGATGGTGTCTGGTTCTCGCGCGACGGCGCGCGCGCCATGCTGCTGGCGAATACCAAAGGAGCGGGCAACGACATCGATGCGCAGGAGCGTGCCGTGCTGGCGATCCGGGGCGCGTTCGAGGACGCGCGCAAGGCGCTGCCGGCGGCCGCATCGGCGCAGGTGCGCATGACCGGCCCGGGCGTGTTTTCGGTGCAGTCGCGCGCTTCCATCCGCGACGATGCCTGGAGGCTTTCGCTGATCGCGACGGTGCTGGTTGCGAGCATGCTGCTGTTGCTCTACCGTTCTCCGCGCGTGCTGGTACTCGGGCTGCTCCCGGTAGCGAGCGGCGCGCTGGCGGGGGTGGCGGCGGTAAGCCTGGGCTTCGGCAGCGTGCACGGTATCACGCTGGGTTTCGGCGTCACGCTCATCGGCGAGGGAGTGGATTACGGCATCTACCTGTTTACCCAGATTGAGCATAACGAAGCGCCGGAAAGCACCTTGCGCCGGATCTGGCCCACATTGCGGCTGGGCGTACTGACTTCCATTTGCGGTTTCAGCGCCATGTTGTTCTCCGGTTTTACCGGGTTGGCACAACTCGGACTGTTCTCCATCGCCGGGCTGGTCGTGGCGGTGAGTACCACGCGCTGGGTACTGCCGCATCTGCTGCCGCAGGGTTTTTCCGTGCGCGCATCCACAGGCTTCAGCAACGCTTTGATGTCAGTAGTGCGGCAGGCACCGCGTGCGCGCATCATGTTGTTTGCCGTTATTGCGATTGCGGTGGTATTTCTTGCGGCCAAACGCGATGAATTGTGGAATGACAGCCTGGCCAGCATGAGCCCGGTGAAGAAAGAATCGCTGGCACTGGACGAGCAACTGCGCCATGACATGGGCGCGCCGGATGTACGCTACATGCTGGTACTGAACGGCAGCGATCAGGAAAGCGTATTGCGGCAGGGTGAAACGGTCGCGGGCGCAATGCACAAGCTGGTGGCGCAGGGCCTGCTGGATGGGTTTGATGCGCCTTTGCTTCCCAGCCATGCACTGCAACTGGCACGCCAGGCAGCCTTGCCCGATGCAGCCACGGCTCAATCCAATCTGGACAAGGCGTTGCACGATCTGCCGTTCCGCAGCTCGACCTTTGTGCCGTTCGCGCGGGAGATTGAAGCCGCAAAGCAACAACCCTTGCTTGATCGTGCTGCCTTTCAAGGCAGCAATCTCGGCTTGCAACTCGACACCTTCCTGGCACAGCGCGACGGGAAATGGTCGCTGATGTTGCCCTTGCGCGGCGTGAAGGATGTGCAAGGGATAGAGCAAGGCATTCGTCGCATGTCTGATATTTCTTTTGTGTTGCTCGACATGAAAACGGAATCTGAACAGATGTTCCGCGACTACCGGCATGAGGCTGCAAAGAACGCCATGCTGGGTGCGCTGGCCATCGTTGTCCTGCTGATAGTCAGTCTGCGTTCGGTGCGCCGGGTAGTGGAAGTATCGCTGCCGCTGGTGGCTGCGGTCGTCCTGGTGACTGCCGGGCTGATACTCAGCGGGCACACGCTCTCCATATTCCATCTGATCGGATTGCTGCTGGCGGTGGCGGTCGGTTCCAATTATGCGTTGTTCTTTGATCAGCGCTGCACTTCCGCACAGGATCGCGAACGCACTGTCACCTCACTGCTGTTCGCCAATGCGTCGACCGTGCTCGGCTTCGGCCTGCTGTCGTTTTCGCAATCGCCGGTGCTGAATGCCATTGGTTCCACGGTGGCAGCCGGTGCGGTGCTGAGCCTGATCTTTTCTGCCATCCTGATTGTCGGACGCGATGCATGACTGCACCATCGCCGGTTGCCCGGTGCATGGGGGTCGGTTAAGATGCAAATTGATTTTTGCAGCTTGGTAACGCCGACCAGCGCGGTTAAACAGGGAGAATGACATGAAACATGCATATCTGATTCTCGCCTTATTTACCGTTGCGCTGGCGGGCGGATGCGCAAGCCAGCCGGCGAAAACGGAAACGCCTGAAAAGATTCCACCGGTCAGCAAACCTGCTCCCGCGAAGGAAAGCACCAGGAAAGAGGCGGCGAAGAAAGAGGTCGTCAAGAAAGAGGCGCCCGTAGAAGGCGAGATCGTAGGCAAGCCCGCTACCGACAGCAAGTTCGCCAAACTGAAGATTGGCATGACCCTGAACCAGGTCGAGAAATTGATCGGCCCGTCGACCAAACAATCGACGCACCCGACCGGCAAAGCGTCCATCCCGTTTTATTTCGGCCCGGACCGCTGGATCATCCAGTACTCGTACAAGCACGAGGGTGTGTTGACGTTCAATTCCGGCGGAGATCAGGTGCTGACCCGCATCGAGGTCAACAAGGCCGAATAGGCCTGCACGCAGGGCAAGACAAGGAATCGTTCATGGTTGAGCAAGAGAATTCGTGTGAAGTGCTGGTGATTGGAGGCGGTCCGGCCGGCTCTACTATCGCAACGTTATTGGCGCAGCGCGGGCGTGACGTGCTGATGCTGGAAAAATCCAAACATCCGCGCTTCCATATTGGCGAATCGCTGTTGCCAATGAGTATGCCGATGTTCGACCAACTCGGCGTGACCGAGAAAATCAAACGCATCGGCATGGTGAAGCTTGGGGCAGAGTTCGTCTCCCCATGGCATGGTGCGCCGGTGATGATCGACTTCAACGATGCCTGGGACAACACCTGGCCCAGCGCTTACCAAGTGCGCCGCGACGAATTCGACGAGATCCTGTTCATGAATGCGGCAGACAAGGGCGCGCGAGTTATCCAAGAATGCAAGGTGACGGACATCAAGTTTCGTCCGGGTGAAGAAACACTGGTGAACGCCGTGAACAAAGACGGGCAGGCGCAACGAATTCGTGCCAGATTTGTGGTGGATGCCTCCGGACGCGAGACCTTCCTAGCCAATCATTTCGGCATGAAACACCGCAACAAAAAACACAACAGCGCGGCGATCTTCGGCCACTTCTCAGGGACGAAGCGTCTGGAGGGCGAAGTGGAGGGCAACATCAGCCTGTTCTGGTTCGATCACGGCTGGTTCTGGTTCATTCCCCTGGCCGACGGCAATACCAGTATTGGCGCGACTTGCTGGCCTTACTATATGAAGACGCGCAAGACCGATACCTCCCAGTTCCTGCTGGATACCATCGCTTTATGCCCGGCATTGGCCGAGCGCCTGAAGGATGCCAAACTGGTCTCGCCGGTCACGGCGACGGGCAATTTTTCCTATTTGTCGGAGCGTTCTTCGGGTGAGAACTACATTCTGTTGGGCGATGCTTTTGCCTTTATCGATCCCGTGTTTTCTTCCGGTGTGTTTCTGGCGATGAACAGTTCTTTCGTCGGTGCCGATGCGGTGGAGACCTGTCTTGACAAGCCACGGGAAGCTGCACATGCATTGAAGGAGTTCGACAAGGCGATGATGCACGGGCCGAAAGTGTTTTCATGGTTCATCTATCGCATCACCACGCCGGCGATGCGCGATCTGCTCATGTATCAGGGGGCCGAGAGCAGGATCAAAAAGGCGCTGATTTCGGTATTGATCGGAGATATTTATGGCACGAAACGCTACGGATTCTGGTTGTTCATGTTCAAGGTGATGTATTACGGACTGACCCTGTCCAACCTGAAGGCCAGCATCGCTGCCTGGCGCAAGCGCAAGCGCTCCATTCGTGTCGTCGAGATGGGTGTGACAGGCTAATGCAAAGTACTGGCAATCAATTCGGACTGGCCTATCTCGATGCCAGCGAGGTTGGCATCTATCTGGACAATCACAGCGGCCATGTATTGAGCGTGATCAGCTTCGGCCGCGCGATCGCCCTGCCGGAGACGGCAAGTGCGCCGCTGTGGATCGACATCCCGGTGCTGGGCGGAAAGGACAGCAGCTTCGAAGTCTGGTCCAGCGATGCGCCGGTGGCGGCATGCGAGTATCAGGGCATGCGCGGCAGCAGCGACGACAAAGTGCTGTTCGGCAGTGTGTCGCTGGAACAGCATGCCGGGGATACACTGGAAAAGCTGGCCGCGCAGGCGTACATGCAGATCTTCGGATTCATCGATCATTTCGGCTATCGCAATCTGTTGCGCGTCTGGCATTACTTCCCGCATATTAACGATGACGAGAACGGCCTGGAGCGCTATCGCGGTTTCAATGTCGGCAGGCATGCTTCATTCGTCGCCAACGGGCGCAGCATAGGCGAAGAGGATGTCCCCGCGGCCAGCGCGCTGGGCAGCAACAGCGGTTCGCTGGTGATCTATTTCATGGCATCCAGGTTGCCCGGCAAGGCGGTGGAGAATCCGCGCCAGGTCAGCGCCTATCACTATCCGCAGACGTTCGGCCCGAGCAGCCCGATCTTCGTGCGCGCCATGTCGGCGTCGCTGGGCGGGCAGTACTGCTTCTTCATCTCCGGCACCGCCAGCATCGTCGGCTATGAGACCTTGCACCAGGGCGATACGGAAAAACAGGTTGCCGAAACGCTGCTGAATATCCGCACCCTGTTGCAGCAGGCACCGCACTACGACCCCGCGCAGGGCCGCATGCTGCTCAAGGTCTACCTGCGCCATATCGAAGACTTGCCCATGGTGCGAGAGAAAGTGCAGGCCGAGTTCGGCACGGCATGCAGGGCCGTCTATCTTCATTCCAACATCTGCCGATCCGATCTGCTGGTGGAGATTGAGGGAGCCTACTTCAACGATGCGTCGTAGCGCACGGGTTTTGAGCACATGAAGAAACTGGCTCTGTCCACATCCGTTGTGTCGTCCCTGCTTTGCCTTTCCGTTGCCAGTGCGCAGACCGAACTCAAACCCCAGTGGGAAGCGGGCGCGGGTTTTGCCGCGATCGATTTCCCGATGTATCGGGGATCGAACGAACGCCGTTCCTACCTGCTTCCCATTCCGTATTTCGTCTATCGCGGCGATACCGTCCAAATCAACCGCGAACGGGTGCGGGGGCTGATTTTCAAGCGCGACAGGGTGGAGATGGATATCAGCGTGAACGGTTCCGTACCTGCCAAGGGCGCCATCGCGCGACAAGGAATGCCCGATCTGGACCCGACGCTGGAGGTTGGCCCCTCGCTCAATGTCCACCTTTATTATTCCGAAGACAGAAAGAGCAACTTCGATATGCGCATGCCTGTGCGCGGGGCTGTCGCTTCCGATTTCAAACATGTCCAGCCTGTGGGCTGGCTGTTCCAGCCGCAACTGGATGCTGACTTTCTCGATGTCGACCACAGCGGCTGGAACATCGGTCTGGTGGGCGGCCTGGTTTTTTCCGATCAGCGCTACAACCAGTATTTTTACAACGTCGCCCCGCAGTACGCGACTGCGGCGCGTCCGGCTTACGCGGTCGGCGGCGGGTATGCCGGCACGCAATGCATCTTCGCCTTTAACAAGCGCCGGCAGGACGGGCGCTGGATGGGCGGCTTCATGAAATGGGACAACCTGAACGGCGCGGTCTTTGCAGAAAGCCCGCTGGTCAAGACCAGGCAGTATTTCACTGTCGGTTTCGCGGTCACATGGACGCTCGACAAATCGGACAAGATGGTCGAAGTGCATAACGACTGATACGACGCCAGTCATGAAAACAACATGACCCTGTGCTACGCTTGGGGCAGAACAAAAAAAGATTCAGGGAAGCGACAAGGTGATGTGGGTCCGGCAACAATTGAAATCCCTGTACGAATACTTCGTGCTGTACGGGGGGCTGCTGTTCTTTGCGCTGCTCTGCCTGGCGTGGAGTCTGCCCGCCGGCATACTGCGCCATCTGATGCCGCGGCGCACGGGGGAACGTGTCGGGCAATACGCCATCATGGTCGCGTTCCGTATCTACTTGTCTGTGGTGCGTACCAGCGGTCTGGTGAAGTGCGACCTGACGGCGCTGGATAGCTTGCGCGGCGAGCCGCTCATCATCACCACCAATCATCCGGCACTGATCGACGTCGTGCTCATCGGTTCCCGCCTGCCGCGCATGGTGTGCGTGTTGAAGGCGAACCTGCTGGATAATCCGATGCTCGGGGGCGGCGCCCGCATGGCAGGCTATATTCGCAACGATTCCACCGGCAACCTGATACGCCGTGCGGCGATTGCCACGCGCGAAGGCAGCCAGCTGCTGATCTTTCCGGAAGGAACGCGCACCGTGACGGATCCGGTCAACCCGTTCAAGGGCGGGTTTGGTCTGGTCGCGAAAAAAGCAGGTGTGCCGATCCAGACCGCGTTCATCGAAGCCAGCAGCCCTTTTTTGGGAAAGCACTGGCCGTTATGGAAGAAGCCGGATTTCCCGCTGGTGTATCGTGTGCGTCTAGGCGAACGCTTCGAGGCGACGGGGGATGTAAAGAAATTCGTTAACGATCTGGAAGATTATTACCGCCGCGAAATGCGGGAACAAAAACTCGGAAAGCACGCATGAGCATCACCTCAACCTCGCATCTTGTCCTTATCCCCAGCTACAACACCGGGCCTGCGTTGTATCCCACGGTACGTTCGGCGCGGGAACAATGGTCGCCGGTCTGGGTGGTGGTCGACGGCAGCACGGACGGCAGCGAAGTCGAGTTGCTTCGCATGGCCGGGAGCGATCCCGGTTTGCGTGTGCTGGTGATGAAAGAGAATCACGGCAAAGGCGCGGCGGTGCTGCAAGGCTTGCGCGAGGCGACGCGCATGGGATACACGCATGTGCTGACCATGGATTCTGACGGGCAGCATCCTGCGGAGAAGATACCGGAATTCATGGCCGCATCCATGGCGGATGCCAATGCGCTGGTGCTGGGCGTGCCGGTTTTCGATGCCAGCGCTCCCGCATTGCGCGTGGGGGGGCGCAAGATATCCAACTGGTGGGCGAACCTGGAAACGCTGTGGCAGGGCATAGGCGATTCGTTGTACGGGTTTCGCGTCTACCCGGCCCATTTGCTGATGGGCGTGATGGAAGAGAGTTACTGGATGCGCCACTTCGATTTCGATCCCGAGGCCGCGGTGCGGCTGTGCTGGTGCGGTGCGCGACCGGTCAATATTCCGGCGCCCGTCAAATACCTGCGGGCGGACGAAGGCGGAGTGTCGCACTTCAATTACCTGCGCGACAATGTGCTACTGACCGGAATGCATATAAGGCTATTTGTGGGATTCATTATCCGCTTGCCCCTGTTGATCTGGCGCAAGTGGTCTTGAGGTATCAAGCTCACACTTGCGTCAAACCCGGATGCCGCTTGGGCTTGGCCGGACGACGGTGCGGGCAGGAGCCCTTTCGGGGCTTCCGGATCGATTGCCGAACCGGTAAATCGTTAAAGTCGGTTGCCAAATTGTCGATAAGCATAAGGATGCAGGGGAATTTTTCTTAAAAGTTTGATATAAAGCAGCCTGAATCAAGCAAAAGCAAACCTATTGAAAGATAGGGACGCAAAGTTACCGGTCTAAGGAACCGTCATGGTTCTACGACAGCGGGATTGCCGGTTGCCACGACAGGTCTTCAGTGGCATCCGTTACTTCCTCGTGAACACCGATATATTTGCCGTCCCCGCAAGCCGATAACGAATCCGTTAACGGGAGGGAAGAATGCAAATTCATATAAAAAACAGGGAAGTCGTGATACTCCTGGTCGTGTCCTTGATGGCATTCACGGCCAATCTGCCAGAGAGCGCGATCGGGCATCTGGTTGACCGGAACCTGTTGCTGGCCACATTGGCGGTGACAGTCTTTATCGCACTGTTCCGTTATCTGAAGTTGATGCTGTTCATCACGGTATCGGTATTGGCCATCGGCGCCAACCTGCCGGACCAGCTTGCCGCGCAACTGGGCATCAGCCGGCTCGCGATGATCGTGGCATCGGGCGTACTCGTCGTCATCGCCCTGCTTTACAAGTCGTACCATGCGCGTGCGCTCAACCGCAATGCGGATTATCGGGAAGATGTGGTCTGCTACCGGCATGACACCATTGATTCCAGAAATGATGTCATCACGGCCATTCTCAAGGGAGATGTAGCTGCGCTGCACCAACTGCTGCTTGCCGATGTTGAAATAAATTTCAGTCAGGATGGCCGCGTTCCGATCTATCTTGCGATAGAAAAGGGCTATGCCGATATCGTGCTTTTGCTGCTCTTTTATGGCGCCAAACCTCGGGTAAGGAACAAAGCCGGACAAACGCCTATCGAGTTTGCTTTACTGCACAATAAACCGCGTATTGCGAAGATCATTCATTACGCATCCAGGCAAAATCTTGCCGTGCAGAATCAGGCTGCGTTCCCGAATAAACAGAAGAAGACTGTCGTCCTGTTTGCCGACATTTGCGGAAGCACCGCCCTGTACGACAAGCTGGGAAATGAAACGGCCCTGAATGTGATCACGCGCACACTGAACATCCTGATACAGGAAGTCGCCACCCATAAAGGCACTCTGATCAAGACCATTGGCGACGAAATCATGTGCACATTTCCCAGTGTTGCCGTTGCGACCCAGGCCGCCTGTGCCATGCATTTTGCGATCGATGCGAGGCGCCCGGGCGGCGAACAACCGATTCATGTACGTATCGGCTTCCATTACGGGGAAGTCATCCACAAGGCAAACGATGTGTTCGGGGATACCGTGAACGTTGCCGCCCGTGTGGCGGCGATCACGAGGGCGCGCCAGATCCTGACGACTCAGACAGTCGTCGATGCCTTGCCCTCCGGGTTTGCGGACAAGGTACGCCCCGTAACCCGCGCCGCATTTCACGGCGTGCAGGATTCCCTGGCCGTGTTTCAGGTTCTTTGGGAGCCGGACAATACACTAATGGGCAGGATCGGCGACTCGATATTCCGCAAGCAATATGTGGCCGACAACGACTCGTTCGTCAATATCCAGGCGCTAGACCACCAGTCACTACAGGCCGACCGTCAAGCGCAATGACAGGTCGATCACTGTCGCTTCAATTGCGGCAGCGCTGCAGTGGTCAGGTATATACCCGAGAAGATCAGCACGATGCCGACGTAGTGATAGGTCTGCGGGATCTCGTTCAGGAAAACCGCCGAGAGAATGGTGCCGAAGACCGGCATCAGGTGGATGAACAGGCTGGCCTTGCTGGCGCCGACCTCGCCGACCGCCCGGTTGTAAAAGACGTAGCCGAGGAAGCCGGGGAACAATCCGGTATAGGCAATGCCTGCCAGCGAGCCGGCGTTGAGTTTGATCGTCCTGCCCTGGATCATTTCCCACGCATAGGCCGGCGCAAGGGCGAGCAGGCCGACAACAGTGAAGGCGGCGAGCATCAGCATCGGATGAACGCCGCTCGGGCGCCAATGCAGGCCGATGGTATAGAGCGCCCAGGTGAGTACCGCCACGAGCATCCACAGGTCACCGATATTCAGCGACAGTCCGGTCAGCGTGGCCAGATGGCCATGGGAGACGATGGTCACCACGCCGGACAGCGAGAGCAGGACGCCGAACCATTCGACACCATGCAGCTGCTTCTTCAGGAAGGCCCAGGACAACGCGATGGTGACGACCGGGATAAAGGAATTGAGCAGTACGGCGTTGGTCGCCGTCGTGTATTGCAGGGCGATGTAGGCCAGTGTGTTGTAACTGCCGACCCCGAGCAAGCCGAGAACGAGAATGGCTTTCCAGCCCCGCTTGAGCTGCGGCCATTGGCTACGCAGATGGGGCAACGCCAGCGGCAGGGTGAACGCCAGCGCAATGGTCCAGCGCCAGAAGGCCAGCGAAAGCGGCGGCACGTCGCCGCGGATGGCGCGGCCTATCACCATATTGCCGGACCAGAAGAGGGTGGTCAGTATGAGCAGCAGGTAGGGGTGTTTGAAGCGCGAGAACATGCGACCGTTTACGGTTGGAAAAATGCATTATGCATGAGGAATCGGTTTAAGCAATTGCAGGTGCAGACAAAACATTATTGGGAGCAGGACTGGAAACGCCGGGATAAATGATGATGTGTAGAAGCTCACACTTTATCTGAAACTGGCTGCCAGATTGTTGCAGTCTTTTTGCCGCCTAGCGTCCAAGTAATTGGAGATAGGAATGCCCGAATGCGGATGGTGGCAATTGGCAGAACCTTTTGCGACATTCCACGCTCCGCAAAAGCGGACGTCGATCTTTGCTAAATTTCATAGTTGGTTGGTGCTGGCCTCAATGACTGATCGAGTAAAGATTCAAATTGCCCAATCGGCACTGGTTTCCCAAACAGATACCCTTGGTAAAGCTTGCACCCATTTGCCAGTAGCAATTGCCGCTGAGCTACCGTTTCAACGCCTTCGGCAATGACCTCAAGATTCAGACTATGCGCCATGGCGATGATGGTGCGCACGATTGCCTGATCGCTATTATCCGACACTAGATCTCTAACGAATGACTGATCGATCTTAAGCTGATTAAGCGGCAAACGTTTGAGATATTGCAACGACGAGAATCCAGTGCCGAAGTCGTCCAAAGCGAAGTGGATGCCAATCGCTTTCAGGGCATTCATGGTTGTTACGGTATCTTGAATATTCTCAAGCAGGATACTTTCCGTCGGTTCCAGTTTGAGCAGATTCGGATTGATGGCATGACTTTCCACCGCATCTTGTACCAGTTCCACGAAGTTAGGTCTTTGAAATTGTTTGGCACTTACATTGATGGACAATGTCAGGTGTCGGGTGAGTTCGTCCTGTTGCCAAACCTTGAGCTGGGCACAGGCGGAATCGAGTACCCATTGTCCGATGGGCAATATCTGAAGCGTTTTTTCAGCCAGCGGGATGAATTCTCCGGGAGATATCAAACCCCGTTCAGGGTGTATCCAGCGAATCAATGCCTCGGCGCCGACAGGGCGATACAATTCATCCACTTGAATCTGGTAATGCAATTGAAACTGTTTCAGTTTAAGCGCTTGTTGCAACTCGGCTTCCAATTTAACCTGATCGCTGATTGCCTGCTGCATTTCCACATCAAAGAAACGAAAGGTGTTGCGACCGGCAGCCTTTGCCTGATACATGGCTATGTCGGCTTGCTTTAAAACTTCTTCCACTCCGTCCGTGTGTTTTCCAAACAGGGTGGCACCGATACTGGGAGTATTGTGGTATGCGTGGGTGTCGAATTGATATAGTCGGTTTAGAGTAAAAAGGATCTTATGGACGACAATTTCCGTTTTCGTTGCGGCTTCAAACTCCATTTCGCTTAAGTCTTCAAGCATCACAACGAACTCATCCCCTCCCAATCGGGCAACGGTATCGCCATCGCGGACGCAAGTGGTCAAACGTTCGGCGACTTTCTGCAAAAGCAGATCTCCAACATTGTGCCCAAGAGTATCGTTGAGAGACTTGAAATTATCCAAGTCTATAAAGATGAGTGCGCCTTTCTTTTCGCTTCGCGCACTTGCAGCCAATGCTTGCTGTAGCCGGTCCAACAAAAGACGACGATTGGGTAGGTGAGTAAGCTGATCGTAGAATGCGAGGAGCTGAATATTTTCTTCTGCTTTTTTGCGTGAAGTGATGTCGCGGCAGAATGCAACAAACTGGTTCGATTCCGGAATTAAAGAAATGGACACCTCAATACTAATTGCATGTCCATTCTTATGGCGGTGCTGTGTCTCAAATATATCGTAACCTTGTGCAGCGGCTGTAGCGATATACTTTTTAACTTCGTTGCCTGCTTGTTTCCCGGCTTCAAGTTGAGCGATATTCATGCCTTTTAGCTCATCCAATGCATATCCGCTGATGTCGGAATATGCTTTATTGGCTTCAAGCAAAAATCCCATTGAGTCAACTATCAGGAAACCATCATGCGTGGTTTCCAGTACCGCTTTGTATTTTCTCAAGTCAGCATCCGCATGCTTGCGATCTGTTATGTCGCGGCAGATGCACAGAAATACTTGCTGCGCATCCAATTCGACGAGACGGGCATTGATTTCAACGGGGATGACCGAACCATCTTTGCGAACTCGTGCAGATTCAAAAGTGGCAAGACCTGTTTTTGCTATCTGTTCAATTCTATACGGTATTTTTGGGCCATATTTGGAACTGCTAAATTGAACAAGGGGCTTACCTATGACTTCTTCTCTTGTGTAACCCAAGCGCTCATAATCCAGCCGATTGGCATCAACAATGCGGCCATCCATTGATAGCAGCTCGATACCATCGTTGACTGAATCAAAAATGTAACTGAATTTATTTTTAGCCAGTTCCAGCAAGTTATATGGCTCTTCGATGACCTCGACAACGACAGCGCGGTATATGAACAAGTAAGCGATTACCTTGTAAATATGCCCCAGCACGTTGTAGCCACCGGTCATTGTGGTATAGAGCGTGAAGAAGAACTCGCTCATCGCCAAGGTACACACTGCACCGAACATCAGAACCACTTTGAATGTCTGTGGCCTTCGCATCTTGGAATACAGGATTGCGGCGGTGGCCAGGTTGGTCAAAATAACGATGTATTCAACGTTTTTTTTGAATGGCGTCAGTCCTTGCCCCAGAATGAATGTGTCAGGAAACCAAGTTTGGTGATAAACCACGGCCCAATTTATGATCAATGTCAAAATTAATAATGAGCTGAAAATCAAGTAGCCGGATGCCTTCGAATGTAGCGGTTTCCATTCTCTGATGGATACAACGAGCAGAGCGGTAGCAGCCAGGATTCTTGCTGACAACCAAAAGTTCAGGTGTTTTTGCTGATCGTTCGGAGAGAAGAAATCGGGCATGCTGCCGTAGGACATTGTGTGAGAAAAATCGAGTACACCCACAGAAAAGAACGCACAGGCAAGCAATATAATATTCCCGGAAAGTAGCCTGCCTTTCGAATTCCAGCCGACTGCAAATACCATGATGGACACTATGATGGATACGGTCTCTAAAAGGGTATGCAGAGGAAGGTAATACGGGATGTCTTTAGAATGGGGCCAGGCTGGTAACATCCAGGCCAACAGTTGGATGAATACAAGAACCAGTAATATCTTTGCCATATTGAGCATGGCATTTCGATACTGGGGGTGAAGCCAAAAAAGACCAAGATTATCTATTCGTTGCATATACCATAATTGTTTTAACTGCAAACAAGATTATCACAAGCAAAATGCCATCATGAAACCTTCTCAATCGTCCAAGATTGGAAGGGAATCGTGAATGTCTCCGGATTCTGCCTGTTTATCGAAGTTTGCGCCAACGACTGCTTCTCTAACAGGGGTGGCTAGCTGAGCTGGAAAGGAGTTTGAGTTGAAGGGAACAAGCATGTCATGCGCTTTTGCCACTCTTGAATAACTCATAATCCGCTCAACCCGCTTCGCAGATAAAACGTATGCTCCCACCCCTTGGCGCAGCAAACATCAGGTTTTCGTCCGACAACGGCAACCCCAAGCAAAAAATAGGATAGATCGAGATACGAATGGAGTCATTTCGACCGGTGTTCTGCAAGGCAGTCCGCGTCGCAGTGTGAGATATCACCGCGAGCCAGCCGCTCACTATTGTGTATTACAAGTACGCAGACAACATTGAAGCTGGAACGATGTTGTAGTTGGTTGCGAACAAGTTTGAATTGCAGCAGAAAAAGTGAACGAAGAGATATTCGAGTTTGGCAATTATTTCATCATTTTGCAGCGGGAACTCAGTCCAGCTTCACCTTGTACAAGGTGACCGGAGCAGCACTGTTCTTGTCGAACGCGATTCCGGCATCCACACCGGCCTGGGCGATTTCCGCCGCGTCGTCGCAGCGCGCGTAGGCCTGGTGCATGGCGCCGAGCGAAAATTCATTGCCGGAGCCGATTGCCCAGTACTGGGTGTATTCGAACACTTCGCGCATCGAATAGATGGCGAAGATGCCGTGGGAGTTGGCGATCAGCGCGGTGATCTGGCTCGACTCGTAGGGATCTTCCTCGTCTTCCTTGGGGTTCAGGAAACATTCTTCCTTGAGGATCGGATGCAGCTTGCGGAACGTTTCGAAAATCGCGGCCTTGCTGTTAAGCTGTACGTCTGGTGTCTTGGCGAGCAGGCTGGACAATACCAGATGGTGCGCGGCGCTGCCGCACACGCCGACATAGCTGTCGCCGATGCGCAGTATCTTGTCGTGCGAGGCGTCGTGCGAGGCGTGCAGACGGGTGTTGCCGAAGGTGGTCAGGGTATCTGCCGCGATGGCGACGTATCCGTTCTTTTTGACAGCGACGATGGTGGTCATGTGAAGTTTTCCTTATTGGTCCGTACACGATTTTATCATTGATGCTGTATAGCTCCCCGCTCCCTTATCAAACCGATGCCGACGCCTACTTTGCGGCGATTCGCGATCTGCCATGGGCTGCATGGCTGGACAGCGGCGGAAGCGGGCGCTTTGACATCCTCGTCGCGCAGCCTGTTGCCACCCTTGTAACGACAGGCGCGCGGACAGAGATACGCGATGCTTCCGGTGTGCGCCGTTCGGAAAAGGATGTTTTCCTGCTGATACGTGAACTGCTGGGAGAGCCGATAACACCTGTGCCGGACATTCCTTTTGCCGGGGGTGTATTGGGATACTGGAGTTACGACCTCGCACGCCGTTATCACGTCATTCCGGAGATCGCTCAAGACGGCGAGCATTTGCCGGAGATGGCGGTCGGCATATACGACTGGGCGATTATTCTCGATCACTTCGAACTGAATGCGCGGTTGGTGTCGCGACAGCGATACGCAGAAACTGCAAAAATATTGCCGCAGATTATGGAGCGGATTCAAGGGGCTGCTTTTTTCAACGCAAAGGAAGAGAAATCTTCTTTCAGGGTAGATGGAAAAATCGCTTCCAACTTTACGCAGACTACTTATCGAAACGCGTTCAATGCGGTGCAGAAATATCTGCATGAGGGCGATTGCTACCAGGTCAATCTTGCACAACGCTATTCGGCGCAGGCATCGGGGGATGCCTACGCTGCATATCTTGAGCTGCGGAAATTAAGTCCCGCGCCGTATTCCGCGTTTCTGGATTGGCCGCAAGCCCGGATTTTATGCGCTTCCCCGGAACGCTTTCTGCAGGTGCAACAGGGTAGGGTGGAAACCAAGCCGATCAAAGGCACACGGGCACGCAATGCCGATAAGGTTGAAGATGCCCGACTGGCAGAAGAGCTGTATTGCCATCCCAAGGATCGTGCGGAAAACCTGATGATCGTGGATCTTCTGCGCAACGACCTTGGCATAAGCTGCGAAACAGGTTCCATACGCGTACCGAAACTGTTCGAAGTGGAGAGTTTTGCCAACGTGCATCACCTGGTCAGCACCGTGGAAGGCAA
Organism: Sideroxydans sp. CL21; assembly: GCF_902459525.1. Lineage (NCBI taxonomy): Bacteria > Pseudomonadati > Pseudomonadota > Betaproteobacteria > Nitrosomonadales > Gallionellaceae > Sideroxydans > Sideroxydans sp. CL21. The sequence goes on from NZ_LR699166.1 coordinate 314,827, forward strand.
ATTGAAAAAAGGGAACGATGCACTCGATGTGTTGAGTGGCTGTTTTCCCGGGGGCTCAATAACGGGAGCACCGAAACAACGCGCAATGGAGATCATCGAACAACTCGAGCCGCACCGGCGCGGGGTGTATTGCGGAACCATCGGCTATGTCGGATGCGACGGCAACATGGACACCAACATCGTCATTCGAACATTGGTGTATTCGGACAATGAGATTCGCTGCTGGGCGGGAGGCGGCATCGTGGCCGATTCCGGGTGCGAGGCGGAGTATCAGGAAACGCTGGATAAAGCGGCTGCAATGCTGGAATTGCTGCAACGGTTTGGCGGACAGCTGGATGAACAAACGCCGGGCTGATAAAGCAGAATATTTTCCCGGTGCCTGATTTTTTGCCTTTGTGGAATTGAGTGTGTATAAATGACTGCGTTCCCAACCGGGAACAGAAGCTCGCTGACTATGAGTTCATGGCGAGTGATGCGGCCAATAAGTCGTTTGCTGGTTTCCTCCGGTTCGGGCAATTGCCAGCCGCAATTCCAAATTGCATCAAACAGGACTTCTTTCTTGGAGATAGCATGGTGTATCGGCACTGTGTGGGTGCAACGACCTACCTTTTCAGTTCGCTCAAAGAAGTCATGGCCAAAGCCACTCCGGCGCGTTCGGGAGACTACCTGGGAGGGGTGGCTGCGGAAACTTATGCCGAGCGTATGGCTGCCAGAATGTGTTTGGCAGAAATACCACTCAAGCACTTTCTCGAAGAGTTGCTCATTCCCTATGAGGCCGATGAGGTGTCCCGGCTGATCATTGATAGCCATGATCAGCAGGCTTTTGCGGAAATAAGTCATCTCACCGTGGGTGATTTTCGCAACTGGTTGCTTTCAGACACGGCGGATCCGGTCACATTAAAACGGATAGCATCTGGCACCACTCCGGAAATGGCGGCAGCCGTTAGCAAGCTTATGCGCAATCAGGATTTGATACTGGTTGCCAAAAAGTGCGGGGTAGTCACGGCATTTCGGGACACGATCGGTTTGCCGGGCCATCTGTCGTCGCGCCTGCAACCCAACCATCCCACTGATGATCTGCAGGGCATCGCTGCCTCCATGCTGGACGGGCTTCTGTATGGCGCAGGCGATGCAGTAATCGGGATCAATCCGGCTTCCGATAGCATTCCAACGCTCATGAATCTGTATTGCCTGGTAGATGAGGTAATCAACCAGTATGGCATTCCTACGCAGTCCTGCATCCTGACTCATGTCACCAACCAGATTAAGCTCATTGAAAAGGGTGCGCCGGTGGACCTGGTCTTTCAATCCATTGCCGGCACAGAAAAAGCCAACAAGAGTTTCGGTATCAATCTGGCTATTTTGAGTGAGGCACGACAAGCGGCACTCTCGCTTAACCGTGGCACAGTGGGTAATAACGTGATGTATTTTGAAACCGGTCAAGGCTCCGTACTTTCTGCCAGTGCCAATTTTGGAGTTGATCAGCAAACTTGTGAAGCCCGTGCCTATGCGGTTGCCCGTCATTTTTCCCCGTTGCTGACCAACACCGTGGTGGGCTTTATCGGTCCGGAATATTTATACGACGGGAAACAGATAATTCGCGCAGGATTGGAGGATCACTTTTGCGGCAAACTGCTGGGAGTGCCGCTGGGTTGCGATGTGTGCTACACCAACCACGCCGAGGCAGACCAGGATGATATGGATACATTGATGACCTTGCTCGCCAATGCGGGGGTGACTTTCATCATGGGCATCCCGGGTGCGGACGACATCATGCTGAACTATCAAACGACTTCTTTCCATGACATACTTTATCTGCGCAAACTGCTCGGTTTGAAAGTCGCGCCGGAGTATGAAAATTGGCTGAAATCAATGAATATCATGGACAGCAAAGGGCAGGTCCAGCCGGTAACTCAAGCCAACAGGATGTTGAAAAGCATGCCAAAGAATCTGTTGTCGGCCTCATGAACCAATTGCCTGCAGACGATCCGTGGCAGGAATTGAAGCGATTCACCGGAGCTCGCATTGCTTTGGGGAGAGCGGGCAGCAGCCTTCCTACCAAAGCGGTGCTGGACTTCGGTTTGTCTCACGCGATGGCCCGTGATGCCGTCCATCTGGCGCTTGATACGGATGCCATGGATGCGGGTATCCGGTCACTTGGATTTTCAACCATGCAATTGCATAGCAAGGCGCAGAATCGTCACACCTATTTGCTGAGACCGGATTTGGGCCGCAGACTGAACGATGAAAGCAAGCGGCATCTGCAGGCGTGCGAACGGCCGGGCGGTATCGACTTCATGATAGTGATTGGCGATGGCTTGTCATCGCTGGCTATTCAACGCCATGCGGTGCCACTGATGTCGGAGTTGCAGAAATGCATCCCGGAATCATGGACTGTGGGGCCTGTCGCAATTGTTGAACAGGCGCGGGTTGCACTGGCGGATGAGGTTGGAGAAATTATGGGAGCGCGCATGGTTGCCATGCTGATCGGCGAACGCCCGGGATTGAGTTCGCCTGATAGTTTGGGCATTTATCTGACTTATTCGCCTAATGTAAATTGTAGCGACGCAGACCGCAATTGCATTTCAAACGTGCGTCCGGAGGGTTTGCAATACGCCATAGCTGCAAAAAAACTGATGTGGCTGGTGAAAACAGCCATGCAGCTGAAAGTTTCCGGTGTTGCATTGAATGACGAGAGTGAAATTCAAGAGCCAGCTGCCCAGAACTCACTTGAATAGATATTTGAAACTTCAACCCTGAGTATTCCGGCCACTCGTGATCACCTGATTCGGTAGGACGTGATCAGCGATTCGGGTTTGATCTGATCACTCAATCCGCCGATCATGAGCACCGGAAATTACGGTCGGCTGGTTTTTGGCATAAATGCAGCCGTAGAATGGGTAGCGATCTAGTCAAGATGACAGGCCCAGTTTCGCCAACAGCCATCGTGGCTGCTTCGCGGCAGGCAGAATGGCAACGTGAATTACCGCTGGGTGCCATCAGCGGAGCTTCGAATTGGGATAAGCAATGTCCGCTCCCTGCAACATTGCCGCCAGTCAAAATTGCGAGGAGAATTCGGCAAATCACGGCCAAGAACCGGACGGTCGCGGGTGTCCTCCAATTTTGCAATAATTTAGGAATTGTAGATGGAATGGCTATTTAATCTTGGCGTGAAATCTGGGTTCCCTCGGTACGTATCATTTGTTTGCTTAATACAAGCCAGTATCGTATTTGTGCCAGAATCAATATGGGAAGGATTCGGGATTAATGCAATTTCATACATCCAGAATCTTCCAAATTTCGTGCAGCATTACGTGAATGAAGCGAGCTTCAAGAATTCCATGTTTGTATTTTGGACGTTGAGTCCTATTGCTTTTTCAATCAATTTTATGTTGTGGTTCACGCACATCAATTACCAAGGCTATGCGGCCTACTTGCAAAGAAGAGCGGCTAGATTGGAAACGCAAGGAAAGACATCCGACTATTCGCTTATAGTTGGAGCATTGATATTTACTTTAGCTTACGTTTGGTACACAGGCATCAATCTGAAGCAGCCTTCTATATTGGGAAACTTCGTTCCAACAAAGGATCGGATTGCTATGTTTCTTGTTCACTGTAGCGCAGTCTCGTTGATACTTCCCTTATTTATTTCAGTGCTGATTACTGAGGTTCGTGCCAACCTGGAACACAATAAGACAGTCCGCTAATGGGTGAGCAACGGTCATTGGCTGGAATGATAAACATGGGGCAGAATGCGGCCAATAAAAGACATGCTAAGCGGATCTATAAAGTCACAGAGATGTAGTACATAGGAGCCAACATGGAATCACAATTCGTTGCTAATGTCCGAGAATCCGCAGAGGAATCATTCAGCTCTGGTTTATATTGCGCAGAAAGTGTTTTGCTTGCACTTGCCAAAGCTCAGGGCGTGAATTCTGAATTGTTGCCAAAAATGGCGACTGCTTTTTGCAGCGGCATGGCACGCACCAGCGGAACTTGTGGCGCTCTCACTGGCGCGATTATGGGTGTTCCTTGCTCTTGGTCGATCAAAAGCAGATGACTCGGTAAAGCCGTCATATGACGCTACTCAGCGCCTTATTAAGGAATTTGAAAAGGAATTCGGAGCTCGTGACTGTCACGTTCTGCTAGGTTGTGACCTAAATACTCCGGAAGGACAAGCAACGTTTCGCGATAATCGTTTGGGGCAACAACGTTGTTTTAAATATACCGGCAAGGCGGCTGAAATCTCCGCACGCATTATTTCAGAAACTAAATGAAAGTTGAGTGACTGAAGTTGAGCGCATTGCCGACACTGGCATAAGTAATACATGACAGACGCAAATCAGCCAGAAACGGTCATTCGAGATGTACTTCCAATTAGGAACGGATACAGTCAATATGATAGGCGGCTTGGCAGGATTTCTAATCGAGATATTCATATTTTTTCTGGCCCCGATTCTATTTGTGGCATTTGCAACATTTTTGTATTTACTTCTTTGGGGCGTGATCGCTAATAATCAGCCTGACTTACTAAAGATGCGAAAAGCTTTTCTGTCTGGCTTTCTTCTTGAACTAATGGCCATAAGTTACTCTGTTGATTGTGTCTATTATATTTAGGCCATCAAATTATTTTCCACCCATAATCATCCTGCTAATTCTCTTAAGCTCATCGATTATCGGGGCTGGTGGCTTCCTATATTTCTTTTTTCGAGAAATCCCCAGATGGTGCCAATGGAAGACTTTGTGGGACTGGGTAACATGGCCGCCTCGATAATTTGTGAAAATCAAATGACGGCTAAGTGTAAAGCGGTCGTTCAGATTCTCCACCTCAAAGGTCGGGTGCGGGTCGATTGCGGAATCCTGGGCCGGGTGTTAGCCTCACCGCAATACGTCGGCAATGCACTCACAGCTGTCAACTGCGCAGAATAATCAGACTGAGAGATCACGTTGCCGGACTGAGTGATCAGATTCGACGGAATACGCAAACCCTGAATGCGGCAATTGGCCGGGCTTATTTCCGATATTCCCTTAAAGAAAGAAATTTTACTTTGCACACCAGATTGAAAGAAAAATCCCTGCCCCCTCTTGCCGGTGTAATGATTTTTGCCTTCGTTGCCATAGCCGGGTTCGCCTATGTGAAATGGCTTCCTTATTATGCCAAGGCATTCTTTGCCCAGAGCCATCACGCCATAGGCGATTCGATTCTTTCTGGGAAATCCTCCTATGCCCCGCCCGCATCCTGGAATGCCGCAGCGGATTACGCCATGGCTTATGGCAAGGCAATCTGGCAGGCACTTGTTCTGGGGCTCGTTCTGGGTTCCGGCATTAAGGTGCTGTTGCCGAGTCGCTGGGTAAGTGCGGTGCTTGGACGCCTGGGTTTCAGAAGCGTCGCTTTGGGCAGCCTTTTCGCCATTCCCAGCATGATGTGCACCTGTTGCGCAGCACCCGTGGCCGCCGGTATGCGGCAAAGCCGCGCGTCGGTCGGCAGTGTGGTGTCCTGGTGGATATCGAACCCGGTGCTGAATCCGGCAACTCTGGTGTTCATGGGATTCGTGCTGGGATGGGGGTGGACTCTCTTCAGGATTGTGTTCGGCATTGCGATGGTGCTTGGGGTGGCTTATCTGGCAGAGCGTTATGCCGGGCCAGACGAAGTCGTTACCCTCGATCAGGATTTGACTCCTGAAGCCGAGTCTTCAAAACTCAGCCTGTTGGCTCGTTGGTCGCGGGAATTCATGACGCTTGCGATCAGACTCTTGCCCGAGTATCTCGTTCTTGTCCTTTTGCTGGGTGCCGCCAGGGCCTGGCTTTTCCCGGTGCTGGGTGCGCATGATGGCATCGGCTGGATCGTTGCGATGGCACTCGCCGGTACGCTGTTTGTCATCCCAACGGCGGGAGAGGTGCCCATTGTGCAGGCGATGTTTGCGTTGGGCATGGGCGCGGGACCTGCCGGAGCGCTCATCATGACGCTGCCTGCCGTCAGCCTGCCTTCGCTGGTCATGCTCGGTCGCGTCTTCAGTGTGCGAACCCGTCTCGTGATCGCCACCGGCGTTGCACTTTCAGGAATTGTTGGCGGTCTTGTCGCGATGATTGTGTTTTAAATTTTGAACTGATTTAACGGAGGCATCGTGAAATACAATATCTCAAAGCAGCCGGACGGATTGGAAGTCAGGATTGCCGGAGTGGAGGGCAAAGAAAAACAGCTTTTAGAAGCAATTCAGGAATGCCAGGATGGTCGCTGTTCCTGTCCCACGCAGGAGTATCGAAAACTCGAATCTCTTCAAGTCGAGCAACTAAACGGGAAGATCAGCATCCGGCTGAGATCCAAAGCAGGGACCCAGTTCGATCAGCTTGAAATTGAACGGTGCCTGGAACACACCCAAAAGCAAGTCAAGTTGCAATATCGATCAATAGCAGGATGGGCGAACTCCAGATCTCCGCGCATCCCGCATGTCGCGCCGAGCCCAACAACCCGATCCGCCAGCGAATGACGAACCACAACTGCGGATTTATCAGCGATTTCCACCTGTGGCCCGACGACACACAAGGACGCTCTGTCGGCAGTGGTCGGCCGAATAAAGCGCGTCCTAACTTACTTGGCCAAGCCAAGTACAAATTCGACCAATTCTTTAATTTCACCTTGTTTCTGGCCTGACGGGTCGGTAGGCGCCATTGCCATAGAACCCCAGTTGCCTGAACCGCCTTGAGATACCTTCATCATCAGGCCTTCAACCAAAGGATATTCCTTGCCTTTGAATGAGTAAGTCTTTGCACCTTTGTATTTTTTGGAAATATCCATAAAAGCCGGACCGAGCAATTTTTTGTCAATTGCATGACAAGCGGTGCAGCTATTTTTTTTGGCCAGATCAGGCATGTCGGTCGCCATTGCGGTTCCGGCAACCATGAGTCCTGCTGCCACTGTCATGTTTACGATAATTGATTTCATAATCTCTATCTCTCCGTTAATTTGAATATCACATTTGTGTCTCAATGAACAATCGATACATTGACAATGTTTGAGACACAGCCTAACCAGATTTGCGCGGTCGCCTGAAAAACCAATCCGCGAGACCATTGTTAAAGTTGTCGCGGACAGGCCTTATCAAAAAACTGCAAAGCTTGCTTATTTACAAAAACAACCCGCCAATCACTGAATTGCACTTCAATAAATATTTCAGGCTATCAATTGTCCTTTGCACCTTGATCCACCCATTTTTTGAGCAAATTGATGTTCTTCTTGGAGAGGCCGCCATCCATTCCCAAAGGCATCTTGATGGAAGCATGGGCACGCCCTTCGACAAGCTGAATCAGGACACTGGTAAAGCTGTCGCCCGGTTTGATAACCGACCCGAACTTGGTACCCTTCATCAGGCTCTTGTATGTGGTCATGTCTAGCCCGCTTGCCTCGTAACCTTTGCCTCCGGGTTGGTGGCAGCTCAAACAGTAGTCATGAAGTATTGGATGTATATCGGCCTTGAAGCCCACTTCTTCTTGTGCCTGCACCGGGAATGCAATAACCAGAAGCGATGCAACAAGGGCCAGGCTAGCTAAAAATATATCGTTTTTCATATAGCACCTCACAAAGTGAATATTTATAAATAAAAAACAAACAAAGCTACGAGTTACGCGTTACATGTCACACAACAGAATGCCGCTTGTTCAAAGAAATACCTGATGCCTGTTCAACGACGGTTTTGTTTTTCTCCCAGGGCGGCAACAATTTCGTTACCAGCCACAACATGACATAAGGACAAATTGAAATGATTCCAACGACGAACAAACTTTCCCGACCGAACACTTCCGGGTAGAAGGTCAGCAACCCTTTCATGGTCTTGGACAATTCCTGTCCGCCTATCACCACGTTCCAGCGCATCGCCAGCACGCCAATCATGATGGATAACCCGCTCAGGAAGAGCCAGGTAACCAAACGCTTTCCATGCACATCAAAGACAAGCAATGCAGAAGTGACTGCCAGAACGAACAGAGACATTGCCCATTGAATCGCCATGCCGGCCCAAATCGGCCCCATGATCAGCTGTCGTACGGTTTCGACACCTTCGCGGGCCTTGTAGAATATTTCCAGCAATTCCAGGCCTTCAATCACCATCACGACGGTGATGGCAGTAAACAGGACGTACAACAACCCCCGCATGGTATCGTCGGCAATCTCTGTTTTGCGGACCTTGGACACGATCACATACAGCACGATCAACAGCCCGACTCCCGAACCCACTGCCGACAACAGGAAAATGACCGGCATCAGATCGGATGACCACCATTCGCGCGTTTTCAGCGAGCCGAACACGAATCCAACGTACCCGTGCAGCCCGCATGCGCTGGGTATGCCTATCATCGACAGGATGCGGGCGAATTTATGATCGATAGCCAGTGAGCGCGGTGATACATCATCCGATCCCAAAGTCAGCCAACCGTAAACTTTGCGCATAATGCCGGTTTTGCTCTTGGACATTGCGACGATATCGGCACGGAAGGCGAACCAGGTTTCCAGCAGCAAAAGACACAGGTAAAACCCGGCAACATAGCCGAACGCCGCCATCGCGGAAGTCCAGTGCGGCGTTATTACCGCGTTGAACGCACGGGTAGGCTGCCCCAGGTGAAACAGCAGGGGAGTCGGCGCAAAGAACATAAAGCACAACGCGGTCAGCAGTGCGAACCTGGAGATCGGAGCGAAACTCTTAATGTTAAACACATGGTGAAGACTGGAAATTACAAACGCACCCGCGACCAGCCCGGTGATGTAGGGGTAAATTACGATGAGTTGGCTCCACGCAAAATCGGTTTCGTTTGGATAAACGTATCCGACATACGGAGTGACGTGCTCGAATACGTGTTCCATCAAACCACCTCCTTGTCTGTTCCCTTGTAAAACACGTTGGGTGCGTTACCCATTTCCGGCTTCAGCACTTGCACGTGGTTGTTGCGGATAAAAACACTGACCGCGCTTTCCGGGTCGTTGCGGTCGCCGAAAATACGTGAACCCGTCGGGCATACCTCGACGCATGCCGGGTTAAGCCCCTTGGTGATACGGTGGTAGCACCAATTGCATTTCTCGGCAGTACCCCTGGATTCATTGAAACTCCGGGCGCCATAGGGACATGCCTGCACGCAATACTGGCATCCGATGCAGTAGGTCGTGTCTATCAGCACCGGGCCGTCCTTGGATTTAAAGGTGGCGCCGGTCGGGCATACCTGTACGCACGACGGATGCTCACACTGGTTGCAAAGCTTGGCCACGAAAAACGCCTTGTCGACCTTGACATTCCTGTAGCGGTCGTCAAACCGGAATTTCGTTTCCGAACCGGCATTTTCAATATTTTTCGGATCGGTCTGACTGTCTACCAATGCCGTATTCGAACCTTCCAGATAGACATAGCGCTCAACCCAGGTTCGATGATGATTCGCGTCCATCTGCACACTGTTTTCCATTTTGCATGCTTCCATGCAACGCAAGCAGCCAATACAGCGCGTGGTATCAACGCCCATCGCCCATTGGTGGTCGTTCCAGTTGTATTCAGGAATTTTTGGCGGGTTGTTTACCGCCTCCTCATACTGTGCGTCATTCTGTTGGAACGCGTGCTTGCCGGTCTCCGCTTCTACCGCACCAATGGCTGCACCCGCGCCGATGAATGCGCCTGCGCAAGCCGCGCCCTTGCCCAGGAATCCCAAAAAATCCCGGCGCGACAAGGTACCGGCCTCCTCTTCCAATTTTGTATGATGAGTAGTCACTTTTTCCTCGCTCGGTAATTTGTTCATTTGCAACTCACAGTGGCAAAATAAGCCGACAGGTTGTCTATATCCGAGTCAGACAATGCTTTGGCCACACTCGACATGACTGCGTGATTTCGACTGTCGTCCTTGAATGAATTCAGTGCCACGGTCAGATATGCGGCATTTTGACCGGCCAGATTCGGCCATGCCTGACTGGCGCTGATTCCCGCCGGACCTGTGCCGCGCAGACCTCCGGCATTGTGGCAGGCCGCACATCCCGCCTCTGCCGCCTTGGCTTTGCCGAGTTCCGCCTTCGCCTTGTCTGCACCGGTGACGCCGCAGCTTGATTTTGAAAAGTAGGCAGCTACATTCCGCATATCCGCATCGCTCAGACCCGCCGCCATGCCGCTCATCGTGTCGTTTTTGCGTGTGCCCGATTTGAATCCCTGAAGTGAGTTGTATAAATAATCGGCATGTTGACCTGCCAGGTTTGGCCATGCCGGATTAATGCTCATCCCGGAGTTGCCATGGCATGCTGCACAGGCTGCAGCCACAGACTTGCCTGCAGCCGCGTTCCCCGCCTTTACCGCGATCACGGGAAGAGCCTTGCCTGTTATTGGATCAACAGGCGGTCTGGGCAAATCTGCAAAATTGATTCTGGGGGAATGCGGATTGTGGCAACTGGTGCAGGGCTCTGCGCCGCCATGATTTTCAACCGCAATTTGGCGCTGCATTGTAGGGCGCGCCTCCAGCTTGTCGTGGCAGTTGAGACACAGGTTGCGCATATCGTTCGGAGACAGCATCAGGTTCCTGCCCGGTACATCTGCCGGATGATCGATATGCTTATGGGTGATCGTGGTTACCCTGTCCTCGATAGAAAGCGGCATCGCTTCTTTGGATGGGTGGTTGCCTGCGGGGCCGGTGTGACAAACTTCACAATTGACGCCATTCTTGATGACAACGCCTTGAATGGCGCCATCTTTGGTTGCTTTGCGGTGGATGCCCCCAGTCCATACGGCATATGCCTCCTTGTGACATGACTGGCACGAAGCCGACCCCTGCAGCTTTGGAACTTTGGCAGCAATCTCCGCTACTGCATTGCCGCGATAATGTCCGTACTGATAAAACGAACCCGGTACAAGAAACTTTTTTGCCGAGAAAGCAACAATTGCAACAACCGCAATCAAAACGAGCAACCGTACTATATGTTTTGGCATAACTGCCTCCGAGACTGCTTAACTATCAAGTTGAACATCGAGCATTGAACTTCAAAATAGATAATGATTTCCCCATGCCGTAATGCAATTTCCTCAAAACAATTTCCATCATCGTAAAAATGAGAAAAAGTTCTGACGGCGGCGTTGTTCATAACGCCGGGCAATTTCATTTCACGCATGATTGAAGTTCTTTGAATCTAATAAATGACAGGCGCTAAGCTACAGCAGCGTTCTGTTTAAATATATACGCAGGAATACATACCTTGCGGTGGATGGCTGACGTGCTTGATGAGCACATCGGTCAAGCTGAAGTCGTCCATCCGGATTCATTGCCGGCGTCGGATGACGCAAGCATTGTCGCGAACGCACCTTGTTCGATGTTTCATTATTGATGCGTTGACGACCTGATATTCTGCTTCTTAAGTGTTATCTTAAAATTCGAACTGCTGCCAATCAGTGTTACAACCCCCGGCTATTTGTGGTTATAGACGTGTTGTGAAAGATTGCGCCTAATGGCGAGACGGTCTGTCCGCTTTGCATCAGCTGTCGTGTCTTGTATTGAAAATTGCGGCTCATCGTTGAGCAATACAATTTGATCATTTACTCACGCGAGGTAAATCTATGAAACTTATTCTTCTTGGTGCTCCCGGTGCCGGCAAAGGGACTCAAGCCAATTTTATCCATGAAAAGTTCGGTATCCCGCAAATTTCAACCGGGGATATGTTGCGTGCCGCAGTCAAGGCGGGCACTCCGCTGGGCCATGCGGCGAAAAAAATCATGGATGCGGGCGGCTTGGTATCGGACGATATCATCATCAACCTGGTGAAGGAACGCATCAAGGACAAGGACTGTGCCAATGGCTATTTGCTCGACGGTTTTCCCCGCACAATTCCGCAGGCTGAGGCAATGAAACAGGCGGGTGTGCAAATTGATTTCGTGATCGAGATCGATGTCGCCGACAGTGAAATCATCCAGCGCATGAGCGGTCGCCGTGTGCATCCCGCCTCGGGCAGAACCTATCACATTGTATTCAATCCACCCAAGGTTGCGGGCAAAGACGATATAACCAGTGAAGAATTGGTACAGCGTCCGGACGATGCCGAAGAAACCGTCCGAAAACGTCTTGATGTTTATCACAGCCAGACAAAACCACTGGTTGCTTACTATACCGGCTGGGCCGGGTCTGGCGATACCTCTGCGCCAAAGTGCGTCAATATCCAGGGGGTCGGCAGCGTGGATGACATCCGCAACAAAATTTTCGCGGTACTCTCGGTAAAGAAAGCATGATGTACACTCAGGGCATTGGGTACTGGAAAGCAGCAAGGGAAGTAAATTGTGTGGTTAAACTCAGAGGAGGTAGTAATGAAACAAATATTCATAAACATGACAGTTGCAGCAGCGCTAATGGTTGCAGGTTCCGCAATGGCAACGGACATGCCGGCAGTGGGCAAGGCCAAATGCGGAGCCTGTCACGCCATAGATAAAAAAGTGGTTGGTCCGGCGTGGAATGACGTCGCCAAGAAGTACAAAGGTGATGCAAATGCGGCAAGCAAAATAGCAGCAAACATCACCAAGGGAGGCGAATTCGGCTGGAAGATGGGCAAAATGCTGCCCAAGGGAATGGGCGCCACTGACGCAGAAATAAAAAGTCTTTCTGAATTTATTGCGGGACTGAAATAATTCTTTTGTGGATATATGAACGCATCTGGAGCGTCGTGTCGAATCAATCGTTAACCCATGACGGGTTTTGGTTGGGCAGGATGCTCCAGTAGCAAATGCAACTGAAGCTATGCGATACGCAAATTATTTCAATCGGCCAATCTTAGGACAAATTCGCCCCATGGTATTTACTATGCATATCCTGACTGGCTAATTGATAACCAAAACCGCGCAGCGTATGCAGCAATTTCTGCTGGAACGGTTTGTCGATAAGGTCTCGAAGCAAATGCATATGCGCCCGGAGCGAATCGCTGTCCGGACGGCCTTCTCCCCAAACAATATGCTGGATGTCGTCGCGATTGACTACATGGGGAGAGCGAGCCATCAGCATCTCCAATATTCTGTAGGAGATCGGCGGCAGATCGATAGTCTTGTCGCCGCGGCGTACGGAACAAGTGAATGGATCGAGACTGAGGTCTTCCACCACCATGGTTTTCTGTTTTTGAATATATTCGCCGGACCGCCGATGCAATACTCGCAAACGTAATTCCACTTCGCGCAATTCTGCGGGCTTGATCAGGTAATCGTCCGCGCCTGCCTCAAGTCCGGCGATCTTGTCGTCCAGCGAGTCGCGTCCCGTGATCATCAATATCGGCGTGGTCTTGCCGCCTTCTTCGCGCAACTTGCGGCATAGCGTTATGCCGTCCATTCCCGGCAACATCAGGTCAAGCACGACCGCATCGTATTGGTTGACCATTGCCAGATGCAATCCGGTAATGCCATCTCCGGCAGCATCCGGGATATGCCCCCTGGCCTCCAGGAAATCGAACATGTTGGAGGCGAGGTCGCAATTGTCTTCAATAATCAGTATGCGCATATTTTTGAAATTTCACGACTATCGGTTCAATGACAATGCTGCATCCCACCTGCGACGCTGTTTTGTCGCGACCGAAACTGTTCGGGGATACAGAACACGGATGTATGCAAAACTACAGCAGAGCGCTGGCTAAATATATACGCAGGAATACATATATAGCGGGAGGTGTGAGGCTATCGCCTTCCTGGTGTAGCCAGGGATCGTCAATGAAAAATGATTGTCACAATGTAAAAAAGCAATTGATGAACCGCGAGGCTTCGTATTTCAGTTGTGTTACTGCCTCTAACTTCTCAACAGAACAAACAGAATGCCGGCATTCGGGGATATGAGGGCTGGCAAGTACAGCGCAAGTGCCAACCTACAAGAGCCGTCATAGCAAGGTTTTCAGCAATGAATCCAGTTTGGCAGGGGTGAATGGTTTTGTGATGTAGCCGTTGATGCCGAGGGCTGCGGCTGTTTCAACGTTGTCCCTGGTTGCTTCCGCCGTCACCATGATGACGGGGATGTGCTTGAGCGCATCATCTTTTCGCATCTCAGCCAAAAGCTGGATGCCGGACATCCGGGGCATATTCCAGTCGGAAATAACCAGATCGTAGCGCAGCAGTTTCAATTTCCTGAGTGCAGTCTCTCCGTTCGGGACATCGGTCACCTCATAAGCACCCAGATCGTAAATCATCGTTTTAATGACGTATCGAACGCTGGGTGAATCATCAACTACCAAAATGCGTTTCAAAATGAGCTGTCCTTCATGCGATGGTGGTCGGGCACGTCATGCGCCGCAGGGTTTCCGCTTTTCCCCGAGCTTGGCATCGAATTTTTCCCTGTTGATGATGAAGCGTTCATGTCGGCCTTTGGAGATCACCTCCACGCCGTCGTGAGCCTCGACCTGGAACACGAGTCGCCTGCCGTCCACTTCGATCAATTCAACGGTCGCCGTCACTTCGAGGCCCGGCGGAGTGGCCGCCTGGTGGCTGACATTGATGTGTGTGCCGACAGTCTGCTCGACCGGCCAGTCGATATGGGGATTGAGACATTTGATGCAGGCCCATTCCAGAAAGCCGACCATGAAGCCGGTAGCGAACACTTCCGGCATCGCGAGGAACTCTTCCGCTTCCGGATAAAGCGCCGGAACAGTTTTTGAGGACGGTACGAGGAACTTGTGCTCGTATTTGAGCCCGGGCTTCAGGGTATTTTTCATTATATCTCTCCTGGCAGAATTTATGCCGGGATACTCTTCTCCCGGGTGATGCGTATCACTTCCTGGATCCTGCGCAGGCCGCGCATGACGCTGGCAAGATGCTGGCGGCTGTTCACCTGCAGGGTGAAGTAGAGCGCCGTGTATTCGCCCTCGTTGGTGAAGTGGACGTTCTCGATGTTGGATTCGGCATCGGCGATGGCGGCGGCGACCTTGGCCAGCACGCCGCGCTGGTTGGCGACGATGAGCTTGATGCTGACCTCGAACAGTTTGTTGATGTTCTTGTCCCATACGACATCCATCCATTCCTCGCTGCCGCTGCGTCCCTTGCGCAAGGTCGGGCAGTCGTGGGTGTGCACGATGAGCCCCTGTCCGCTCTTGATGACGCCAATGATGGGGTCGCCGGGAATGGGGCGGCAACACTTGGCGTATTGAACCGCCATGCCTTCGTTGCCAAGCAGAGTGATGATGCCGCTGCCGGAACCGACTTCCACCCGATTTCCCTCACCTTCGTTCATCCTCGCCAGTTGGCGCGCGATGACCATGTTCAGGCGGCGTCCCAGACCGATATCGGCAAATATTTCCTGTCTTGATTTGGCGCTGCTTTCTTTCAGCACGCGTTCCCAGCACACATCATCGATGTCTTGCAGCTTGAGTCCGAGCGAATTGAGCGCCTGGCCGAGCAGGCGTTCGCCGAGCTTGGCCGATTCGCCGAGGTGCATGGTCTTTAATGCGTGACGTATCTCGCCGCGCGCCTTGCTGGTAACGACATAACTCAGCCAGGCCGGGTTCGGGTGCGCGAGTGTGGCGGTGACGATCTCGACGCGGTCGCCGTTGCGCAACTCGGTGCGCAGCGGAACGAGCTCGGAATTCACCTTGGCCGCAACACAGCGGTTGCCGATGTCGGTGTGCACGCTATAGGCGAAATCGACCGCGGTCGCGCCCCGCGGCAGCGCGTAGATCTTGCCTTTGGGAGAGAACACATACACCTCGTCCGGGAACAGGTCGACCTTCAGGTGTTCCAGGAACTCGACCGAATCGCCGCTCTGTGCGAGGCTTTCCAGCAGGCTTTGCAGCCACTGGTGGGTCTTCTGGTGCAGGTCGTTGATTTGCGCTTCAGAAGATTTGTACAGCCAGTGCGAAGCCACGCCGCTTTCGGCCAGCTTGTTCATCTCGTGCGTGCGTATCTGTACCTCGATGGGCGTGCCGAACGGGCCGAATAGCGCGGTATGCAGCGATTGATAGCCGTTCCCCTTGGGGATGGCGATGTAGTCCTTGAACCTTCCGGGGAAGGGCTTGTACAGGCTATGCAGCACGCCGAGCGCGAGATAGCACGAAGGGATATCCTCGACCAGGACCCGGAAGCCGTAGATGTCCAGCACCTGCGCGAAGGCCAGAGATTTGGATTGCATCTTCTGGTAGATACCGTACAGATGCTTCTCGCGCCCGCGCACCTCGGCCTTGATATGGTTCTCGTCCAGGCGCTGGCGGATCGCTTCCAGTATCTTGCTGACCACCTCGCGCCGGTTGCCGCGCGCCACCTTGAGGGCTTTCGACAGCACCGCATAGCGGTTCGGGTACAGATATTTGAAACTGAGGTCTTCCAGCTCCTGGTACAAATTATTCAGGCCCAGACGGTTCGCAATGGGCGCATAGATATCCATCGTCTCGCGCGCGATACGCATGCTTTTCTCTTTGGAAACAGCACCCAGCGTACGCATATTGTGCAGACGATCGGCGAGCTTGATGAGGATGACTCGCACATCGCGCGCCATTGCCATCAGCATCTTGCGGAAATTTTCCGCCTGGGCATCCGCCACCGTGTCGAACTTGAGTTTGTCCAGTTTGCTCAGGCCGTCGACCAGTTCGGCCACGGGCTTGCCGAACTGCTCGGCGATCTGTTCGATGCTGATGTTGGTGTCTTCCGCCACGTCGTGCAGCAAGGCCGCGGTGATGGCCTGCGCGTCCAGATGCAGCGGCGTCAGGATACGCGCGACGGCGATGGGATGGGTGACGTAGGGGTCGCCCGACTGGCGCAACTGGCCCTGGTGTGCATCACGGCTGAAGGCGAGCGCAGACTCGATCTGCGCCACATCCTTAGGCTTCAGGTAGGCAGAGACCTCTTGGAGAAGAATTTCAGCATCTGTCTGTGGCATGAGTCATGTGACAAAGAAGCCGCCGGAAGAAAACCCGGCGGCGTGCGATCAGGCCATGCCGCGATTCAGTATCTCGATCCCGACCTTGCCTTCACTGATCTCGCGCAGGGCGACAACAGTGGCTTTGTCCTTGCTGTTCTCCACCAGGTAACCGGCGCCGTTCGCCAGTTGGCGCGCGCGATAGGCGGCAGCCAGTGTCAGCTCGAAACGGTTGGGGATGTACTTCATGCAGTCTTCGACGGTGATGCGTGCCATGGTGTGCTCCTATTTGTGCAATTGATTGATGAGTGTTGCGTGACGAGTGAGTTGACTGTCGCGGTGCAGCCCGGAAGCGATGACCACTGCATCGAGTTGTTTCAAGGCCTCGTCCAGCTTGTCGTTGATAATAACATAGTCGAACTCGGCGACATGCGAGATGTCGTCCCGCGCCGCCTGCATGCGGCGGGCGATCACTTCGGCACTGTCCTGTCCGCGGCCCTGCAGGCGGGTCTCCAGGGCGGACAGGGATGGCGGCAGAATGAAGATGGAGATGACATGGGGCATCAGTCTGCGCACCTGTTCCGCGCCCTGCCAGTCAATCTCCAGCAGAATGTCTCGTTCCGAGGCAAGTTCTTTCTCTATCCACGATTGCGACGTGCCGTACAGATTGCCGTAAACCTCGGCACTTTCCAGAAAGTCGCCATGCTGCGCCATCTCCAGGAACCGTTCGCGGCTCACGAAGTGGTAGTCCTTGCCATCGATTTCGCCGGTGCGCGGCGCGCGCGTGGTGTAGGAGACCGACAGGGCGATATGCCTGTTGCTTTTGAGCAAGGCGCTGACCAGGCTGGTCTTGCCCGCCCCCGAGGGTGCGCTGACGATGAAAAGATTGCCGGACATGCTGTTCTCCTGTTCCGTTATTCGATGTTCTGTACCTGTTCGCGCATCTGCTCAATCAGGATCTTGATCTCCATCGCGCTGCGCGATACTTCCGCATCCACGGATTTCGAGCCGAGCGTGTTGGCTTCCCGGTGCAGTTCCTGCATCAGGAAATCCAGGCGTTTGCCGACCGCACCGCCTTTTTCCAGCACGCGCTGCACCTCGGCGAGGTGGGTCTGCAGGCGCGAGAGTTCTTCGTCGACATCGATCTTGCTGGCGTAGAGCGTGATCTCCTGCCGCACGCGTTCGTCGTCCTCGCTGCCCAGCGCTTCGAGCAGGCGCGCGCGCAACCTGGACTCATAAGCAACGATGGCGGCGGGAACGCGCGGGGCGACGGCTGCGCGCAGGGCCTCGATCTGGGATACGCGTTCCAGCAGGAAGGTTTTCAGTTTCTCTCCTTCGCGTTGCCGCGCGGCAGCGAATTCTTTCAACGCTTTCAGTAGCAATGTTTGCAGCGCTGCGTGCAGGGTTTCGGCCGAGAGGGCTGGGCTTTCCAGCACTCCGTTCCAGCGCAGCACATCATTCACGGAAAGTTCATGCGCATCCGGTAGTCTTTCGCGGATTTGGCTGCTCCACACCGATAGTTGCTGCACCATGACCTGATTCAGGCGGGCCGGCTCCTGTGCGGACTGGCGCACGGCGAGGTTGATGCGGCATTCCACCTTGCCGCGGCTCATTTGCGCCGCGATGGACTCGCGCAAAACGGGTTCCTGTGCGCGCAACTCGTCCGGCATGCGCAATTGCAGGTCGAGATAGCGGTGGTTGACCGAGCGCAACTCAAGGGAAAGCGAACCGGAATCCAGTTCGGCGGCGACGGAGGCAAAACCGGTCATGCTGTAAATCATTGAAGTCTCCGGCGAAGTGGAAAAAACACGGGCTGAACGGCGCGCATTATATTACGATTGCACCTAGTCACAGACTCCCAAAGAACATTGGGTGCACAAAAACACAGGGAGAAGATGAAGTTCGCTGTTCACCAGGCCAACCACATCGGCGGTCGCAAGTACAACCAGGACCGTGTGGGATATGCCTATACCAATGAAGCGCTGTTGCTGGTGCTGGCAGACGGCATGGGCGGGCATCTGCATGGCGAAATCGCCGCGCAGATCGCCGTCCATTCCTTCATGCGCGCATTCGCCCGCCTTGAGCAGCCGCGCGTAAAGGAGCCGGAAGTGTTCCTGCGCGCCACCATGCGCGCCGGTCACGACGCCATATTCGACTACGTCCGCGCCGAAAAGCTCGACGGCAATCCCGGCACCACCTGTGTTGCCGCGCTGGTGCAGGATGGGCAGATCTGGTGGGCGCATGCGGGCGATTCGCGTTTCTATCTCTTGCGCGACAATGCGGTGACGAGTGTGACGCACGATCATTCCGTGGTACAGCAGTGGGCGGACTGGGGCATCATCAGCGCTGCTGAGATGAAGACGCATCCCGACCGCAACAAGATCACCAACTGCCTGGGCGGGGTGGAAGACATGTTCTATGTCGATGTCTCCAAGCCGACTGCGACAGAGCCCGGCGACACCCTGCTGTTGTGCAGCGACGGCTTCTGGAGCCCGTTGACCGACGAGGAAATGGTGCAACTCTCGTCGGTTCAAACGTTGTCGGAAAGGCTGGACGAGCTGGTAGTTTCGGCGGTGTACCGCGAAGGCGCGCGTGCCGACAATACCACCGCGGTAGTGGCACGTTTGGGCGATGGCGAGGAGGAGCATGCCACCGACGTGCCCGTATGCATCATGCTGAACGAACGGGACTTGCCGGGGAACTTCTGAGCAAGTCCGTTATAATCCGCGCTGTTCCCTAATTTTTCGAGGTCCCAGTCATGCGTCCCAGCCAGCGTAAGCCGGATCAGCTGCGTGCTATCCGCATCACCCGCCATTACACCAAACATGCCGAAGGCTCTGTACTCATCGAGTGCGGCGACACCAAGGTCATTTGCACCGCCAGCGTCGAAGAGCGCGTGCCGCCGCACAAGAAGGGCAGCGGCGAAGGCTGGGTGACGGCGGAATACGGCATGCTGCCGCGTTCCACCGGCGAGCGCATGCAGCGCGAAGCCGCGAAGGGCAAGCAATCCGGGCGCACGCAGGAGATCCAGCGCTTGATCGGACGCAGCCTGCGCGCCGTCGTGGATCTGAAAAAGCTCGGTGAACGCACCATACAGATCGACTGCGACGTGATCCAGGCCGACGGCGGCACGCGTACCGCCAGCATCTCGGGCGCGTTCGTCGCGCTGCACGACGCGGTGAGCGGCCTGATGAGCAAAGGCCTGGTCAAAGAAACACCGCTGAAGGATTTCATTGCGGCCATTTCGGTCGGTATCTACCAGGGCACCCCGGTGCTTGACCTCGACTATGTCGAAGACTCGGCCTGCGACACCGACATGAACGTGGTGATGCTGGGCAGCGGCCACTTTGTCGAAGTGCAGGGCACGGCGGAAGGTCATCCCTTCTCGCGCGAGGAGATGGATACGCTGCTGGAACTGGCGAAACACGGCATCGGTCAGCTGGTCGAGATGCAGCAAAAAGCGTTGCAAGGCTGACGTGAAGGGAATGCATGCGCCTTGCGAGAGCCGTCGCAAGGCGATCTGCGGGCATTCCCCGTGGAGATGCCCGTCAATCGGCGATTCAGGGGCCCCCCGCCTGAAGATTGCCGTCGTCATTTGGCTAGCGGGCAGCATGGTATTGGATATTAGGCAATGAAAAAACTGGTCATCGCATCGAACAATCCCGGCAAGTTGCGCGAATTCCAACACATGCTGGCTCCGCTCGGCATCGAAGTGTTGACGCAGGCGCAACTCGGCATCTCCGAAGCCGAAGAGCCGCACTGTACGTTCGTCGAAAACGCGCTGGCGAAGGCGCGCCACGTCAGCCGTGAAAGCGGCCTGCCGGCACTGGCTGACGATTCCGGCATCTGCGTCGAAGCGCTGGGCGGAGCACCCGGCGTGATCTCCGCGCGCTATGCGGGAGACAAGCGCGACTGCGACACGTTACTGGCGGAGCCAGCCGCCTGCGGGAGCAGTCGCAAAGACGCCTCATCACTGACCCCTGAAGCTTTGCGCGAACTGGCGAGGCGGCAATCCGATGTGCGCAACAACGAGAAACTGCTGCGCGAGATGCAGGGCGTGGCCGACCGCCGCGCGCATTATTACTGCGTGCTAGTGCTGGTGCGCCATGCCGACGATCCGCAACCGCTGATCGCCGAAGGCGAATGGCAGGGCGAAATATTCCATGAGGAGCGCGGTGAGGGCGGCTTCGGCTACGATCCGATGTTCTGGCTGCCGCAGTTCGGCAAGACGGCGGCGGAACTGACGCACGACGAGAAGGCGCAGATCAGCCATCGCGCCAAGGCGCTGCAGGTGCTGATGCAGCGCTTCCCGCGCGCATGAGCGAGCAGCCGCTGCAACCGTTCGGCATCAAATCGCAGCCGGTAAATTTCAGGGCGCTGCCGCCGCTGTCGCTGTATATCCACATTCCTTGGTGCGTGCGCAAATGCCCGTATTGCGATTTCAATTCGCACGAGGCGCGCGGCCGAATGCCGGAGCGTGAATATGTCGCGGCGCTGGTGCGCGACCTGGAAATGGCACTGCCGCTGATTTGGGGGCGCAAGGTATATACCGTGTTCTTCGGCGGCGGCACGCCCAGTCTGCTGAGCGGGGAAAGCGTGACGGAGATTCTGCGCCAGGTACGCATGTTGCTGCCGCTCGATATCAACGCCGAGATCACGCTGGAAGCCAATCCCGGCACGGTGGAGGCGGACAAGTTTGCCGCGTTCCTCGAGGCGGGTGTGAACCGGCTGTCGCTTGGTATCCAGAGCTTCAACGACGCCCATCTGCAGGCGCTGGGTCGCATCCATTCCGCCGATGAAGCCAGACGCGCGATCGGGATTGCGCAGCAGCATTTCGACAACATCAACCTCGACCTGATGTATGCGCTGCCGAACCAGACTCAAGAACAGGCATTGCAGGACGTGCAGGCCGCGCTGCAATTCAAGCCGCAACATCTGTCCTGCTATCACCTGACGCTGGAACCGAACACACTTTTCGCGCACCATCCGCCACCGTTGCCGGACGACGATGCGAGCAGCGACATGCAGCAATCCATCGAAGCGCTGCTTGCCGCACACGGTTACGAACACTATGAGACTTCGGCGTTCGCGCAGCCCGGACGACGCTCGCGGCACAACCTGAACTACTGGCAGTTTGGCGATTATCTGGGCATCGGTGCGGGTGCCCACAGCAAGCTGAGTTTCCACGACAAGATATTGCGCCAGGCGCGTTACAAGCAGCCGCAAGCCTACATGGAGGCGGTAGCAAGCGGCCAGCCGGTGCAGGAAGCGCATGAGGTGTCGCATAACGATATCGCATTCGAGTTCATGATGAATGCGCTGCGTCTGAACGAAGGGTTCGACATTGCCCTGTTCACCGAACGCACCAGTCTGCCGTTGTTCTCGATACGCCATGAGCTGGCCGAGGCAGAGCGGCGGGGATTGTTATTCCAGGACCACAAAAAAATCGCCCCGACAGAATCGGGGCGACGGTTTTTGAACGACTTGCTGCAGGTATTTCTGCGGGAAAGAAATTGAATTAAATTCCCCTGCCCCTTGGATCGGGTATTTCATTGGGATTGAAGTCGTTCTCTTGATAACAGTGCCGCAAATAGGCAGCTTTCATATTGCCATCGAACTTCAGGTTCTTTGCATTTTGATTGCAAGTTGCTTCTTTTTCCCTTTGTCCGATTAACTCGGAGTTCTGGCGGGTAGCCACCTTTTTCAAACAAGATGTTGTGTAAGCTTGGCGTTCTTTGAAATTGGTGAACTTAGCGGCTGTGTTTGCGCAATCGTTGCCTTGATGTGCAAAAGCGGGAGATGCAATTGTGACAAGCAACAAACTCATTAGTGCGATGAAGTATTTCATGTTGACTCCTTAGAGAGAGATTTGTAGAAAGAAAATTAACACTACAACTACAAATGTTATTCTAATGGAATTAACGTAAAATTTACATAAATTTTACACAAAATTTACATTTGTTCTCCAAGGCCACTTTGGGGTATCCGTACCCTCCCCTTGTCTGAAAACAAGGGGATGGTGCTGAATTACATCTTCGGATGCGGATTTGACTTGTCAAAGTCGTTTTCCTTATAGCAGTGATTCAAATATTCTTCTTTTTTCTTGCCTTCAAGCTTCATGTTTTCGGCATTGGTATCGCAATGCTGTCTTTTGTCATGCAGGTCTTGCTCGTAGGATTTTTCTTCATCTACTTTTTTCAAACAGGACTTCATGAATTCTGCGCGTTTGGCTGTGTCCGTGATCGTGGCGGCTTGTTTATCGCAATCGTTGGTCGATTCATGTGCAAAGGACGGAGTAGCGAAAGAGGCAAGCAACAAGCAGGTTAGTGCAATGAGGTTTTTCATGTCAGCTCCTTGAATTGAAATTATAAAAAGACAATTAACGGCGCAACGAAATCGTCACTGAAGCAATGAAGCAATTTAACGCATTTTTAACAGTATAGACCTAATGGCTATTAATGGGTTTTTTGCGGAAAACAAGGTCCCAAACGCCATGTCCCAGTTTGAGTCCGCGCAATTCAAACTTGGTGAGGGGCCGATATGAAGGGCGCGGGGCGTAATCTGACGCGGTATTTTGCAGCAACGGCTCGGCGCTCAATACTGCCAGCACCTGCTCGGCGTAATCCTGCCAGTCGGTGGCGACGTGGATATAGCCGCCGGGCTTGAGCTTCCTGACCAGTTGTGCGATGAACGGAGACTGGATCAGGCGGCGTTTGTTGTGGCGCGCCTTGTGCCAGGGGTCGGGGAAGAAGATATGGACGCCGTCCAAAGTATCGTCGCCAATCATGTCGCGCAGCACTTCCACTGCATCGTGCTGCATGATGCGGATATTCCTGAGTTGCCCGGCATCGATCAGTTTGAGCAGGTTGCCCACGCCGGGAGTATGTACTTCCAACGCCAGATAGTCGTTCTCGGGATGCGCCTGTGCGATGGTCGCCGTACTGTCGCCCATGCCGAAGCCGATCTCCAAAATGACCGGAGCAGTGCGACGGAAGGTTTGTACGAGGTCGAGCGGACGAGCAACGTAAGGGATTCCGTAACGCGGCTGCAGGTTGTCAATGGCGCGCTGTTGCGCGACGGAAACGCGGCCCTGACGCAGTACATAGCTGCGGATGTGGCGATTTTTAAGATCAGTATGGTCAGTCATGGGGAAAAAGGCCGTCCGCAGATTTTGCAAATTTCACAGATTTCATGAATTCTAATCTGCGTGAATTTGCAAAATCTGCGGATAAAGGGTTAGCTGCGTGTCGAAGAGATGATGCCCGCCGTTGGCGAACTCGGGCTGGCGCTATACAGCTTCTTAGGCATGCGTCCGGCGAGGAATGCCTCGCGTCCTGCTTCCACGCCCTTTTTCATGGCCGAGGCCATCAGCACGGGGTCTTTCGCTCCGGCGATGGCGGTGTTCATCAATACACCGTGGCAACCCAGTTCCATCGCGATGGCGGCATCGGAAGCCGTGCCCACGCCCGCATCCACGATCACCGGCACCTTTACGCGCTCCATGACGAGCTGCAGGTTCCACGGGTTGAGAATGCCCATGCCGGAGCCGATCAGCGAGGCCAGCGGCATGATGGCGACGCAGCCGATGTCTTCCAGTTGCTTGGCTACGATGGGGTCGTCCGAGGTGTAAACCATCACCTGAAAACCTTCCGCCACCAGCGTCTTTGCCGCGGCGATGGTTTCGATCACATTCGGGTACAGCGATTGCGGGTCGCCCAGCACTTCGAGCTTGACCAGACTGTGCCCGTCCAGCAGTTCGCGCGCCAGGCGCAGGGTGCGCACCGCATCGTCGGCGGTGTAGCAGCCTGCAGTGTTGGGCAGCAGAGTGTATTTCGACGGCGGCAAGATCTCCAGCAGGCTGGGTTCGTTCGGATTCTGGCCGATGTTGCTGCGGCGTATTGCGATCGTGATGATCTCAGCACCGCTGGCTTCGATTGCCGCTTTGGTCTCGGCAAAGTCCTTGTATTTGCCGGTGCCGACCAGCAAGCGGGAAGAATAATTTTTACCGGCGATGACTAATTTATCGTTCATTTATGTTTTCCAGATGATTGCTTAGCTCTGCATGACAGTCTGAGCAAATCGTCAGACAGTGCCAATTCAGCCGTTGTTTATCCACCGCCAACGGCGACGACGATCTCGAGTTTGTCACTCGCCGCCAACTGCCGGGTGGCGAAGGTGCTACGCGGCACGATCTCGCCATTGCGCTCCAGCGCGATGCGTTTGCCGGTAAGCCCCATCTCATCAATGAGGGCGGCAACGGTTGTGTTCTCTGGAAACTGGCGCGGTTCGCCATTGATGCTGACGGTGATCACTTTTAATTTGGCGCTCAATTTTAAGATGCAATGAAGTTGATGTAGGGATCGAACCCTCGTATGCAGCTTGGGAAGCTGCCGTTCTACCATTGAACTACACCCGCGATACTCGATGATTTTACGCAGGTTACAGACAATACTCAAATCAACAGTGTCCTTACAGTGTGAAACAGTGCGGACTCCACCGTGGAGAATACTGTTCAAGGGTTGAGTTTGTTTCTACGGTGGTACGAATTTCGGGGCGATTGCAGTGATTGTGGTGACGGTCTATACATTCTTTCATGTTGTGGATACCGAATTTGTCTGGCACGATCCAATTTCTGGATAACTGCTATCGGGTGGAGCGGACACCCATTGATGGTCAGGTTTCTTAGGGAAAAACAATGCGTATATTCCAATTCGTTTTATTAATACTTCTGGTCGCATTTTGCATAACAGCGAAAGCGGCTGATGTATTTTCAGATGGCCATAAAATTTATTTGGAAGGTGAAATTAGAAAAGGCGATGCTGAACGTTTTGCCGCTACATTAATAGAGATGGTAAAGACAGAACTTATTCCAAATTCTTTGTGGGTTAGTTCAAATGGAGGCGATATTAATGAGGCCATGAAATTGGTTTCTCTTATCAAAGGAACGCGCCTTCATGTCTTTGTATCGAAGGGCAAAGTGTGTGCGAGTTCCTGCTTTTTTGTATACCTTGCGGGCATAGAACGCAATGCTCAAAATATTACAAATGATGATGGAACTTTATTGCCTCAGGAAAAGCGTGATAGATACTACGGGGGTGTAGGAATACATCGCCCATATTTTAAAGACCCATCAGGAAACATTGAATCCGAACATAACCAAATACTACTGATGCATAAGGTTAAGTCATATTTGGAAGAAGAGGGTGTCTCCGAACATTTGATTGACACGATGATGACACACCCGTCAAATGATGTATATTGGCTTAACAGCAAAGATTTAGAAGATATTGGCGAGTACCCCCCAGATGTAGAAGAAGTCGCAATATCAAAGTGCAACTACATAAGAATGCAGAAAATGTATGAACAAAAAATGAGCAAAGAACAATTTAGTATAATTTATATGTGCATTTTGGATAATGTTTTAGACAAATATGACCGCCCGCGATTTGATTATTTGGTTAAATTAAATACAGGTTGGAGACCTTGGAAAAAGTAATCCACTAAGAGCATTCCAAAGCAATAAAAAAACATTCGGTTGTGAGGTTGCCAAATTTCATATCCAATTAAATTTCAATACTCCGGTATCAATGTGAGGTTCAAATGAAAAAGTATTTACTGATTGCAATGCTTCTTTCCTCATCATATTCAATAACAGTATTTGCTCAATGCAGAAGTTCTAATGTCTGCGATAACTATGGAAATAACTGTCGAGTTAAAGACATTTGCGATAACACACTAGACATTCCTTCAACAAAATTACCACTAATCCAACCTTTACCTTCAACGGAACTAAAGCCATTGCCATCCTTAGAACTTCCACCTATTGGAACTTCAAAGTGCGAATACTTGCAAGTAAACGGTCGTTGGCAAAATATTTGTCACTAATATCGATATATTGAGGGTAATTTAGAAATATAAACGTTCAAAGAAATTGCATGGAGTTACCGCAGTATTTAGGGAGTGATAGGTGGATACCGAGGAAGCAAGTTGTTAGTCGAAGCTAGTCTTCTGAGGTCGAAGGAACTCCGCGTGTGGATTCATGAGCAAACCAATGAACTCATTTTGCCAAATTCTGAACGCATACGCATCGGTGCTGCTGCCCTCCATCTTGCACAAGAACACCACGATGCAATCATCACGTTAATTGACAAACTGCTTTACGGTTCAGCCTTTGCTCTCATAAGGGTACAGCTTGAAGCGTATGCTCATGGCCTTTGGCTATTGAATTTCGCAACAGACACCGAATTGCAGAACTTCATGAAAGGGACCTGCCCTAAATTAGAACAGATGATTAAGAAAATTGGTAATGCTCCGGAAACAGGAGGAGCATGGCTTAAGGTTAACAAGGAAACAAACTCGCCACAATTTAACCAGCTCACACATGGTGGTGCATCTCAAGTCATCAGAAGAATCACAGAAGTCGGAATCGAATCTAGTTATCCAGATGATGAGCTTGCCAGGTTGCTTGATTTTTCGGTCGAGATAGAAATCCGTGTAGCTGCTGAGCTCTTTGCATTAGCAGATATGGAAACGTTACTGGCGGAATTGGAAAAACAGGCAACTGTTTTTCGCAACTCACACAAACTCAACCCTTGAACAGTATTCTCCACGGTGGAGTCCGCACTGTTTCACACTGTAAGGACACTGTTGATTTGAGTATTGTCTGTAACCTGCGTAAAATCATCAAGTATCGCGGGTGTAGTTCAATGGTAGAACGGCAGCTTCCCAAGCTGCATACGAGGGTTCGATCCCCTTCACCCGCTCCATTCGCATGGCCTCGTCAAGAAACCCGATTCCCATTCAGATGTGACGCTCCATTATTCCTTGCGCGCATGCTCGATCAGCGAAATTCACGTAGATAGTACTGTTCGAAAGAACACATCGCCCAATGAAGCAGGCGCGATGATGACAGGTCCCAGTTATGCTCAGCGGATACGCCAGGAAGCATGGCAGCTTACGCAAGCACTGGTCAGGTTGGGCAACAGAGCCAGTGCGCGGTCGCGTTCTCCCGCCTGTGCCGCCTTGGCAAATTCGCTGGCGGCGCGGTGGCCTTCCATGCCCAGCGCACGCATGGCTTGTGGCATATGCGGCCCCGGGCGTGCATCGAAAGGCTTGTCCCTGTTCCGGCCTTGGACGGAAAGACCGAGTTGTTGTTCGGCGACTGCACCGGCTTCCTTGAACTTGTCTGTTGCGACCAGTCCGAGAATCTCGTTAAGCGCCACCAGATTGGCGAGCATCTCTTGTCGTAGCGTCTCCTGCGCTGGCGGCGGCAGGGTGGCCAGTTGGCGTTGGTCTTCAGCCATTAACGGGCCCGCCAGCAGCAAGCCAGCGAGCCACAGAGGGCGCAGACAGTCTGCTTTCATTCGTGAAACTCGTGCCAGAGCGCGTTGACTACGGCGAACAGTATGGCCATTGCAAGGCCCAACATCCAGGTGAAATACCACATGCGAATCTCCTTGAATTTAATAAGCGGAATGATCGTTAGTCTCGATGTAGGCGTTGGTGACCTTGCCCGCCATCATCTTGTATGCCCAACCGGTGTATGTGATGACGATGGGTGTGAAGATCAGCGCGGCCCAGAACATCACTTCCAGGGTCAGGTGGCTGGAGACGCTGTCCCATACCGTCAGGCTGGAGCGCGGATCGCTGGACGAAGGCATGATGAAGGGAAACATGGCGACACCGGCAGTGCCGATGACGCCAAGTTCAGCGACACCGCTGGCGATGAAGGCCAGCACCGGCTTTTTCGCCCAGGCAAACAGCAGGGCCAGCAGGCCGCCGACGAAGGCAGCGCCCGGTACTGCCCAGAGTGCAGGATGCCTTGCAAAATTGTCCAGCCATGCGCCCGTCTGAATTTCGACTGTCTTGTCCAGCGGGTTGGGCAATGCGCCGGGATCAACCACCGAGGTGATGACATAGCCCGGCATATCCGAAGCAACCCAGATACCGGCAATGGTGAAGGCAGCCAGCATCACGGTGCCAAAGATCAGCGAAGCTTTTCTGGCGCGTGCGTAAACATCACCCTCGGTGCGTATCATCAGATAGTTCGCGCCGTGGAAAGTGAGCATGGACAGGCTTACGACGCCAGCCAACAGGGCGAACGGATTGAGCAGCCCCCAGAACGTGCCTGTGTAGACCGGCATCAGGTTGTCTTCGAAGTGAAAGGGGACGCCTTGCAGCAGGTTGCCGAACGCGACACCGAAGATCAGCGCGGGTACGCTGCCGCCGACGAACAGGCCCCAGTCCCAGGCGCTACGCCAGCGCGGATCGGCCACCTTGGAACGGTAGTCGAAGCCGACGGGACGGAAGAACAGCGCCCACAAGACTATCAGCATGGCCCAGTAGAAGCCCGAGAAGGCAGTCGCATAGACGAGCGGCCAGGCGGCGAATATGGCGCCGCCGGCAGTGATGAACCAGACCTGGTTGCCGTCCCAATGCGGGCCGACGGTGTTGATGACGACGCGGCGTTCCACGTCGCTTTTGCCGACGAAAGGCAGCAGCGTGCCCACGCCCATGTCGTGGCCGTCCATGACTGCAAAGCCGAGCAGCAGCACGCCGACCAGCAGCCACCAGATGATTTTCAGGGTTTCATAATCGAGCATGATGTTTTCCTCACTGTGCGGATTTAAGGGCGGGCGCAGCTTCTCCCGCATAACGGCCGGTGCCCAGGCTGGATGGGCCGAGGCGTGCGTACTTGAACATCAGGTACAGCTCCACCACCAGCAGGCCGGTATAGAAAAACATGAAGCCGGCAAGCGAACCGTACAGGCTGTTGACCGAAATGGTCGAAGTGGAAAGATTGGTCGGCAGGATGCCGAAGATGGTCCACGGCTGGCGGCCATATTCCGCCACGAACCAGCCCATCTCAGAGGCGATCCAGGGCAGTGGGATGAACCACAAGGCCCAGCGCAGCAACCAGCGTTTTTGCTGGAAGGTGTTCTTGGCCGAATACCAGAACGACAACGCAAACAGGGCAAAGAAGGAGAAACCCAGTGCCACCATGATGCGGAAGGTCCAGAACATGGGAGCGACCCTGGGGATGGAGTTGCGCGCTGCCTGCGCGATCATTTCCGGCGTCGCCAGAGAGACATCGGCGGTGTATTTCTTCAGCAGCAATCCGTAGCCCAAATCGGCCTTGTGTTCTTCGAAGCGCGCTTTAGTCGCATCGTCGGCGGTCTTGGCGCGCAACTGTTCGAGCGCCTTGACGGCGATGGTGCCGCTCTGGATGCGCTCGACGGCGCGTGCTTCGAGCTGGTCTATGCCGGGAATCTGTGTGTTCGCGGAGCGGGTGGCGATCAGGCCGAGGGCGTAGGGGATCTTGATCTCGGCCCTGTTCTCGCGTTTCTCATCGTCTGGAATTGCAAACAGCGTAAAGGACGCCGGGGCTGGCTCGGTCTTCCACATGCCTTCCAGCGCAGCTAGTTTAGTCTGCTGGTGTTCGGTGACGGCATAGCCGGATTCGTCGCCCAACACGATCACGGACATGGCCGATGCAAAGCCGAACGCGGCCGCGATGCGGAACGAGCGCTTGGCGAATTCGATATCCCTGCCTTTCAGCATGTACCAGGCGCTGATGCCAAGCACGAACATGGAGCCGGTGACGTAACCGGCCGACACGGTGTGCACGAATTTGGCCTGCGCTGCCGGGTTGAACACCAGTTCCTTGAACGACGTCATTTCCATGCGCATGGTCACGTAGCTGAATTGCGAGCCGACCGGGTTCTGCATCCAGCCGTTAGCGATGAGGATCCATACCGCCGACAGGTTGGAGCCGATCGCCGTGAGATAGGTGATCAGCAGGTGCCTGCGTTTGGAAAGCTTGTTCCAGCCGAAGAAGAAGAGGCCGATGAAAGTGGATTCGAGGAAGAATGCCATCAGGCCTTCGATGGCCAGCGGCGCGCCGAAGATGTCGCCGACGTAGTGCGAGTAATAGGCCCAGTTGGTGCCGAACTGGAATTCCATGGTGATGCCGGTGGTGACGCCGAGTGCGAAATTGATGCCGAACAGCTTGCCCCAGAATTTGGTCATGTCCCGGTAGATCTCCTTGCCGGTCATGACGTACACCGTCTCCATGATGGCCAGCAGGAACGAAAGGCCGAGCGTCAGGGGGACGAACAGGAAATGGTAGAAGGCCGTGGCGGCGAATTGCAGCCGCGACAGGTCGACGACTTCTTGGGTAATCATTTGTGACTCTCCTCGTGAGGTTCAGTTGTGTTTGCTGGCAGCGGCGCGATCAGGGCGGCGGCAACGCGGTCCGGATTCATACCCTCGGTCATGCCGTGTATCGACGGATGGCTGAAGAAGGCATACCAGAGACCGTAGAGCACCAGGAATTTGATCGCCAGAGCAACGGCGATCTCGCGGCGTAGCGTCTTTCTCGCGCCACCGGTGTTGCGTTTCAGCCGTGGCAGTTGCATGTGTGACCTTGTCCGCTTGCGTGAACGTGCTCATCGCCGTCCGGATCGCCATGGTCGTGGTTGCAACCTTCGCTGGCTGGTTTCACTCGACCTGCGAGGAATGCCTCCACTGCCATGCCGGGATCGCTTTCTTCAGTAGCGACCACCAGCACGCCGCGTGCAGCCAGGTGCTGGATAAAGCCTGCTCCGGCACCGCCGGTGATCAGCACATTCATGCTGTCGAGGGGGTGTGCGGCGCGATGATCGAAGCCATGGATCGCCATGTCGGCATCAAAATCGAGTCGTTCAACTTCGCGGGAAGGTTCCTGTCCGTTGGCTTCGAAGACAATGAAGCGACGCGCACGTCCGGCGTGGCCAGTGACGGTGCGGTAATTCTGGCTGGTAACTGCTATACGCATGAGATTCTCCTGACTGTTAGTTGGGAGGAAGCGACGGGCGTCGAAGCAGCGGGCAAGTACTGTTTGCGAGAGGAGTGCCCTCGGACTGTTTCTGGCAGCAAAGGCTACGCCGCTTCCATGCGCTCTGCAATGCAAGGCGTGTGCCACGTTTGTCAGAAAAAATCTAACAGCCTAAGTTCGTTGCTGTTTTCAGATCTGCTTGCGGCGAAATGTCGCATGCGTGCGATGGAAATAAGCCAGATAATTCTGCCATGGTGGCAGGGATATCCGCCATCATGGCAGAGTGGACTACTCTCCAAGTCGCTTCAGTTTCCGGTATAGCGTTCTTTCGCTGATACCGAGTTCAGCCGCCAGTTTTTTGCGGCTGCCGCGATGATGTGCGAGCCGAGTCTCCAAGGTCTGGCGTTCCAGTTCTTCCAGACTTGCGTATTTGCCGGTATTGTTTGCACGCAACGCGTGACCGGAGCGCACTTCCTCGGGCAAATGTATTGGCTGTATGGCTTCGCCATCGCATAACAGGCTGGCGCGCTCGATGATATTCCGCAATTCGCGCACATTGCCGGGGTAGTCGTAGTGGAGCAACAAATCAATGGCCTCCTCGGAAATTACCAGATTTCGGTCGGCCGCAACGCGTGACAAAAGAGACATCGCCAGCAGGGGAATATCGGAGGATCGTTCGCGCAAGGCAGGCAGTTCAACCGGAAATGTATTGAGCCGGAAGTAAAGATCTTGCCGAAAACTGCTGCTGGTCACCATTTCGCGCAGGTTGCGGTGTGTCGCCGAAACCAGACGGATATCTGCTTTGTGAGGTTCGGCAGAGCCAACGCGCCGATATGTGCCGGTTTCAAGCAGGCGCAAGAGCTTGACTTGCATGACCAGAGGAATGTCACCCACTTCATCGAGGAACAGTGTTCCGCCGCTGGCAGCCTCGATCAACCCTACGCTTCTGGTGTTGGCGCCTGTAAATGCACCGCGTTCGTGACCGAACAGTTCGCTTTCGAACAACGTTTCGGTCAGCCCCGAGCAATCAAGTGCAACGAAAGGTTTGCCAGCCCTGCGGCTTGCGTCGTGTATCGCCCTGGCTACGAGTTCCTTGCCGGTGCCTGACTCTCCCAGGAGCAGCACGGTGGCCTCCGAAGGCGCAACTCGCGCAACCATTTCCAGCATGTGTTGAAAGGCTGGCGCTCGCCCGACCAGTCCCTGTGCATCGGAAAGTCCACGGGCAACGGCAAGGGGCTCCATTTTCTCGATGAAGTAAGCGATATCGCCCTTGGCGTCGCGTATGGGCGATAACTCGATGTTGACATAAGCCTCTCCCTGCGGAGTTTGGTGCAGGTGAAGTACACGTTCCCGTTGCCCTGAACGGAGGCTTTGCTGAAGCGGGCAGGTTTCGCCTGCCTGATCGCAGGGGACGCTGAAATGATGGGAAATATCGAAACAGGTGCGACCCGCATAAACCTGGTTTACGCCGAAGCTGCGCCGGTAGGCATTGTTTGCTGCCAGTACCCTGTATTGGCGATCGCACAGAATATGTGGCTCCGGGAGTGTTTCTATGAAGGATACAAGTTCGGGGAGTAGAGGAGATTTCATAATGCGGCAATTCCACTTGAGTGACAAACACTGCTATGATGGCAGTGCTGACACTACTATGCAAGCGATGACAGCGAAGTAATTTTTGCAACCCATTGTATTTTATGAGCCTTGTTTTCTGGTGCTGTGGCTCGAATCTTGCGTTGGAGATTACCTGTCTGCTTTTAAAGGTAAAGAATCCAATCGTGGTGTTCCGGCAAATCAGAAATGCTCCAACCGGTGCTTACAGTTATATCCTGGGTGATCGCAACAATCCGGTCTGCATAGTCGTGGATCCGGTTGCAGAAAGCCAGGATGTGCTGCTCGCGCTGATTGGCGATTCTGGACTGGATTTACATTTAATTTTGCTGACCCGTGCGCATTCGACTACAGGCCAGAGCGCAGTCTCGCTGCGTAACCGAACTGGTGGAATCATTGTCGCCGGTTCGGGCTGCAAACACTTGGAAGCTGATTTGCAAGTGGCTCATGGCGCACACATGACGTTCGGTGATGAGGTCGTGCATGTCATTGGTACCCCCGGTAACACGCGAAGTAGCGTGTGCTACCGTTGGAGGGACAGGTTGTTTTCCGGTGATACCTTGCTCATTGGAAATTGTGGCAACACCAATATGCCTTGCGAAGATCCGGGAAGCCTGTTCGACAGTGTGACGACTCGACTGTTTACGATGCCGCCGGAAACGCTGGTTTATCCGGGGCTGGATGTAAATGGACGCACTGTATCCACCATAGCAGAGGAAAAGGTATCGAATCCATGTTTCAGTAACCGCAGCAGGGATTCCTTTGTGGCGCTAATGTCTTCTTAGCTGGTACCGAGCGGCACTAAACTTCGCAGCCCTTCCTAATTTATTGATCCAGATGGGCTGAGACGATTCGAAACTACATTTTTTACAAGGCTGAAATATACGCATAACTACGTACATTTATGTAAGTTGCCGAAGCAAGGCTATAACAATTTCTCCCCGATCAGTTTTCTTGGATTCATCGGCTTAAAATTTTGCCGGTTTCATTTTTTGAAAAATTCGGAATGGCTGTACATAAATTAACAGATGTTTGATGCATATTTAACGCAAGCTTGACGCAGGCGGTTTTAACTGAGAGGATGCCGACTGGTCTGCATTTGGAGCGCTAACCCGATGAAACCACTCGGGTAATTTTGATTCAAAGCTGACTTTTGATTTGGATCGTTGCCGGTGGCTATACCGCTGTTAATTAGAAAGTTTATGAAAGCCGTAAGTATGCTGTAAGGGAAAGGTGCGCAAGACACATCGCGGCTAAAAGGTGTGTTCTGCGCATTTATTGTTAACTTGCTCGAGGAGGAGACTACTGTGGAAGCTACGCAAGCGACACCAGTAAAGTACGATATGGAAGTCGTCCGATGGTTCACCATCGCGGCTGCCATTTATGCAGTCGTTGGGACGTTAGTCGGTGTGTATATCGCATCGGAATTGGCGTTCCCGTTTTTGAACTTTGATATCCCATACATCACGTTTGGACGCTTGCGTCCGCTACACACCAATGCGGTTATTTTCGCATTCGGTGGTTGCGTGTTGATGGCAACCGGCTTCTACATGGTGCAAAGAACCGGAGCCACAAAATTGTGGAGCAACGGCCTAGCATGGTTCACCTTCTGGGGCTGGAACCTGATCATTGTGTGTGCTGTGATCAGTCTGCCGATGGGGTGGTCGGAAGGCAAGGAATACGCTGAATTGCCATGGATCGTGGATATCATGATTGCGGTCGTGTGGTTGTCCTTCGGTCTGAACCATATCATGACCGTGGCGATCCGCAAGACTTCGCATATTTATGTCTCCAACTGGTTCACCATGGCCATGATTGTGATGATCACCTATCTGCATGTGGTCAACAGCTTGGCTATTCCTGTCAGCTTGACGAATTCCTATTCAATTTTCTCCGGCGTGCAGGATGCCATGGTGCAATGGTGGTGGGGCCACAATGCTGTGGGTTTCTACCTGACCGGCGGCTTCCTCGGCATCATGTATTATTTCGTTCCCAAGCAGTCGGGTCGTCCAGTGTTCTCCTATCGCTTGTCTGTGTTGCACTTCTGGGCACTGACCTTTGGATACGTGTGGCTGGGCGCGCACCACTTGCAATACACCGCATTGCCTGACTGGACCGGCTCTTTGGGTGCCGCCGTCTCTCTGGCAATGATCATCCCGTCCTGGGGGGGGCGATGAACGGCATGATGACCTTGTCCGGTGCTTGGGATAAGTTGCGTACCGACTATATTTTGCGATTCCTGGTTGTTTCCCTTGCGTTCTACGCGATGTCAACGTTCGAAGGTCCGGTCATGTCCATCAAGACCGTTAACGCGCTGTCTCACTACACAGACTGGACCGTTGGTCACGTACACTCCGGTGCTTTGGGCTGGATGGCAATGGTTGCTTACGGCGCGATGTACCACATGGTGAAGAAACTGTGGGGTGTAGAAAAGATGTACTCCGACAGTCTGGTGAACGTCCACTTCTGGCTGGCGACCATCGGTACTGTGGTGTATGTCGTTGCGATGTGGGTCTCTGGCATCATGCAGGGTCTGATGTGGCGCGATTACGATGAGTACGGCACATTGACCTATACCTTTGTTGAGTCTGTCTCTGCGATGCATCCGTATTACGCGATGCGTGCAGCAGGTGGCCTGATCTTCAACATTGGTAGTTGGATTGCCCTGTTCAACATCGTGATGACCGTGCGTCAGGCGAGCGCTTTGCGCTCATCCGGCGCCGTTCCCGCTAAAGCATAAGGAGTGAGACATGTCTGATCACGACAAAATCTATTCGACCAAATTTCAGGACAATATTGAGCGTCACACAGTTCTGATGTTTGTGATGATTGCGATCGCTGTGGCGGTCGGCGGTATTGTGGAAATCGTCCCGTTATTTTATCTTCCCAATACCGCGATGAGCGGTGGGAACGGTACTTTCAACGGCACGGCCCACAAGGATAAAGAGGGTAACGTTGTTCCGATGGATAAAATCGTCTGGAATCCCGCAACATCCGCCCACAAGACTCTGGAAGACTGGCAGCCCGGCGACGGTGTTCGTCCCTACAAGCCTCTGGAGTTGGCTGGACGCGCTGTTTATATTCGTGAAGGTTGCTATCTGTGTCACTCACAACAGATACGTCCATTCCGCGACGAAAAGGACCGCTACGGTCACTATTCAATCGCGGAAGAGTCAATGTACGACCACACCTTCCAATGGGGTTCCAAACGTACCGGTCCTGATTTAGCTCGTGTCGGCGGCAAGTACTCGGATGAATGGCACCGCCGTCACCTGAGCTATCCGCGCGAAGTGGTGCCGGAATCCGTCATGCCGAACTTTTTCTGGTTGGAAAAGATGCCTGTGAATGTGACGGAGACCGTGCAAGCGATGAAGGTCATGACCATCATGCCGTTCAATCCGGTACCCAAGTCTATTTACACACCTGCCTATATTGACGGCGCTGCTGCGCAGTTGGAAGGCAAGACCGACATGGATGCCCTGATTGCTTTCCTGCAGGGATTGGGCAACCACGTCAAGTTCGAAGAGGGTGTTAACTATCGTGACTAAGCTAATGGGATATCTTGGCATGGATGTCGCTGCCATGACCACAAACGATTGGCTGGGCGTCTTTTTTGTCCTGGTTGCTGCGTTTGGAATGGTGGCGGTATATGTCATGGTGTTCCGTCCGGCTAACAAGGCCACGTTTGAGTCCCAGCGCAGTATGGCGCTGGATGACGAAGACCCTATCAATATGGGAGAAAAAAGATGAGTGATAAACACGATGCAAGCGGCGTGCCGACAACCGGTCACGTTTGGGACGACGATCTGGGGGACTTTACCAATCAACCTCCGAAGTGGTGGATGCTGGGCCTGACAGCCAGTGCAATTTGGTGTGTGGTGTACTGCCTGTTCTATCCGTCCGTTCCTATTTCCAACGCACATGGTTTTTTCAAGGGAATCGGTGGATGGACCGCGATTAACGAGATGGAAGCGGATAAAAGCGTGGTTGACGATGTGCGCGGCAAGTATGAAACCAAGCTTAAGGACATGACGCCTGCCGCAATATTGGCTGATAGCGAATTGACCGAATACGTGACCCGTTCCGGCAAGGTGCTGTTCGGCGATAACTGTGCAGCCTGTCATGGTACTAACGGTGTGGGTACGGTAGACAAGCAAGGCTTGTTTGCTCCCATTCTGCGTGATGATGACTGGCTGTACGGCGGCAAGATCGATGACATCCACACATCCATTGTTGGAGGCCGCCAAGGGGTAATGACTCCTCACAAGGGCGTGTTGTCCGATCAGCAGATCGACGACGTGGCCCAGTATGTCAAGGCAATGAGCGAAGAAGGCAAGGACAAAGCAGATGCCGACTCAGCAGTTGCAGCTGGCAAGAAGGTGTTCATGGAAAGTGACTGTACAGCGTGTCACGGTGCTGATGCCAAGGGCATACAGGCTATGGGCTCAGCTAACTTGACAGACAAGGTATGGCGCTTTGACGGGTCATTGGAAGGCATCAAGAAGACAGTTGCGTATGGTGTGAATGCCGGTCCTGATGCTCGCATTGCAGTGATGCCATCCTTCAAAGCGGCTGGCAAATTGAGTGATGCCGAAATTAAGAAGTTGGCTGTGTATGTGTACAAATTTGGTGGCGGTCAGGCCGACGCCCCATTAGCTAAATAAGTCTGTCTCGGTCTGCACGGGCTAGCCCGTGCAGACGCTTACTAATAAAGGAGTAAATTGAGATGAATCATGATGCAGTTTTCTGGGCAGTGATCATTGCTGTTGCAGGCTCCGCCCTTACAGCAGTTTGGCTACTTTATTTGGCATTCCGTAACGCGATGAAGAGCAAGGATAATAAATAGGCTATCGGTAATTGAAAAAGGGAGGAGAGCGATACTCTCCTCCCTTTTTCTCATTGACCAAGGTGTTTGCGAATCAATTTGTTGAAATATACGAGCCGATTCGGAAATATCTTGATCGCAGTCAATTCATAAATTGACGAAAAAATTTCTAGGAGAGTAGTGTGAATAATGAAATAGAAAACAAGGAGATGGGCGCCGTTACGACCATCTATCACGAGTTCGAATCATGGAATGCCAATCTGGGAGAAAAAACGATTCATGCCAAGCGCATGCCGGGATTTTTTCGAACCGTAAAAAACTATACGCAACTGGCTTTGTGGCTCCCTTTTTTCTTGGGGCCTTACCTGCGCTGGAATGGCAAGCAGGCCATCCTGTTCGATATCCAGAATCGCCAATTTCACTTTTTCAGCCTGACGGTACTGCCACAAGATATCTGGATGTTGTCACTGGTATTGTTAATGGCGGCGATGACACTATTCGCAGTGACATCAGTGGCCTCGCGCGTGTGGTGCGGTTATTTCTGCTTTCAGACGGCATGGACCGACTGGTTCACATGGTTGGAGGACAAGATTGATGGCAACCCATCCGCACGTCGAAAACTGGACGACGCACCTTGGAGTTTGGATAAGATCAAGAAAAGAGTGCTTAAACATGCACTCTGGATGCTGATCGCTTTGCTCACTGGTATCAGTTTCTCCGTCTGGTTTGTTGATGCACGTGACTACTGGAGTAACCTGATCCACCTGAATTTGCCCAAGGTGGGTTGGGTTGTGCTTACCATGTTCTTTTTTGGTACCTATATCCTTGCCGGGTTTTTGCGCGAGCAGGCCTGCTTCTGGCTCTGCCCGTACGCGCGCATACAGGGCGTCATGAGCGATTCGCAGACCATCATGCCCGCATATGATGTAAAGCGCGGTGAGCCGCGCGGAAAACTGCGCCGCGGCGGAGAAAGTGTTGCGCCGCAAGGCGACTGTATCGACTGCTTCCAGTGTGTGCAGGTCTGCCCTACCGGTGTAGACATCCGCCATGGAAGCCAGTTGGGCTGCATCACATGCGGACTGTGCCTGGATGCTTGCGATGCAATCATGGACAAGATCGGCAAGCCGCGTGGCCTGATTCGCTATGCCTCGCTGGATGAACTATCGGGTAAGCCAACGCATAAGCTGTACCAGCATCCCCGAACGCTGGTCTATGTTGGTATCATTCTTGTTGCTCTTTCCGGCATCGTGTACGGATTGACGCATCTGGGGGCAATGACCTTGCGAGTGATTCCAGATCGTCAGCCGCTGTTTGTAACGATGAGCGACGGTTCGATCCAGAACAAGTACGAATTCAAGGTGGTTAACAAGACGGATAAAGATATTCATGTGAGGGTGGCGGCAGAGGGTGGTGTAGCCGGACAGGTTATTATCGGGGCCGAGGAGCCGCTGTTGACCCATCATGGCCGCGGAACTTCTTTCACCATCTTCGTCAAAGCGCCGGGGGCAAGCGTCAAGGAAGAGATAACTCCGATTGAATTCAGGGTGGAAGGGGTCGAAGATCCGACGGTTTCCGCTGAATACAACAGCAAATTCAACGGCCCAAAAAATTAAAGGAGCGATGAAATGATTTCACAAAACAATAAAACCGGTTTGCGCAATCCCTGGGTATGGGGCATGTTAGCGTTGATCACGGTGGTGCTGGCAGTGAATGCAACCTTCGTCTGGTACGCTACCAAAGGGACTCGATCAACACTGGTCGATCGCGATTACCAGACCAAGGATCGCAAATCGAACGAGGAGGAGTTGAGCGAACTTAGGGCACAACATGCCTTATCCTGGCAGACGGAGGTCAAAAAGCCGGTATCCGTTGTGATGGGTACGCCGACTGCCTATGAGATTGGAGTGACGGACAGAGCGGACCAGCCGGTAAGTGGCATTCTGGAAGTGGTCGCCTATCGGGCATCCGATGCCAGCAAGGACTTTTCTACCACATTCAAGGAAGTTGCTCCCGGCCGCTACCAGGGGTACATCAGTTTTCCACTCAAGGGGTATTGGGAGTTGCATATCCGTATACAGCGCGGTGAGGATATCTTTAACGTGGCGACAGACAAGTTCATGGTCGCTGCGGCGTCGTAGTTGTCAGTAAAACTGCATGACGCCGCGTAGCCATTCCGACGCAGGCGGCTGCTTTCACTGCGGACTGCCCATCCCGCTTGAGGCGGCCTTCCATGCACGACTGGATGATGCAGAGCGGGATTTCTGCTGCTTCGGCTGCCAGTCGGTGTGCAGCGCGATCTATGAAGCCGGATTGCAGGGTTACTATCAGCGCACGCCGGAAGGCGTGTTACTCGCACCTCCCCCCGAACTTCCCAAAGACATCGAGATTTACGACTTTGACGAAGTACAGCAGGAATTCGCCACTTCCTCGGGCGATATCCGAGACATACATCTATTGGTAGAGGGTATACATTGCGCCGCCTGCGTGTGGCTCATCGAGCGCGGATTGCAGCGCACGCCCGGAGTGCAGTCGGCCGACGTCAATCTGGCGGCGAAGCGACTGCACCTGCGCTGGGACAACTCGCGCAGCAAATTATCCGACCTGATTCGCGCGCTGGCAAAGATCGGCTATGCCGCCGTACCCTACGATCCGGAAAGCGCAGAAGGCGTAATCCAGAAATCAAACCGGGCCATGCTCTACCGCCTGTTCTTCGCCGGCTTTGCCATGATGAACATGCTTTGGATATCCATTGCGCTGTATAGCGGTGCGGACCACGACGAGTTCAGGCAATTTTTCCACTGGGTCGGACTGGCGCTAGCCACACCGACTTTGCTGTATTCTGGATATCCATTTTACCGCGGCGCATTGGGCGGCTTGCGCGGCGGTCATCTTACGATGGACATGCCTATTGCCATAGGCCTGAGCGTGACTTATGCCTACTCGTTGTATGTGACCGTAACGCACAGCACCATCGGTGAGGTGTATTTCGACACCGTTACCAATCTGATTTTTGTGATTCTGATCGGGCGCTATCTGGAAGGGATGTTCAGGCACCAGGCGGTTTCAGCCACCAAACGCCTGATGGAATTGCAGCCGCGCGTCGCCATTGTAATGCGTGACGGCGAGGAACAGATGACACCGATACGCGGCGTGAAACTGGGAGATCACGTGCTCATCAAACCGGGCTATAAAGTGCCGGTGGATGGTGTAGTGCTTGAAGGTCGTAGCGCAGTGGACGAGGCCATGCTGAGCGGTGAATCCGTTCCGGTAAGCAAAACAGCAGGGTCCCAGGTTTTTGCGGGCACGGCAAACACAAATGGAGCGCTGCTGGTGGAAGTGCGTGCGCAATTGCGGGACACAACCTTGTCCAGGATCATCAGACTGGTCGAAGAAGCGCAGTCCTCGAAAGCGCCCATACAACGCCTTGCCGACGCCATCGTACCGTGGTTTGTGCTGGTCACGCTCATCTGCGCAACGATCACCTTCTTCATCTGGAACAGCCACGATTTCGAGATCGCCCTGATGGCCGCGACCTCGGTGCTTATTATCACCTGTCCCTGCGCGCTGGGCATGGCCACGCCGATGTCCATTGCCGTGGCCTCGGGTCTGGGAGCCAAGCACGGTATTCTGGTCAAAAATGGTCTGGTGCTCGAGACTTTGTCCAAGGTCACGCACTTCGTGTTCGACAAGACCGGCACCTTGACCGAAGGCAAAATGAGTGTGGCACAGGTACAAGTCGCGGCAGGCTGCAACGAACAGGAATTGTTACAGTTTGCCGCTGCAGTGGAGCGTTACAGCGAACATAGTGTCGCCAAGGCCATCGTTGAAGAAACAGAGTTAAGGCAACTGATGTTTCGCGATCTTGGAGCGGACGCATTTCAGGCAACGGCGGGGCTGGGCGTTGAGGCCAGAGTCGCCGGACATTCTGTGCTGCTTGGCAGCGCAGAATGGTTGATACGGCACGGCATAGAGCTGGATGAGGAATTGCAGACCGGGGCGCACGAACTGGAAACACAGGCAATGAGTTGTGTTTACATGGCGCGTGAAGGCAAGCATGTGGCGATCATCGCACTGGCCGACAAGCTGCGCGGCGACGCGCAACAGATGATAAGCGAACTCCGTGCGGCAGGCATCACGCTGATGCTGCTGACCGGAGACCGCAGGCCGGTTGCCGAGGCCGTTGCGCGCCAGCTTGGCGGCATGGAAGTCATCGCAGAAGTGTTGCCGCAAGACAAGGATCAGGTGATCCGTCGTTTGCAACAGAGTGGTGCGGTGGTGGCCATGGTGGGCGACGGTATTAACGACGCTCCGGCACTGATTCGGGCCGATGTCGGCATTGCACTTGGTTCCGGCACCGATGTTTCGGTGGAGAGCGCAGACATCGTGCTGATGTACAACGAATTGGACAAGGTCAGACAGGCCACACAGTTGTCGCGGCGCACCCTGCTTACCATCAAGCAGAATATCGGGCTATCTTTCGTGTATAACGCCATCATGGTGCCGCTGGCGATGATGGCGAGAGTAAACCCGCTGGTGGCCGCCATCAGCATGCCGATAAGCTCGCTGATCGTGATCGGCAATGCAGCGCGCATACGCACACTATTCAACAGGCATTGAGGTGAATTTATGGATGTGATCTACAGTTTGATACCCGGCATGATGTTCTTCGGTGTGTTGCTCGTTATTGTGCTGGTGTGGGCGGTAAAGAAAGGGCAATACGAGGATATGGAAGGCAACGCCAATCGTATCCTGCTGGATGACGATGACGATATGCTGCGCTCAGACAAGCCCAAGGAAACGAACGCCGACAAGAAGTAGGCGTTCACGCCGGAATTATTTCAGGATTTCCCCGTTCGCCATCAAGGGTCGAACCAGCAAATCAAAATTCCTGGGAGGGACATACTGCAACAGAGGCTTCTCACCGTTACCCAGTGTGATATCCAGGCCGTCCTGCGGATATAGCCAGTGAATCAGGCCACTCTTGGTTTCCTGGACGCGTTGCGCAGGTTGTCCGAAGCGTTTGAGGAATACCGCCTCATCCACGCGCAGGCTGGGCAGGTAAGTCAGGCTGCTTATCGGCCAAGTACGCAAATGCGCAATGTCTTCCGGGGTCAGGGTGATTTTTTTGCCGCTCCCGGTTGTCGCCATGCGCAAGCCGCGTTCATACATATCCTGCAATTCTTTTTCGGGAACGTCTATGGTCAACACGACCTTGGAGGGCAGTCCGGCCAGATTGACCTGTTCGAAGAACACTTCGGCGATCAGCTTGCCATCGGGCGATTTGAACAGACTCGGTATGGCCTCTTCCTTGAACCTGAGCTCAGCCTCATTGGCAACGGATTCACCGAGAGTCAAGCCGAAGACGCGCACCGAATCCCGCGTCGGGTGCTCGATGTGCCATGGCAGGTCATCACTGCGCTTGGGTTCTCCCGGAATTAGCAAGGAACCTGCGATAAAAAGTACGGACGCGATGCCGACTCCCCAATAGATCTTGCTTTCAGCTGACATGGCGGGCCTGGTTCGGGTTAAACGGAAGTGACGGAATTTGACTGATCCGGATTTTGTTCGACAAAGCGTTTGGGCAATTTGCCGTGGCGGGCCTGATACATCGAATCATTGCCCAGCACAATCAGCACCAGCAGCGAAACCATGAACGGCAACATGCCGACTCCGCCCAGCAGGGCAATGGTCGTGATCTTCGACCATCCCATCATTTTCGAGAGAAAAAGGCCGATGCCGATGACCGCGCAGGTGATAGTCAGGAGCTTCATGAAATGGCTGTTACGCTTGTCGGCAATGATCCAGTGCGACTTGACGAACCAGGTTTCATCGCTCTTGGCAATCTGTTTTGCCTTGATGACGATGTAGCCGGTAATCACGAAGGAAGTGATCGGTACGATCAATACCATCAGCGGAAAGGTGCTGAACACGCCGAAAGTGGATGCGAACACCAGAATATGGTTGAAAACCAGATTGATCAGAAAAATCTCGTGCGGCCACTTGGCACGGACCATTTCTTCGGGCGATATGGTGAAATGCTGGTGCATGTTGCTCTCCCTCGAATTGTCAAAAAACTGAAGTCCGCCATTAACAGCGCAGGATACCAGTTTTGGTGGATTTATAGAACGCGGCAATAATGACGCATCAGGTATGGCTGACGAAACTGCGCAGGCGGAGCAAGTCCATGATCTCGACTTCGCGCACCCTCACATTGAGCAGGCCGTTTTCCTGAAAGTGCGAGAATGTGCGGCTGACCGTTTCCAGCTTCAAACCGAGATAGCTGCCGATTTCCTGCCGCGTCATGCGCAGATAAAAGGAAGTCGGCGAATAGCCGCGCGCACTGAAACGCTGCGAGAGATTTAGCAAAAAGGCGGCCAGACGTTCCTCGGCGCGCATCGAACCCAGCAGCATCATGATGCCCTGGTCGCGCACGATCTCGCGGCTCATGATCTTGTGCAGATGGCGCTGCAGACTGGGCAGCTCGCGGCTAAGCGTCTCCAGCCGGTCAAACGGAATTTCGCAGATCTCGCTGTCTTCCAGCGCCACAGCATCGCAGGTATGCACATCCGAGCTGATCGCATCCAGCCCGATGATTTCCCCGGGCATCTGGAATCCGGTCACTTGCTCGCGCCCGTCTTCATGCAGCACCTGGGTTTTGAAGAAGCCGGTGCGGATAGCAAACAGGGATTGAAAATGTTCCCCGCAACGGTAAAGGTATTCGCCGCGACGGAAGGTGCGTTTCAGGCTGGTCAGCGCGTCGAGCTGCTGCATCTCCGCGCCCTCCAGGCTGACAGGAAGGCACAGTTCACGCAGGTTGCAGCTTGAGCAGGCGATGCGTAATGCTGAATTTGAAACGGCGTTTTGCACTTGTTTATATAGGGGTATT
The DNA here is from genome assembly GCF_902459525.1 of Sideroxydans sp. CL21. Classification (NCBI taxonomy): domain Bacteria; kingdom Pseudomonadati; phylum Pseudomonadota; class Betaproteobacteria; order Nitrosomonadales; family Gallionellaceae; genus Sideroxydans; species Sideroxydans sp. CL21. Next base: position 359,770 of record NZ_LR699166.1, read on the forward strand.
GCGCTTTAGAGAGTAGAAATATGACATGGTTTTTGACCTATATCAAACGTATTTTGCGGTATGCTGGCACATTCCGGAATCCGAATAATTTGTCGAATACCTCATGCTCGCCAATAAAGAAATAAGTCCCCAGTTGGAAGTCGATCTGGACCTCATACGCCGCCTGGACAAGAACGGCCCGCGTTACACCTCCTATCCCACGGCGGACCGGTTCGTTGAGGCGTTCAATGCCGAATTGTACGCTCAATGGGTGGGTAAACGCGAAGTTGGTGGCATCAGCCGGCCGCTGTCGCTGTATGTCCACATTCCGTTCTGCAACACCCTGTGCTTTTACTGTGCCTGCAACAAGGTGGTGACCAAGGATTTCAGCAAAGCGGACCAATACGTGCGCTACCTCGTCAAGGAAATCGAGATGCAGGCCGCTCTGCTGGGCAATGACCGCCGCGTCGAGCAACTGCACTTCGGGGGCGGGACGCCAACCTTCCTGAGCGACGACGAATTGCGCACGGTGATGGGTGCCATCCGAAAGAATTTCCAGCTGGTGGAAGACGGCGAATATTCCATTGAGATCGACCCGCGCAAAGTCAGCGATGCGACGGTCGCCCTGCTCGGCGAACTGGGTTTCAACCGCATCAGCATCGGTGTGCAGGATTTCGATCCCGAAGTGCAGAAAGCGGTGAATCGCATCCAGAGCGAAGCAGAGACGCTGCAAGTGATCCGAGCCGCGCGCGCCAACGGCTTCAAGTCGGTCAGTATCGACCTTATCTACGGACTGCCCAAGCAGACTCTGGAAGGAATTAAAACCACGCTGGATAAAGTTATCGCGGCCGATCCGGACCGTCTTTCCATCTACAACTATGCGCACATGCCCAAGTTGTTCATGCCGCAGCGGCGCATCCATGAAGAAGATCTGCCTTCACCGCAAACCAAGCTGGATATTCTGAAACTGGCGGTGAATACCCTTACCGATGCGGGCTACGTCTACATCGGCATGGATCACTTCGCCAAGCCCGATGATGAACTGGCCGTGGCGCAGCGCCAGGGGCGCCTGCACCGCAATTTCCAGGGTTATTCGACACATTCGGACTGCGACCTGATCGCTGTCGGCGTCAGCTCCATCGGCAAGGTCGGCCCGACCTACAGCCAGAACTTCCGCGAGCTGGAACCTTACTACGATGCGCTCGACAACAACATCCTGCCCATCATGCGCGGCATGGAGCTGAATGCCGACGATCTGGTGCGACGCGCAATTATCCAGGCGCTGATGTGCCATTTCGAGCTATCGAAGGAGTCGTTCAGCATCTCCTACCTGATCGATTTCGACCAATACTTTGCCACCGAACTGAAAGAACTCGCCGAATACGAAAAAGAAGGGCTGCTCAAGCTCTCGCCGCAATGGATCACCGTCACCCCCAAAGGGCGTATGTTGATCCGCAATATTTGCATGGTTTTTGACAAATATCTGCGCACAAAACAAGAACACACGCGCTATTCCAAAGTCATCTAGGTAGCACTGGCTAACGTCAGTGAGGCGCCGCCGCAGGCACTTTTGCGGGGGCGGCTTGATACTTTGGGGTAAAATGAGCCTCGTTTAGGAGCGAGAGAAATAATGAAACAAGTTGATGATTTCCGCCTGAAGTTCGGCAAACGAGAGCTGGTCCCGATCATGGTCGGGGGTATGGGCGTGGATATCTCCACCGCGGTGCTGGCACTGGAGGCTGCCCGTCTGGGTGGTGTGGGCCATATTTCCGATGCCATGCTGCCTACCGTCTCGGATCGCCGTTACGAAACCGACTTCGTCAAGACCAAGCTCCTGCAATACAAGTACAACATCGACAACTCCGACAAAACGGATATCAAGTTCGATCTGGGCCACATTGCCGAATCAACCCGCCTGCACGTGAGCAAGACCATGGAAGCCAAGCGCGGCACCGGCATGATCTTTATCAACTGCATGGAAAAGCTCACCATGAACGCCCCCAAAGAGACACTGCGGGTGCGTCTGCAGGGTGCGCTGTCTGCCGGAATCGACGGGATCACCCTGGCAGCCGGGCTGCATCTGGGTTCGTTTGCACTGATGGAAGACCACCCGCGTTTTCGCGATGCAAAACTCGGCATCATCGTTTCCTCGCTGCGTGCGCTGCAATTGTTCCTGCGCAAGAACGCACGCACCAACCGCTTGCCCGACTACATTGTGGTGGAAGGTCCCCTGGCCGGAGGCCACCTTGGGTTCGGGTTGGACGACTGGATGAAGTACGACCTGCGCACAATCACCAATGAGGTCCATCAATACCTGCGTGACGAAAAGCTCGACATTCCGGTGATCCCCGCAGGCGGAATTTTTACCGGCAGCAATGCGGTGAGTTTCCTTGAGGAAGGTGCTGCCGCGGTACAAGTTGCGACACGCTTTACCGTGTCGAAGGAATGCGGCCTGCCGGAAGATGTGCAGCAGGAATATTTCAAGGCCAGCGAGAGCGACATCGAAGTCAATACCACTTCGCCCACCGGCTACCCGATGCGCATGCTGAAAAACAGCCCGTCCATCGGCTCTGGCATCCGTCCCGGTTGCGAATCCTACGGCTATCTGCTGGATGCCAACGGGCACTGCGACTATATCGACGCCTACAACCGCGAAGTGGCACTGCATCCGGATGCCAAGAAGATTCAGGTCTTCGACAAGACCTGCCTGTGCACCCACATGCGCAACTTCAAGTGCTGGACCTGCGGGCATTACACCTACCGCCTCAAGGACACCTCGCGCAAAAATGCGGACGGCAGCTACCAGATCCTTTCCGCCGAACATATCTTCAAAGACTACCAATACAGCACCGACAACAAGATCGCCTTGCCCGAGGCTTGAGTCACCTGCTTCCTGTCAGGCGCTACTTCGGGTCGGGTGATGCAAGCTCCCTTCTTGCTTGTTGGCAATTCCGACTTCGACCGCAACTCGGCGACATTTGGCGCTTCCGTCGTTCAGCATAAAGACGCTTGCCATTCTGAAGCAGCGGTATAACCGACCCTTCCGAGGGCGGCGCTCTTGTTTATAATCCGTACAATATTTCCCGGCAGGTGAAGATATGAACAAATATCTGAAATATGGTCTGTGGTCGGTTTTGGCAGTGACGGCGCTGGTTGCGGCCGTTGTTGCATACATTGCGCTGACCTTTGATCCCAACGCATACAAACCCAGGATCATCCAGGCGGTAAAAGAAAGCAAGCAGCGCACCCTCAAACTGGACGGCGACATCAAGCTGCACTTTTTTCCCAGCATCGGCGTCAGCCTGAGCAAAGTGTCGCTTTCGGAATTCCAGAGTGAACAGGAGTTCGTCTCCGTCGACAATGCCAGTGTCTCGCTCAAACTGCTGCCCTTGCTCGTCAGGCAACTCGTGGTGGACGAGGTCGCGGTGAGCGGCGTCAAAGCGCAATTCGTCAAATACAAGAACGGCAAGACCAACCTCGACGATCTGATGGGCAAAGAGGCAGCACCTGCGCCTGCGCCCATTCCCGCGCCTGTCCCAGCCCCCGAGGCCAGCGCACCCATGATGTTCGACATCGCATCCGTGCAACTGGACAAAACCGAACTGAGCTATCGCGATGAGGCTGCCGGTACGAGCTACAGCGTGCAGGACTTGAGCCTCAAGACCGGGCGCGTTGCCAACGGTGTACCCAGCAAAGTCGATTTTGCCGCGCATATCCAGTCCGGCAAGCCCAAGTTGGATATCGCAGCGCAGATCAAGACGACGCTCACGTTTGATCTGGAAAAAAACCTGTTCCAGGTGCAGGGGTTGGATTTGCAGGCAAACGGCAATGCACTGGATTTTACGGACTTGGTCGTGAAAGCCAGCGGCGATGCCAGTGTACAGCCGACAACACAGGCATTTTCGATGAAACAATTCGCGCTCAGCGCGAGTGGGATGAAGGAAAAGAATAAATTCGAGGCCAGGCTGGATGCACCGGACCTGAACCTGACCAGGGATAAATTCACAGCTGACGGCATTGCCCTGAACGCCAAGCTGGACGGGGCGCTCGGCAATATCATCGCGACGCTGGCGCTACCCGGCATAGAAGGCAATGCAAGCTCCTTCAAGGTAAGCTCGATGGCGCTGGACGTCGATGTGAAACAGGCAGAGCAGGCTTTCAAGCTGAAACTCACCTCTCCGGTTGCCGGCAGCCTGGATGGGCAGCAATTCAACCTGTCAGACCTGAGACTGGCGCTTAACGCCACCGGCGACAAATTGCCCGGCAAGAGCATCAGCAGCGAATTGAAAGGCAGTATCCAGGCAGACCTTGGCAGACAAAGCATTCAGGGAAAATTGGCAGGCGGGCTGTTGCAAAGCCAGATCAAGGCCAAGCTGGCGGTCAATAATTTCAGCGTGCCGATGATACGTTACGATCTGGAGGTCGACCAATTCGATGCCGATCCCTATATGCCGAAAAAGACCGCGGCGAACGCGGAACAAAGCAAGGCACAAGGCTCGGCAGCAGGGCAAGGCACGGGCATATCAACAGCAGCTCCGGAGCAACCGTTCGATCTTTCCGCATTGAAGACGCTGAATCTGGAAGGCAGCCTGCGCATCGGTTCGCTCAAGGTGGCCAACATCAAGGTCGCGCAACTGCGCGTGGATGTGAAAGCGAAGAACGGCATGGTCAATATCGCACCGCTTTCCGCCAGGCTGTATCAGGGCAATATCGACGGCAGGGCATCGGTGAACGCAGAGACCAACAGCTTTGCCCTCAATGAAAAATTCACCGGCATCGACATCGCACCGCTGCTGAAGGATACGGCCAATCTGGACCTGGCCGAAGGACGTGGCAACATCGTGCTTGACCTCACCGCGCAAGGCAACACCATCGGCGGCCTGAAGAAAGCGCTGAACGGAAAAGCCTCGGTGGATCTGGCGAACGGGACGATCAAGGGCGTCAACCTGGAAAAACTCGTACAGGGCGTGCAGAACCTGGGCAAGGAATCCAATATTCAGACGCTGGGCGTGGACAAGAGCGAGAAGACGCCATTCAGCGAATTCAAGGCCAGCTTCAAGGTGCACAACGGTGTTGCGCACAACGACGACCTTGCGGTGAAATCCACCGTGTTGCGCGTGACCGGCAAGGGCGATATTGACATCGGGCACGGCAACATGGATTACAACGCCAAGGCCATTTTCGCCAAGACGGAACAGGGCAAGACCGCCACCTTGCCGGTGAACATCAGCGGCACCTTCGACGACCTCAAATACAAGGTTGATTACAGCGCGCTGCTCGCCGATGTCGCCAAACAAAAACTCGACGAGAAAAAAGAAGAACTGAAAGCCAGGGCCAGGGAAGAATTGAAAAATAGTTTGAAGGACCTGTTCAAGTAATCATGCCGTCTATCTGCAAGCCAATAAACACGGTCATCTTCGGGATGACGCGTTGCAAGTCCCCTGTTGGCGTCGCCAGCGACGGCATGCCCTGCAGATTGCCGTCCGACGCCCCTTGCGAGGCAGGTCATCCGGGAATTTTTACGCTGTCCGGGCTCTACCTTTGATCATCACTGAGCACCGAGCTTGAATACCTTCGCCTCACGCCTCATCGCTTGGCAACGCACCCACGGCCGCCACAACCTGCCCTGGCAGGCGCAGGATGCCTACCGCGTCTGGCTGTCCGAGATCATGCTGCAACAGACCCAGGTCGCTACCGTCATCCCTTATTACCAGCGCTTCGTTGCATCCTTCCCCGACATCGCCGCACTCGCGGCAGCGACAGAAGACGAGGTGCTCGCCCACTGGAGCGGTCTCGGCTACTACGCCCGCGGACGCAACCTGCATAAAGCCGCACAGATCATCGTGGACCAACATGGCGGAGAATTTCCGCGCGAGTTCGAGCAGATCGTCGAACTGCCCGGCATCGGGCGCTCGACTGCCGCCGCCGTGTGCGCGCTGGCCTGGCACCAACGCCGTGCGATCCTCGATGGCAACGTCAAGCGCGTGCTGGCGCGCTATTGTGGTATCGAGGGTTGGGCGGGCGAGAAGAAAGTGGAAGAGAAGTTGTGGCAACAGGCTGAAGCGCTGCTGCCGGAAGGCGAAGTCGCCACCTATACCCAAGCCCTGATGGATATGGGGGCCACCATTTGTACACTTAGCAAACCCAAATGTGTGTTGTGTCCGGTGCAGGCGGATTGCGTCGCGTTGCGGACCGAGCGCATAGCCGAACTTCCTTCACCGCGTCCGCGCAAAGCAGTGCCGGAGCGGCATGCGGTCTTCCTGTTGCTGACGCACGGCAACGATATCCTGCTGGAGAAACGTCCGGGCAGCGGCATCTGGGGCGGGCTCTGGTGTCCTCCGCAGTTTGATGACGAGGATACGGCGAGAAATTGGTTCTTGCGCAATGGCATGGAGGCGAGTGAAGGAGAGAAGTTGGAAGAGTTCACGCATACCTTTACGCATTTCAGGCTGCATATCACGCCGTTGAAGGTTCAGCTTGCACGCAAGCCGTTGCGGGTGGAGCAGGTGGGGAGAGTTTGGCTGGATGTGGAGGAGGCACTGAGGGCGGCGATTCCTACGCCGGTGAGGGCGATGTTGAATAAGGTTGTCCGTGGTGAGTCTCAGTGACCGTTCGTCCTGAGTAGGCGCAGCCGTATCGAAGGATGGGCGAAGCCCGCTGATTTTAGAGCCGTTCGTGCTGAGCTTGTCGAAGCATGAATGTTCCGAAAACCAACACCGTCGGGGTGAGAGCATTTGACCTGCATTTAATATAATCAGCACCTTACAACACCAGCACTGTTTAATAGGGAGCTACAGGAAGTAGTAAGTTACGTTAACCTAGTTTCGATTAGCTACATAACGGGGTACACGTTTGAATCTCTTCCAAGAGCACCAATTATAGGAAAAGAATCAAAATCAGTTTGTCTTTAAAGCTTCAACACTCGCAAAACCCCGTTTAACGCCCATATTATTTTTCAATTGGGCTGTAGCATCCAAGAATCGATTTAAAACCCGATTGCAGAATGGCGTTTTGTACACTACGAGTTGTGATGGCCACTGTCGGGTGTAATCTAAACTGCAGACGCTTGCTTTAGTTGAGTCGGTGTGTAGGCAGTCAACCTAAGCGGAAGCTCGGGCTGGGCACCCCGACCGTCTCCTCCTCGGCCATTGCTGCCGGTGGCGTTCAGACTGACCTATGACTGGTATGTGTGTGCGAAGCGGTCAGTCGAGATTGAAAATTACTACCGTCCTCATCAGTCGGCAACCGACCCCTTGCGGACCGTCAAGAGAATTTCAATGAAGGCACACTTCTCAGCCATTGCGGACGGTCGCAGGTAATCTGATTCGGTGAGCTTCGAGTGTTCGCTTACCGGAAGTTTCGACAGACTACAGTAGCTTTGCAAAAGCTCTGCTAACTGAACCGGTTGACAAGGATTCCAACGTGATGCGATCCGCTAGCAGCTACCGGGTCAAGCTGCTATCCATCGTGACTCTTCAGAATGATTTCAGAGCGGAAGACCTCGCCGACGCGCATTGTCGCAAATGGTCCGTCTGACTCCACCACACTCCTACCAATAAGCCGTGTCCACGACGCGTGTTCTTCGTCGGCAAGTTCCTCAATGGTCGGCCTTCGCTCAAGTTCCTCCAATGCGTCGCGGTTGACTCCTTGTCTAATGATGACCATCTTAACTGGACTTCCGTTCACCATGATCCCACGTGGAAGTTCAATCGCGATCTCCCGGCCTCGGAACTTTCCGTCGAACAAATTACTGTGTTCGACGTCGTCGCGAAGTTCGCTCCGTGATCTCTTGTCCCGCTCCTCCACCATTTGTTTGCGTGCACTCTCTGCCCTACGCGATGTTTCACGCTTCTCATCAGGTCGGCGTCCGAACGGAGAAGCAACTGTCTCGGCAGTCACTTCAAAACCCGCCATTCGGAGAGCTTTGGACATTACTCCGCGATTGATTGCATCGTCAGCGTACATAAGTTGATTGGCACTAATTTCAAATGGATCCTCCGGCTCGGGATCGACGATCTTGAGAACGCTTCCTGTTCCGCCTTCAACGTCAATGCTCAGGCCACATACTAATCGTTGCCCAGTATGGCCGGGTGGGAAGCTGATCGCGCATTTTTGAGCAACCCCACCCGTGGGCGGTGGCCCCTTAATGCCAAGCTGCTTCTCGCCAAACTCCGAACCCGATTGAGTACCTTTGCATTCGATAACGTGCCACCGTCCTGCCGTATCTCGTGCCACGAAATCGGGCGTCTTGTTCGGTCCGCGTTTCGCGGTTCGCCGTTGAGTTGCGCCAACTGAGGCCGCAATCTTTTGCATGAAGTACCTTCCATCGACAATATGCTCCAGCGAGAGCTTTCCGCATAACCAAAGGACAGGCACACCCATGCCAAAGTCGTCACTTAGAATGGTTTTTTGATGGGCATCGAGTTCCGCAAAACTATGGGTGAGGCTCAAATTATCCTCATGCGAAATAGCAGCAAGATATCTTACCCATGCCCAAAATTCGCTCAACGAGACGCCCGTTGACGACGTCGGAGTTGTTAAGTATCCGATCATCATCAACATCGCCGGTATATTCAAGTCGTAAGAGCTTTGACCACTCGTGAAAGATTTGGGGAACAGTGGACGTACGCCGGGTCCAGGCCAAGTTGTTTTATCAATGACTACTCTAAGCTTTCGGTCCATTTTTGATATTCAGTTCTCTCTGTCCTTCAATAGACGTAACCAGCCAGCGCTTCAAATTTGGCTACTGAGTTGTCAGTCAGCTGAGCATTCGCGAGATGACCTCATTGGAATTCTATTGATAGATGTTCTCTGCATTGTCCGCTTCACGCCCGGAGTCAGTCCGGCATACTGCTTTAAATCGATAGACCCGGCAACTACAAAGAATATATAGACCTGTATCTAGACCACAGCATGCTAGTGATAATAGTTGCATTGCTAATTACTATGATATACATTGCCTCCATGTTTGATCATTGCCTGTACTTTAATACTGCGTCACTAGCCCGCCAGCTCGAAAGTGAGTGGGCCCAGGCGTTTAAACCTTTCGACTTGACGCCACCTCAGGCATTTTTGCTCCGAGCTGTATTGGATCGGCCTGGTTTAACGCAATGCGAATTTGCCGATGCAATGACAATTTCCAGGCCGACAGCGACCCGGGCACTGGACGGTCTTAAGGAAAAGGGATTGATCGAACGCCGAAGCACCGAACGTGACGGGCGTGAACAGGCCATCTATCCAACGGCACCTGCAATCGCCATGCATGCGTCACTGAATGAAGCGAGCGTTCAAGTCAGTAAGCGGCTTAAGAAATTGTTGGGACCGGACGTTTTTGCTGACACAGTAACCAAGATTCGGGATGTGCGCTCCGCCCTTAAGTGAGTATTTTTTTGCTGCATATGGTTGCATAGCTAACTACAGGAGTAAAAATCATGCAGATTGCAGTAGGAAATGTGGTGATTGAGCTAGCAGAAGGAAGGAAGATCGCTTTTAGAGGCGCGCGCGATGTCCATCTGGAATGTACAGAAGGCAGAATCTGGCTCACAGTCGAAGGACTGGCAGATGACTTCTTGTTAGCCAAGGGAGAACGGCTACGCATCCTCAGCAATGGACTGACTCTCATACAAGGTATGCCATCCGGGTCAGCCCTCCTGGTCAGTGAGGAACCGAAGACAATCCATGAAGGAAATCGATTTGTTTGGTTTTCCCGCCTTTTTCGGCCCATATGGTTGCATAGCTAATTAACTAGAAAGGAAATAATATGCCTATCCTGAACGTCAAAGTCAGTGCGAAGAAAACAACGGATCTTACCCAGTCCATCTCCGGCATCCTGTCGGAATTAACGGCGCGGATCTTGCACAAAAAGCCGGAAGTTACATCCATCGCTATTGAATACGTCGACCCGGATGACTGGATTATTGGTGGAAAGTCGCTGTCTGAACTAGGCAAACATAGCATCTATTTCGATATCAAGATCACTGACGAGACCAATACCAAAGCGGAAAAGGCTCAATATATGTGAACTTTCGGCGTTAGGGAGCCATTTCATTTCCGGCATTAAGGAGCCAGTAGATTGTCGGCATAAAGGCGCCACTTTATTTCCGGCGTAATGGCGCCACAGGATTTCCGGCGTTAAGGCGCCACTTTGAACCCTGATCAGGGGCTCGAACTTTCATTAAGCAACTAGACTTCCGGCATTTTGCCGGGAGAGGTTGTGACTAAACGGAGGTTCGAGATGTATCAGTACCGAAATGTTTTGGTGCGCATGCGCCAAGGCGATTCTGATCGGGATATTGCCCGGTCCAAAACGATGGGACGCAAAAAACTCGCACAGGTTCGCGAGATCGCCAGCGAACGTGGCTGGCTTGCCCCCGAGTTTCCTTTGCCCGATGACGGAGTGCTGTCCACGCTGTTTGAGCGCAGGGAGGCATTGCCTGTCAGCTGTATTTCAACGCTGGAACCCTGGCGTGATCAGATCACCAAGTGGCATGCGGCCGGTATTCAGGGCACCACCATCCACGCCACGCTGGTGCGCAATCACGGTTTTACCGGCAGTTATTCCTCGATGTATCGCTTTCTGGGGCAACTCGTTTCCCTGCAGCAGCCGGATGTTCCGCTACGCCTGACGTTCAAGCCTGGCGAAGCGGTTCAGGTTGATTTCGGTGCTGGTCCGCTCATCACCGATGTGTACACCGGCGAGATCTTCAAGACCTGGTTCTTCGTGATGACCTTGTGCTGGTCGCGTCACCAGTATGCCGAGTTTGTCCGCGACCAGACCGTGGCGACATGGCTGGGCTGCCATCGGCGTGCGTTTGAGTCGTTCTCGGGCGTACCCTCACGCGTCATCATCGACAATGCCAAGTGCGCCATCACCAAAGCCTGCGTCTATGAGCCGGATGTGCAACGGGCGTATGCCGAATGTGCGGAAGGATATGCGTTCAAAATCGATCCTTGTCCTCCACGGGATCCACAAAAAAAAGGAATCGTTGAGGCAGGCGTCAAATATATCAAGGGCAGTTTCCTGCCGCTGCGCGAATTCCGCGATCTGGATGACGCCAACCGCCAGTTGCAGGCGTGGGTGATGAACGAGGCGGGCAACCGCATTCACGGCACGACCCGCGAAGCCCCTCTCAAACGCTTCGCCGAGGTGGAGAAAAGCCTGCTCAATGCTTTGCCCAGCGTTCCACCTGAGTTGGCCAGCTGGGCCAAGGTCAAAGTCCACCGTGACGCGCACGTCCAATACGAGACCAACCACTATTCGGTGCCGTTCCGGCTGATCGGATGCGACCTGTGGTTGAAGGCGACCGGCACCATGGTGACGCTGTACCGCGAACACGAAGCGGTTGCCAGCCATGTGCGACTGACGGGGAAAGGGCTGCGCGACACCGTGACCGACCATATGCCGCCCGAAGCGCAGGCGTGGCAAATGCAGGACACACAGTGGTGTTTGAAATCGGCCTTGCAGATTGGTCCGGCCTGCCATGCCATGGTGCATGCCATGTTCGGCGACCATGTCTTGATCAAGATGCGTGCTGTACAGGGCGTGCTGCGGCTCAAACAGAAATACGGCGCAGCCAGATTGGAAGCGGCCTGCCAGCGCGCCAACCATTACGGCACGCCGGGCTACAAGGTGGTCAAGATCATTCTTGAGAAGGGACTGGATCAGCTCGCGCCGCTGGCAGCCTTCGACGCACTGGCCACCACATACACCCAAGGCGGCCGATTCTGCCGCGATACCCAAACCATTCTTCAATGAGGACTACCATCATGCATCCAATTCCCGAACTGACACCCCTGCTCAAACAACTGCGCCTGTCCGGCATTCTGGACTCACTCGAGGCCCGCAACCGCGAAGCCATCGACCGCAAGCTGGCCTACACCGATTTCCTCAGCTTGCTGATTCATGACGAAGTCGCCCGGCGGGAGCAAAAGAAACTGGATATGCGACTACGACGTGCAAGCTTCCGTAACCAAAAAACACTGGAAGGATTCGATTTCGACCGACTTCCCAATCTGAACCGCTCGGCAGTCCATGATCTGGCGACTTGCCGTTTCATTGAAGAGAAAGTCGCCGTATTGATTGTGGGTCCGTGCGGCACCGGCAAAAGTCACCTGGCGCAGTCGCTGGGTCATGCGGCTGCACGCCAGGGCTATGACGTGCTGTTCATCACGCAAACCCAGCTCCTGAGCAGCTTGCGCGCAGCTCAGGCGACTGGCAATTATGCGCGGCGATTTAAATCCCTGGTCAAAGTGCCCCTGCTGATCATTGACGATTTCGGACTCAAACCCTTGCGTTCGCCTGAAGATGAAGACTTCCATGACTTGATCGCCGAACGCTACGAGCGTGCCGCCACCATTCTGACCAGCAATCTCGACTTTGATGAATGGGGTGAAGCATTCGCCGCAAATAAAATGATCGGCGCAGCGACGCTGGACCGATTGCGCCACGGTGCGTATCGCGTGGTGCTGGATGGAGAGAGTTACCGCGACCCGAAGCCAATGCCGGAAAGGTCAAAAACGCCGACAGGGAAAGGAGGCAAACCTACTCAAGCCTGAAACAGCTACACCAGCAGCAAAACAGAGTGAAAATGCGATTGCAAAAACAGCTCATTTCACGCATTCTTTACCCCCAGTTTGAGCCCCTGATTTGGCACTTCAAAGTGGCGCCATTACGGCGGAAATCAGTGGCGCCTTAATGCCGAAAAGTGACAATATATACGCGAGTCGTTCGATGCATTCAGTAGGTTGCTTGGCGACCTTCATGAAGTGAGTTACATCTATGTCGAAGATGTACGTGCAACGTCATACGGATATGGTGGAGAGACACAGGAATACCGATATCATAACCCGGTCAGATAATCCGAGTGCCTATCGTCGCGTAGCCTGATTGGAAGACACACCTGAATGACGGCTCTGAAGGATGGGGGAGGACGCTGATCTACCTCGTCCATGTCATTTCTTGATGGTCAGGAGTGACTTCTGGATTACTTCCAACGCCGACAGAGCTGCATCCGGCGTCTGATCGTACTGCGCTCGGATAATTGCTCCGTCTACCGCTAAGGCCAAAGCCTGCGCATCCTGCTTTCGGTGCCGAGAATTTGGCAGTAAATTTGCAATGACATTTGTCATTTCTTCCTTATGACGTCGCGTGATCTCTGCGACTTCAGGTAGGATCGTGCCCAACTCCCCAACGCTGTTGATGAAGGCGCAACCGCGAAAGCTCTGATCAGTAAACCACTCGGCCAAGGCAGGAGAGAGCGCCTTAATTCCACCACCGTAACGTTGCAGTGCATCGATGAACCATGCCATCCAGCACAAGTGTCGATACTCCAAGAACTCAAGAATGAGGATATTTTTGCTCGGAAAATGGCGATAGAAGGTGACTTTTGCGACACCTGATTCTGCAATGACACGGTCAATTCCGGTCGCACGGATTCCTTCTCGATAGAAGAGATCGTGCGCCGTCAGCAGGATGCGTTCACGAGCGCTGGGAATCTGTAAATTAGGGATATTGATAGCTTGCATGAGTTGATTGTAGACAAGTCTGTCTACAATGTATAGACTTGTCGATGTGGACAGACTTGTCTACATAACAATTACTGCGGAGCTAATTATGGAAGCCAAGCCACCCCTCCCACCATTTACACAAGAAACCGCCGCCCAAAAAGTACGTTTGGCCGAAGATGCCTGGAACACCCGCGATCCGGATCGTGTTGTGCTTGTCTACACTGACGACACACGCTGGCGTAATCGTGCAGAATTTCCTGTCGGACGCGAACAAGTTCGTCAGTTTCTCGTGCGCAAGTGGGCGAAGGAACTGGACTATCGTTTAATCAAAGAGTTGTGGGCCTGTTCCGGTAATCGAATCGCCGTACGATTTGCCTATGAGTATCACGACAACACCGGTCAGTGGTTTCGTGCCTATGGCAACGAAAACTGGGAATTCAACGACCAAGGTTTCATGATGCGTCGCTACGCCAGCATCAATGATCTTGCAATCAAGGAGTCAGAGCGCAAATATTTCTGGCCTCTTGGTCGCCGCCCAGAAGATCATCCTGGATTGAGTGACTTGGAATTGTGAATGCTTTACCTGGTTGAGTGTATCCCCTCATTGATCCATGTCTGCTATACGTTAGAGACATACATTCGTAATCTGAGCTCCCCGGAAGTGAATATCAATTAAATCTACATGGGAAATCTATGACAAAGGGATATTGGGTAATTCGTGTAGATGTAACTAAGCCTGAACGATTTAAAGCTTATGCAGAAGCCAACGGTTCAGCGCTAAAGAAATACGGAGCAAAATTCTTGGCGAGAGCGGGTAATTTCGAGAATCCAGAAGGTAATACTCGGTCTCGCAATACTATAGTCGAATTTCCTTCGTACAAAGCCGCAGTCGATTGTTGGCACTCTCCTGAATATCAAGAGGCCATAAAACTTCGCCTAGATGCGGCTGCTATGGATCTTGTTATCCTTGAAGGATATGAAGGTCCACAACCATCTTGAATTCACGTAAGCATTAAGTCCGCTATCGGGTGTGGACATCCCTGTGGCCTGAACAGATAGCCTTTTCAGCAATCCACCATAGTTCGCCGAGGAATGATTATTCGGAATTTTTTCCGATAGAGGACGTTATCTCCCCCAAGTACTTCTCTACGCGCCGCGAAACTCTTTGCGATAGGCTGAAGGTTTAATGCTGAATGCTTGCCCGAAACAACGGCGGAATATCGCTGGCGAAGCAAACCCAGCCGTTTCTGCAATTATCTCGATTGACGTGTCGGTCGTTTCAAGCATGCGTTGCGAAAAGGCCAAACGCTGGTTCAGCAACCATTCCCCAACGGTTGTTCCTGTCATCTGGCGAAACCGGCGCGTAAAAGTTCGGCGGCTCATCAATGCCCGTTCTGCTAGATCGTCCAAGGTATGCGCAGCATCCAGATTTTGCGACATCCAATCCATCAGTAGAGAAAGACGATCCGGCGTAACCGAGCTGAATATGGGTTGTTCGATGAATTGAGCCTGCCCTCCCTGCCGAAATGGGGAAACGACCATGCGTCGTGCAATGTGATTTGCGACTTCGGCGCCGTGCTCCGTACGCAGCAAATGCAGACAGCAGTCTATGGCTGTGGCACATCCGGCAGAAGTAACGATGTCCCCCTCATCCACATACAAAACATCAGGCTTTACATCGATGAGCGGATAACGCTCTGCCAATTCAGCCGCACATTTCCAATGGGTGGTTGCCTTGCGACCGTCCAGCAGTCCTGCCGCAGCCAGCACAAATGAGCCGAGACAAAAGCTGACGATTTTGGCGCCGTGCTGATGAGCTTTGCGCAACGCATCGATCAACGCTTTTGGCGGTAACTCAGCGGTGTCGTGCCAGCTCGGTACGATGACCGTTCCTGCGTCTTTGAGAGCTGCGAAACTGTGTGTGGCATGGATCGCGTAACCGGCGTTGGTCTGTATGGGAGAGTGATCAGCCGCGCACACCTTAAGCTTAAAATCGGGCACCTTACTGTTATTGGCGTCAGGGCGAAAAATGATGCACGGCACTGACAAGTGAAATGGACTGATGCCATTGAAAGCGATGACAGCGTACGAATCCGAATTTCTTGCAGGTTTTTTCATAATGGCCCGATTGTATCTGAAAATGGCATTCAGGCCACTTATGTCAAAAGGCAAAGCCGGAAATACTTCGCCCACTTCGTTTTGATCAACCCGTAAGGAGACCGCTATGCCACGCCGTGCTTTGATTGTTATCGATGTCCAGAATGATTACGCTGGCGGAGAGCTGCCGATTGAATTTCCCGAGGTGCAAGATTCATTGCGCAATATCGAGACAGTAATGGATGCGGCTCGCGCTGCTGCGATGCCGGTGGTGGTCGTGCAGAATACCCTGCCCCCCAATGCTCCATTCATGGCCGAAGGCTCTGCAGGAGTAGCGTTGCATGAGATCGTTGCTTCGCGTCCTTATGACCATTATGTTTCTAAGAAACTCCCCAGTGCTTTTGCGGGGACTAACCTGGAAGCATGGCTACGCCAGCACACCATCGATACCGTCACGGTGATCGGCTACATGACCCACAACTGCGATCTATCGACCATGCTGCATGCCTTCCATAGTGGTTTCGAGGTGGAATTCATAAGCGATGCCTCCGGTTCGGTGCCGTATGAGAATCGTGCCGGTCGGGCAACGGCGGAGGAAATACATCGGGTGATGAGCGTGGTGCTGCAATCGCGCTTTGCGGCGGTCATGTCAACTGCCGAATGGGTCGAGATGTTGCAACAGGGTACCAAGCCGGAACGGGATTCGATCTACCGGTCTAACCGCCGCGCTCGCGGCCTGGCAGTAGCTGTATGAATCAATTCAAAGCGAATGACAAGATTCAATTGCGTGCTTTCGCGGAGCAAGATGAGATCACCATCGAAAACTGGCCGGCCTATCCAGCGGAGTTTGCCGATCTGGACTATGCGTTGCGGCAAGATGGCTGGCTCGGTGAGTTCCGTGACCAGCCGAATACACAGATTTATGTCGCAGAGCAGTCAGGTGAATTGATCGCATTCACTATCCTTTCCCCGACCGCACAAGGCGAGGCTGAATTTCGCGTTGCTTTGCGTGAGGACAAAACTGGTCAGGGATTGGGCCGAACCATCATCGCCAGGACTTTGTCGATAGGGTTCGATGAAATCGGACTGCAACGTGTTCATCTCATCGTTCGCAAAAACAACCCGAGAGCGATTGGGTTGTACCAGCGGCTAAATTTCTCCCACTGTGGTGAATGCCAAATGCTTATCAACAATAAGCTGACTGATTTCCTGAAGATGGAACTGTTGCGCAAAGACTATTTCAGACCAATCACCAAAGGGGCGCATCACATCGGTCTAACAGTTTCAAGACTGGAAGAAAGTGCAGATTTTTTTGTTTCCTTGCTAGGCTGGAAAATAGTACGCAGAAATGAGGACTATCCGGCCATCTATGTCAGCGATGGCAAGATGATGGTTACTCTGTGGGCAACCAAAGAAGAACCGTCAATCCAATTCGATAAAGATAAAAATGTCGGACTGCACCATGTTGCATTTCAGGTTGAAAATGAATGTGACTTAAGCGGCGTTTATAACCGACTAGTAAAGGGTGGCGTAAAAATCGAGTTTTCACCGGAGATGATGGGAAACGGGCCTACGCGACACATGATGTGTTATGAGCCTAGTGGTATCCGAATAGAGTTCATTTGGCCAGGTCGATAAATGCGCAACACATGAATAGCATCTAAGCGCTTAACTCACAATAATGTAGCAGAACAAAATAGTTTCCTTCAAATAACTTACAGAAAGGGGTCGTCATGTTATTAGATCGTCGTGAATTTCTCGGATTGGTAACCGCAGGTGTTGTAACAGGGCTTATGGCTTCAACATCTTTAGCTCATGCCACCACAAACTCAAAAATCAAAGCTATTGCTTTCGATGCCTTTCCGATTTTTGATCCACGACCGGTCTTTGTACTTGCGGAGCAGCTCTTTCCGGGTAGGGGCACTGAACTCAGCAACGCATGGCGTACTAGGCAATTCGAGTACCAGTGGTTACATGCCTTATCCGGCCACTATGCTGATTTCTGGCAGGCAACGGAAGAAGCTTTAGAATATTCATGCGAAATATTGAAGATTGATCTGACACCAGATAAACGAAAACAGCTGATGGGTTCATATCTTGCGCTCAAGGCGTGGCCAGATGTCACCCCAGCCCTTCAGTCACTAAAAAATGACGGTGTCCGACTAGCGATCCTGTCCAACGCAACAACGAAGATACTCGACGCTGGTATCAAGAACTCCCAATTTGAGGGCGTCTTTGAGCATGTGCTTAGTACCGACAAGATAAAAACATATAAACCTGATCCGCGTGCTTACCAGATGGCGATAGATGCGTTTAATCTGAAACGTGAGGAAATTCTCTTCGTTGCTTTTGCTGGATGGGATGCGTCTGGCGCAAAGTCATTCGGCTACCCCACTTTCTGGGTCAATCGTCTTAATATGCCCGAAAAAAAGCTTGGCTCTGTCCCTGATTCAGTAGGGAAAAACTTAATTGATTTGGTGGGCTTCGTAAAAGCTTCAAGTTGAAATAGTTAGGTAGCGCGTAGCAACATAGAACCAACATAAAATATTGTGTTTCCTTATAATTAGATTTTAGAGTCGTTATGTTGCATTAGTCAAAGGAGAGCGATGGTAATTGACCTTGAAGGCGTAGTTTCGGCGAATTGGCAAAACCTTCCCGCGAAGGAAATCTTGCCGGGGATTCGTAAGCGCATCCTCTGGCAGGGCACGAACGGCGCCAAAGCCCAAATTCTCGAAATCGACCCGGGATCCAAGTTCACGACGCTCGATACCCACTCTCCTGGCCCTGAAGAAGTCTACGTGGTATCTGGCGTGTTTAACGACGGTGTCCACGATTATCCGGCAGGTACTTTCATTCATAATCCTGTTGGCTCAGCGCACATTCCTCAGTCAGAGCAGGGCTGCGTAATCTTCGTGTTCTTCCCCGAGGGGTGAGCCCATACGACATAACCCATCTATCACCCAGCCCTATAGCTGCGCAGTTGGGTTATCTCCGTGCTGTGCGCTTCAGCGGCCGGATATTTCAAGCGTTAGCCATCTCCAGTGAGAACTCGAATGAAATTAGAATTTACGCAAGCAACGCCTGACAAAGCAAAAATTATCGGTTCAATGGTCGTCCAGCTTACACAGGAAATCTGTGAGCGTACTAATGCAAAACATTTCGATATTGATTTGGAAAGTACAGTTCAGAGGTGTGAAGAATTGTTATCGGCAGGCCACTATGCGGCTATTATTGGCTGGGCAGATAATATCCCCGTTGCTGTTTCGACAATCGCTGAGACTTACGCTCTATATGCCGGCGGAAAGATTGGAGTAATACAGGAGTTTTATGTTATTCCTGAGTTTCGCTCTTCAGGTGTCGGGGCAGTGCTGATAGAGCAGGTTCGAAGTTATGGACAAAAGCGTGCTTGGTCGTGTATCGAATTATGTACACCACCACTGCCTGAGTTTGATCGGACAATAAGTTTTTATCAGAATAATGGCCTCGTTCCTGTCGGTGGTCGAAAAATGAGACAAAATTTGGATATAAATCGCTAACTATTGTATTGCCGCCAGGAGGTCCTCCTCGCATATCCGCGAAAGCGAATGACCGGTTGAGACCGCCGTTAAAAGTGGTAGTTTGTAAATTTTGAAAGCGGACCTTTCCGCAGGCTGAGCCGATCGCCTTTTTAGCAAACTGTCACAGTCCCGATAAGGCCGAAAACCGGGCACTCCCCGAGTTGTGCGTGACCGTCTGTTGATGGCACCGACCAGCCTTTCACCACTCCATACTCACCGCCCTAAAGCCAACAGTGGCGATTCAGTTAAACAGCTCGCCGTATAGCGGTCGTTAGCCAAGTAGCACTACCGACCCGTTCCAGTCAGTCGAGACTCCCCAAAGCAGACTCTCTTGACTAACGGTTAGGCGTGGTCATTCTGCGAAAAGCGCCTCTAATAGCGAAAGCCTTGCCTTTGCTCTCGGCATTTCTAATTCAATTACTTCATCCCTAAGGCTTCGCAGGTATGCTGAGGCTGAAAACACGTGTATCTCATCGCCATCAAGTTGTTTTACGCTATATGGTTCGCCTTCTTCATCGACAATGTACGCCCAGAAGCAAATTAGTTTCTTTACTTCTTTGGAGGAATACTCTTCTGGCTTTAACATCGGAATTAATACTTTCGCAATTTCCAAGGGCAACCCGGCAGTTTCTTCGAAGTAGTGTTTCCATCGCTTCGTAGCGAAAGCTTTGAGCTCATTAGCGAGCGCATTTGAGGCAAGGTTGTACCCGCTTAAAGAATGCCCAGACCAGTTCTTGACCTCAACCTGAAAAAGAGTCGAATTGCTAAATAGCCACGCATCAAGCCTTTTGCCTTTTTTCTTGCCTTGGTTGCATTGATAGCTGCAGATATTGCTGTCAATGTTTTGGGCTTTCCAGTAATGGCGAAGCAACGCAATGATGAGGTCTTCGCCAATGAGACCCGTTATAGCCGATACATGCGAACCACGTCCGATAATCTCAGGTGTCCATGACTTTGGTTCATCATAGAACTTGATGAGAGATTCGCGCCGAAATTTCATATTTGTATCAAGCCTTCGAGTTGAATACTGCGGCTTCCAGCACCTCTTTGCTGTCTGCCACAACTGCGTTGTGTGAGAGGTCGCAGATTATGCAATTTGCAGCCTCAACCATCTCTTTGGGCCATGTGCCACGTCGAATCTGAACGCATGTATCCTGCATCTCTAGATCATCTGGAAGCCTTTCAGTCGCGCCTTTCTCCTTACGTGCGAATTCTGGATGACCAAGATATAGGAGATAATACTTGTTAATTGGAAAGAGCACGATTGTCCCATATAGACCAAGGCCCGGTTCAGCGGGAGGCTTGAAGCCTTGATTAATGAGAGTAATCGGAGAGTCACTGGTGATGAAGGATGACCCCTCGTCCACTCTGATTAGGTGCCACCTCATTCTAGACAGGTATGGGCTAGACTGGCCGTGCATCCACTTCAAGAAGTCGAGACGAAAATAGTTTTCATCCTCAAGTCCAGATGCAATAAGCTCTTCGCTCGTGAAGGTTTTCTTTGAATAGGAATTCAGCAAATCCGCTTGTCGAGGAACCCGCAATCTTTGCAGGTCAATGTAGGCGATGATGTCCTCCATATCACCGCTATCGAGTGCATCCGGTGAATCAATCAGCTTTTGGAGAGCACTCAACCCTTTTGGCTCAATGCTAGACCCAAAGGATTTTTCGAGGATATTCTTGTCCTCTCCCTCGGGCAGCCAACCTTGACGATAGTAACCGTCCTTCCACATAATATTTTTAGGTATATTCCTGAACCAACGATTATGGCTCTTGAGATAGACGTGAAGAACGCCACTTTGGTCAGCAAAGCCTCGTAGATAAGCAGCTTGAACGTAGTGGTGATTTCTTGGCTCATTTGTTGTGACCATCATGCACCTACAATTCCATTACGGTAATGCCAAAATCAGTATCGCCGGGAACTGCTCTGACAAACCTCTTACATCCGCTGTGTTCCCTTGCAAGCTTTGTAACAAGGTCTATATCCTCTTTAGGTGTCTGCAAGCCAAAGCAAACCTGCTCAAGGAATCCATGAGGGATGTCCAATGCACCATGTGTAGGCCGAATGATTCGAGCCTCCTTTTCATATTCCCAAGGCTTGTTCTTGGAAGTAAGGTATGTTCTTATCAGTCCAGTTACAAAGTCATCACCTTCACTCGGCTGAACGTCAGAGTTCACCAGCCAGTCTGTCAAGACATTTGTTCCATATTGCACCCTATCCACTCCGATTATTTTCTTCGGGTCGTCAAGGAAAGCCTCAGGAAATCGGTACAGCAAGCACACCCCCTTGTGCGAATCGGCATAATGCGACCACAGTAGCGGCTCGTCAAAGCTTCCTTCCAACAAAGAGAATGAGCAGACTCCGATTTCGTGGAACTGCCCTGAAAACATTTCCAGTAGGATCCCGGAATTCAAAGCTGCCAGAAGACTGTTTCGACGCATTCCTGTAGCTACTTCTGCGGCACGTTGGAAGCTCTTGCGTATGTCCAAGCGGCAGTCGAACGGGTCATTTACTTTGTCTGGTGTTGGAAAATATAAGCTCGGCTTGACCAGTGACTCAATCAGGTACTTGTTGACTGGCTTAAACTTGAAGTATAGATAATCATCACTCATCACCGCCCCCTGCTGGCTACCGCCTTTCCATCAATCAATAATGAATAGCGATCATGCAAGAACACCCCGATAGTGACGATAAGAATCAACCACCATATCTGTTTAAATGCTTTGGAGAAATCCATAGGTGATCTCAGAATATATAACGTTCAAATTGAGGGACGCGCCGCAGGCGCGTCCCAGCGACCGAAGGGAGCGAACTTGAGCGTAGGGCAATGCATGCTTTTCACTACGGTTTACCCGGGAGTTCCTCGGTGTACTCGCAAAGCATCCTGAAGGAACGCCCAAGTCCACGAGTGGGATTCGATTCCGTGTTCCGTTGCCACGGTAACCTCAAATGTCGAACCATCTTCACTTCGCTTACCCTTGGCTCGAATGGATGGGGAATCAGTAGGTCGTTCCGATCGCACGAGGATGTTGAGCTCTTCGCCAGGCTTTGCGTACTCGATCCTTGTGCAATTTGAGGTGTTCCGAAAGTCAATGACGTGTACAGGATCAGAATGAGCAGTCATTAGGAGTCTCCAAGTGTTGAGATGAGCGATGGGCAAGCATAACGCCAAGCTAACGGGCCGCTTTTGAGCGGAGCCAAAGGCGGCGCGGAAAAACAGTCCCGTTGACTGCCTGGTTATGCTTCAAGGCTGCTCGCTCTTTGCAACAGAAATTAGTTTTGGCAGGCATTCCTCCAGTACCTTCCTCATTTCACTTGCGTGCACAAAGCGCCATTCAGCCATTTCTTTTTCAGAGTTTAAGTCCGGCTTACTCTCATCGTCGATTTGGAACATAATCCTGTGGATTCTACCGTTGGCGTCTTTCAATATGTCATGAAAGCTCTCTGAAAAAATCAGAGCACCTGTCGCACTGTATTTTGCTAAATTTCTCAGCGAAGCATCCACGTCACCTTCACGGCCAATGGTGGGCTCGCAGCAGTGTGATGCGCGCAACTGTTCTGACCAGTGAATAATTTCTTCTATTGATTCGATGACTTCTTTATAGGCGGCCCTTCGCTCATCCCAAACCTTCTCTTTCTTAAACTTTTTCAGCGCAAGCGATGAAGCAACATAAGCCGATATCAGGCCAACAATTATCGGTGTAAACCACTTAAAAAATTCGGCTGCGTTCAACGGTGGCTCCTGAAAACATAACAGTTATTCACCAGACCCACCGGTCTGTACTATTGAAATTAGTGTGGAAAGCATATTTTCGATAACCAATTGATTCATTTAAGCCCATCGAAATTTTTGTTCCTCATATGCATAATAGTACGGGCAGGAACGAATGTCTCCTACTGGCACGCAGCAGTACTCAATGTTGCCATAATGCTCGCCAGGAAGCGGCCGCTTGAGCATCTAAAATTCAGCGCTATTGTTACGAGACCAACTTTGAGCAGGTCCTTGAATGGGTCACATCTGCCTAAACAGGTGCGCATAACTTCTGCTAACCGCTACCTTTTCCGGTCTGTCACGCAAGCTAAGTTTAACCTTACCCGTCAAATCATGATGAGCAAGGACGACTTGGCGTGCGTTCACCACTGTGCCGCGGTGAACCTGCCAAAATTGATCTGTGTCCAGCTGTACCAGCAACTCCTTGAGCGGCGTACGCAGTAAAAGCTCGGCATCGCGTGTCAGGACACTCGTGTATTTGTCGGCAGACTGGAAATAGCACACCTCTTCCAAGGGGACCATACGGACCGTTTGCCCCACCTGTATCCGCAGCCAACGCAAATATTCTGATTTGGTTGGCGTCGCCAATAGGTGTTGCAACCGAGCCAGCACAGCGTCAGGTTCAATCTCGCTACGTTGCTTCAGGCGATCGACACAGCGAGCCAGCCGCTCATCTGAGACTGGTTTCAATAGATAGTCAACCGCAGCATGCTCGAAGGCTTGCACGGCATGGTCATCAAACGCCGTGACAAATACTAGTCTGCAATTCGAATTTGCCGAGCGCGCAACATCCAAGCCGCTCTGTCCTGGCATTCGAATGTCGAGAAACGCCATGTCGGGTTTGGATTCTTTCAGGATCTCGGCAGCGGCAACGCCGTCATGCACCACGGCGACGATCTGCAAGTCTGGCCATAGGGATGCCAATCGGCGACGTAGGTCCTCTGCAAGGTGTGGTTCGTCGTCTGCTATAACGGCTTTCATGCGGGAAACTCCAGGGTTGCGGTCACCCCGTATCCACTTCTGGTTTCCAGCCTCAGCTTACCGGCATCACCAAACAGCGCTTCCAGCCTCGCGCTGACGTTTGACAGGCCCGCCCCACTTGCATGGTTGTTTGTAAAGCCCACACCGGTATCGCTAACTTTAATATGCAACGAAGCGTCTTGAATCCGCGCATGGATGCCAATTTCACCGCCACCAATCTTGGGTTCGATCCCGTGACGCACGGCATTTTCCACCAACGGCTGTAGCAGCATCGGTGGAAAGGCCGTCTCTCGGGCATCTTCAGTCACGTCTATTCTCCATATCAGGCGGTCACCGAAGCGGACTTTTAGTATTTGCAGATAGTTTTCTAGCATGTCCAGCTCGTCGCCCAAGGTTGCGACATCGCTCCTGGCCCGGGCCAATGCAACTCGCAGCCATTCGTTAAGGCGCTCAAGCAATTTCTTGGCGACTGTTGGATCGCTATCGATCAGACTGCTAACATTCGCCAGAGTATTGAACAGGAAGTGCGGTTCTATCTGTGCCTGAAGCAACTTAAGATGAGCCTCGATCTCACGCTTCTCACTTTCCGCTTTGAAGTGCTTGCGCTGTTCGATCTCGAATCCGATTCGCTCCCCGAGCAGCAGCGTGATTGCGCCAATAAGCCCGAAGAATAAGCCTATTACCATGGTGTTCCATGCGTTCTGGTTGTGCCAGCTGCCGACACCGCTGGTCGCAAATGACAGTGTCATGCCGAGCGCAACCGCAGCCGGCATCGTGATGCATAGCGCTACCCAGCGCATAAGGCCGGGCCGCACGACAAAAATGGTCAAGGCGATACTTGATAGGACTGATAGTCCAATGCATTGCGAATAGATGAACTCGAACCAGAATGGCCCAAGGTACATACTCAGCACCCCGGCAATCGCGGTGTTGAATGTGAAAATGGAGGCCAAGTAGATCAGAGCATTTTTCATCGAGCAATTATCTGCGGGTATTCACGGCTCGGCAATATTCAAATTCATTGTGCACCCCAATCTTAATGCACCGCAGCCCTCGAATCATGACACTGAAAAGGACAGTTATTCACGAGCGGCGGCGCGCTATAGCCGCCAAAGCAACCAACAGAAATCCGGAGGCAACCACTGCGGGCCAGTCTCCCAAAAAAGTGTAAAGCGTCTTGACGTGCTGTGTGGGCACCGTGCCGATCAGGATACCCTCATTGCCCTCCCAGGCTCCCAGGCTGGCACGTACCCTGCCATACTGATCAAACATCATGGACGTGCCATCGCGAACTACGCGCACCACCGCCATGCCCCCTTCAATGGCGCGCGCACGAACCATAAGGGTATGGTAGGGATCGATGCCGCGCCAATCACCTCCAGGAACCATCACCACGCCCGCGCCACCTTGCGCATGTGCGCGCGCAAGGGCAGGAAAATCATAGTCGTAGCAGATCGCTCCCGCAGCGCGGCCCCAGGGGCGTTGCAGTACACGGATCGGCGCATCCCCCTTCAATGTAGGCTCGGTAGGCACCGGGTGATGTTTTCGGTATACCTCAACAATTTCACCGTCAGGACCGAACCATTCATATTTGTCGTCGATGAGTAGCGGTGACTCTTGCAGCAGAACGCCGTATGCCATGACGAAATCAATTCCACTGTGGCGTGCAAGTTCCTTACCGCGCTCTATCAGTTTGGCTTCCCCATCTGGCTTGACCAAAGTAGCCACTTCATTCCATGCAACGATCTGTGCTCCGCGTAGCGCCGCAACCTCGCTCCGTGCGAACAAATCGTCGGTGTTGGCTGAGAGTCTCTCAGAGCTCGGCGTGCCTTGGCCGAGACCTAGATGAGTGATGACTCCGCCCACCCGGATAGTCGGACCAAGATCCAGATTGTCCAAGCGAACGGAGCCCCATCCAAGCGCGGCAATCAAAACGACTGACATAAAGGCGTAATGGCTCCAATACGCTTTAGGTGTCGGCGAATCGACTACCAGAAAAATGTTGCCGGCCACCAACGCCATCAATGCACCAATCAGTGAAAGCCCGCCTAGCGATGCCAGTTGTAACAATGGCAAATTGTCGAGCTGCGAATTCGCCGACGTTGGCCATGCTCCAGAATAGCTAAACGCAAAGGCGAACCAGTCACCGATTGTCATGAGCGCAACGTAACTGTACAAGCCCCAGACTTTACCCAAGCGCCGGCATATCCAGACCCACATCATTAGCAGAAGCCACAAGGATACCGCCGCTGGGATGCTGAACATGAGCGCCATGGGAGCGGACAACGGCGCAGTAATAATTTTGAGCACTTGCAGCGCACACGCCACATTCAATGTCAGGAATAGAAGCACAGCTCCGCGCCAGCCGTATAGCCGCTGCACGGCGACCAGAAAAGGAACAGGAGCGACCCAGCCGAGCAGGGCAATATTCCAGCGATTACCCGCAAGCCCGGTCAACACGATGCCAAGCATTAGCCAAACCCACGTCGGCACTTGCGCTCCGAGACTGCTGCCTGCTTCTTGCGCAGCCTTCGCCGGAGATCTGTCCGAATCAATGAATGTGGAGATCGCGCGACTGATCATGTACATAACAAGAATCCCCTTCTGTTAATTGCTTCGTACTTCTGTGACGGAGCGAGCTAACGGCGCGGATTCCTTTTCGACCTGCGTACCAGACAATTTGGATCGCGGTACCGGAAGCTCTGGTCGTTCAACCAGCCAGTTATCGCCATCAGGCATAGTTTTTGGAAAACTTAGTACTGCGTAACCCGAACCTCTACCGTTACCACTTCCCGTTACCGCGTGACTCCAGTATCCACCAATCTGCCCGCGGCCCAGATCTAAGGACTCCACCGCGAAGTTGAAAGTAGCGCTCATATTGCCCACCATCATCCAGTTACAGTACCGTGGCTTGAAATCCATGTAAATTTCATCAGGAGTGTGAACCGAAAGTATCACGGTCGTAGTCTCACAAGACACTGGTGTCCAAAGAAAAGTAAGTGGCATGTTCGCCTTCAAACTAATTTTCCCTGTTTGGTTGCCGATCGCGGTCTCACTAAATACAATATGTTCCGCACAGCCACTACCGGGAATAAGTCCTCCTAAAACAAACTGACATATTCCAACGCTTTTGCAAGCGTGGGTCTTAGGGTCCGACTCGCAAATTTTCACCTGTTTGTCCTCATTCGCCTTAAGGAGCTTTTGGAATCCGGTGAGTAACTGGCCAGCGGTGTACTTGTGAATTGTCGAATTGCAATCCTCAGTGTCACAGATATGGACTTCCTTCACAGCATGTTGCTGCGGTATCGCCGTACAACCAGTGATCAAAAAAGCCGCTGCCGAGGCAACCAAAAACAACCCACGATGCGTACCCATAATGTTCCTTCAATGATAAGTCGACACTACCATAATCCTTAAACAGCAAATTCTTTTAGCTCCCTCAGAAAGCCCATCCCAAAAAGACTCCGCCTCCCACATGAGTATTTGTACTAGTTTGTTGATTTAGATAATCGCTAACATTGCTACTCTCTGCGGGAGAAATGTTTTTGTCGATACTATTTTGTGTCAAATGATTAATCCCAGCGACGGCGGCAATATTCAATCCAGTATGCCAAATCCATTGGTAACCTAGCCAAACGCCGGTATCAATGAAAGTGACATTTGCACTAGATCCAGATGCCGACTTTAATTCACTTTTTTCCACTCCAATTAACGCCTCCACAAAGAATCCATTGCTAAATACACCATACGGAGAATATCTCCATGGGATAAGAATCCGATTAAACTTATTCGTCACTTGGCTATTCATTTTCATGTCCCCTCCAAAAAAACGAGATGGACGAGAAGGTCGATCTGTACAGTGCGCTGGCATTACGCCTAAAGTGCTATGTTCAGTCAGGGCGACATCAATTCTAAATTGATTACAACCTGTTGCCGGATCAGGAGCAACAGATAGGTTGACTGAGTCTCCTGCGAAACATATAGATGTTTGAAATAATAAAAATGAGCAACTAATTATGCATTTAACGATTTTCATGAATCAACCACCTTTCACTATTTGCGCCAATCAAAAGCCATCTTGATATACGCCAATTGAATCACTCCAATATTTAGGTAACAGTCTCTCCCACGCCGCTCCCCTGTCGAGTTCCCAATAGAAGAAACTACTTCGGCGAGTTTGTGTGTAAGCAGCAATCGGCCAATTGCAGAGCGGCACCATAAGCAGCAGCTTTGGAACAGGGAAGCGATATGCGACGAAACGCTAAAAAAGAGGAGCCAACTGCTCTGTTATAGTCTCCTTCTGTCACTTTTCGGCATTAAGGCGCCACTGATTTCCGCCGTAATGGCGCCACTTTGAAGTGCCAAATCAGGGGCTCAAACTGGGGGTAAAGAATGCGTGAAATGAGCTGTTTTTGCAATCGCATTTTCACTCTGTTTTGCTGCTGGTGTAGCTGTTTCAGGCTTGAGTAGGTTTGCCTCCTTTCCCTGTCGGCGTTTTTGACCTTTCCGGCATTGGCTTCGGGTCGCGGTAACTCTCTCCATCCAGCACCACGCGATACGCACCGTGGCGCAATCGGTCCAGCGTCGCTGCGCCGATCATTTTATTTGCGGCGAATGCTTCACCCCATTCATCAAAGTCGAGATTGCTGGTCAGAATGGTGGCGGCACGCTCGTAGCGTTCGGCGATCAAGTCATGGAAGTCTTCATCTTCAGGCGAACGCAAGGGTTTGAGTCCGAAATCGTCAATGATCAGCAGGGGCACTTTGACCAGGGATTTAAATCGCCGCGCATAATTGCCAGTCGCCTGAGCTGCGCGCAAGCTGCTCAGGAGCTGGGTTTGCGTGATGAACAGCACGTCATAGCCCTGGCGTGCAGCCGCATGACCCAGCGACTGCGCCAGGTGACTTTTGCCGGTGCCGCACGGACCCACAATCAATACGGCGACTTTCTCTTCAATGAAACGGCAAGTCGCCAGATCATGGACTGCCGAGCGGTTCAGATTGGGAAGTCGGTCGAAATCGAATCCTTCCAGTGTTTTTTGGTTACGGAAGCTTGCACGTCGTAGTCGCATATCCAGTTTCTTTTGCTCCCGCCGGGCGACTTCGTCATGAATCAGCAAGCTGAGGAAATCGGTGTAGGCCAGCTTGCGGTCGATGGCTTCGCGGTTGCGGGCCTCGAGTGAGTCCAGAATGCCGGACAGGCGCAGTTGTTTGAGCAGGGGTGTCAGTTCGGGAATTGGATGCATGATGGTAGTCCTCATTGAAGAATGGTTTGGGTATCGCGGCAGAATCGGCCGCCTTGGGTGTATGTGGTGGCCAGTGCGTCGAAGGCTGCCAGCGGCGCGAGCTGATCCAGTCCCTTCTCAAGAATGATCTTGACCACCTTGTAGCCCGGCGTGCCGTAATGGTTGGCGCGCTGGCAGGCCGCTTCCAATCTGGCTGCGCCGTATTTCTGTTTGAGCCGCAGCACGCCCTGTACAGCACGCATCTTGATCAAGACATGGTCGCCGAACATGGCATGCACCATGGCATGGCAGGCCGGACCAATCTGCAAGGCCGATTTCAAACACCACTGTGTGTCCTGCATTTGCCACGCCTGCGCTTCGGGCGGCATATGGTCGGTCACGGTGTCGCGCAGCCCTTTCCCCGTCAGTCGCACATGGCTGGCAACCGCTTCGTGTTCGCGGTACAGCGTCACCATGGTGCCGGTCGCCTTCAACCACAGGTCGCATCCGATCAGCCGGAACGGCACCGAATAGTGGTTGGTCTCGTATTGGACGTGCGCGTCACGGTGGACTTTGACCTTGGCCCAGCTGGCCAACTCAGGTGGAACGCTGGGCAAAGCATTGAGCAGGCTTTTCTCCACCTCGGCGAAGCGTTTGAGAGGGGCTTCGCGGGTCGTGCCGTGAATGCGGTTGCCCGCCTCGTTCATCACCCACGCCTGCAACTGGCGGTTGGCGTCATCCAGATCGCGGAATTCGCGCAGCGGCAGGAAACTGCCCTTGATATATTTGACGCCTGCCTCAACGATTCCTTTTTTTTGTGGATCCCGTGGAGGACAAGGATCGATTTTGAACGCATATCCTTCCGCACATTCGGCATACGCCCGTTGCACATCCGGCTCATAGACGCAGGCTTTGGTGATGGCGCACTTGGCATTGTCGATGATGACGCGTGAGGGTACGCCCGAGAACGACTCAAACGCACGCCGATGGCAGCCCAGCCATGTCGCCACGGTCTGGTCGCGGACAAACTCGGCATACTGGTGACGCGACCAGCACAAGGTCATCACGAAGAACCAGGTCTTGAAGATCTCGCCGGTGTACACATCGGTGATGAGCGGACCAGCACCGAAATCAACCTGAACCGCTTCGCCAGGCTTGAACGTCAGGCGTAGCGGAACATCCGGCTGCTGCAGGGAAACGAGTTGCCCCAGAAAGCGATACATCGAGGAATAACTGCCGGTAAAACCGTGATTGCGCACCAGCGTGGCGTGGATGGTGGTGCCCTGAATACCGGCCGCATGCCACTTGGTGATCTGATCACGCCAGGGTTCCAGCGTTGAAATACAGCTGACAGGCAATGCCTCCCTGCGCTCAAACAGCGTGGACAGCACTCCGTCATCGGGCAAAGGAAACTCGGGGGCAAGCCAGCCACGTTCGCTGGCGATCTCGCGAACCTGTGCGAGTTTTTTGCGTCCCATCGTTTTGGACCGGGCAATATCCCGATCAGAATCGCCTTGGCGCATGCGCACCAAAACATTTCGGTACTGATACATCTCGAACCTCCGTTTAGTCACAACCTCTCCCGGCAAAATGCCGGAAGTCTAGTTGCTTAATGAAAGTTCGAGCCCCTGATCAGGGTTCAAAGTGGCGCCTTAACGCCGGAAATCCTGTGGCGCCATTACGCCGGAAATAAAGTGGCGCCTTTATGCCGACAATCTACTGGCTCCTTAATGCCGGAAATGAAATGGCTCCCTAACGCCGAAAGTTCACACCTTCGGACAAGGCTCGTCTTGGAACTAAAGGAAGCCTGCTAATGAAAGTATCTCGCAAGCATTACTTGCTGTTCGTTATTTTGGGAAGAAGTGTGATTTCATAATATTGAATAGCAGACCTACCAGCAGGCTCAACCGAGGGCCTTTTCAGAAAATCGCCAGCGTTTCATTGGCCGAAAACCGGACACGCCCCGAGTTGTGGGTGACCGTCTGGAAATGGCACGAAGTGATCGGTCGATTTTTCAAAGCTGACGAAACTTGTATGGCAGCTTTACCACATACCGGTCATAGGACAGTCTGGATGCCACCGGCAGCATTGGCCGAGAATGCGACGGTCAGAAAATGTGGACAGTCACTCCAGTCTGGACCTAGGTAACTAAGTTCTTTCAAAGATACCCTTCTTGTTCACCCTTCTCGCCATGTTCGAGCATCCACTCAATCAGCTCTAAAAAAGGAGGGGGAAGCATAGACTCT
Organism: Sideroxydans sp. CL21; assembly: GCF_902459525.1. Taxonomy (NCBI): domain Bacteria; kingdom Pseudomonadati; phylum Pseudomonadota; class Betaproteobacteria; order Nitrosomonadales; family Gallionellaceae; genus Sideroxydans; species Sideroxydans sp. CL21. Next base: position 391,133 of record NZ_LR699166.1, read on the forward strand.
TGCTGAAGAGTTTTAATCTGAATCCTATCTGCATCGGACAAGCGTTTACGCACATGCAAACCCGCGAGATCGGTTCCCGACATTTTCCATGGTTGCCAAGTAAGATTGCGTTCCTTCCACAGTTCAGCGGCTTTGAGAGCAATGGCAATGCCCGCTGGGTCGGGGTCGCAAGCAAACTGCGCAGGTGCGGGCACAAGGTCGAGCAGATGGCCCACCGAAGTACACCACCAGCTTGGTGGAAAACCCGGTAACCAGATTACTCCTATGTCATTTTCCCGCTGACGTGCGACACGCTCGAAACTCGTGCGGTTCTCCACCAGTTGCCAGCGCCTGATTGAACCTGAGGCTGCGGAGATGTTTTGCAGTGTTGCGGGAGTTATTGCGGCAAAGTCGGAATAACAGGACAGGTCGAGTTGACCGTGCGGTAGCGTCAATGTAAGCGAGGCGGAGAGCAGTAGTAACGGCGTATGGCGCTCAATGCGGAACTCGGCTAAATCTAGTGTTTGCTCCAGCCAGTTCCATTCGGCTCCGCTAACACCTTTGGTGTCGTCTCGCGCGGCCAAGGCAAAGTCGCGACGTGTACCGCTTTTCTGCATATTCTCCCAGCGCTGTAAGGCCGCGATCAGATCGTAGCGTGCTAAAGCGCGGTGTACGGGAAGATCATCCAGCGCTAGCAGGGCTGAGGCAAGGTTCTCATTACAGCAGCTTTTCAGTTCTTCACGCGCCGCATGCCACCGCTGTAATTCTTGCTCCTTGTCACTGATGCCAAGTGCGCTCCGCAGTTGAGACAGATTGCGCAATTCCAATGAGAGTGGCCACCAGTCGCCAAGCTGGCGTTGTTCCACCACAACGGCCCAGCCTTCTTGCAGTAGCCAATCCAGCAGCGACTGAGCCATTTGAATGCCCGTCACGCCAGCATCATTACGCAACGTTTCCCAGCGACTGTTGCCGCCTCGGCGTACCCAGCGGGTCAGCAGTTCGCGCCACTCTCCGGGTATCGCTCCAAGCTGTTGCGGCAGATGCTCGCAATAACGCTTCCGTCGCTGGCAGACTTTGCGCTGATCCAAGGATTCAATACGGATGTCCTCAGGCATGGGTATCGCGGACCAGTACCTTGACGCCCGGAGCCCAGGATTCATTGGGGCGCTTTTTGAATGTCACTAGTGTAAGCATTGACGGGTCATAAATGCTGACGTTGTGTGTAACGGGCGTGGTGAGCAGGTATTGTGCTCGCGTAGCCTTGAGAAAGGTGGATACCCGCTCGATATTGACAATGTCGAGATGGGCGAACGGTTCGTCGATAAACACGAAACCGCCTGGATGAGATTCTTCCATCATCAGCCCAACCAACAGAATAAGCGATTTCATTACCTGTTGACCGCCGGAGGCGTCTCCGTCGTTCATGCCCATGAAGCCCTTCTCGTCGAAATCGAAGCGCACTGCCAACCCGGCTTGCGCCAGTGCGAGATCGTCATTGCCGAGTAATACCGGTTCGTGTTCAATTTTAATTCCGGCGAGTTCGCCAAGTGTGCGAATGTTCTTAACATAGCGCGTGACAGTGTGTCGCAACACATTGATGTATTGCTCTCGCGCAGCATCTGTCTGGCTACGTGCCGTCTCGTTGTCGTGGCGGCGATGTTCAAGATCGTTTTTCATCAGCTGATAGTCAGCTTTGATTTTGTCACGCAGCGCGACTACGGTGGCATCCGTTTCCCAGGATTCGTTGTTGAAACGCCGTTCGATTTCTTCAATGCGCAGATCAATATTGGTGGTGTCCCGATATTTGTCGAAGATCATTTGATTTTCCGCGTCGTCACACCAGCTTGGAGGAAAATGCTTCCGGTTATGGCGTATCGCTTGCAGGCGTTTGATTTGATCTTCACGCCCGCCACGATTTGTCTTGGCTGTAATTTCATTCTGTAGCGTTTGCAGACTGAATTTCATATTCTGCAATGAATCGTGCGCCGTTTTGACGGCTTCGTCGGATTGTTCGCGTTCTTGCTGTGCCTGATATACACCATTATCGCGTCGGCGTAACACGAGTGAATCGTATTCCTGACGAGCCTCGGCAAACTCGGCAGCACGTTTCGCCAGTTGTGCGACTGCATCCTCTCCTGCCAATTGTGCTTGCAGGTTCCGGATGTGATCAGTCAGGCCATTGCGCTGTTCGTACAACGGCTCAAGGGCTTTCTCTAGTTCGGATCGTTGCTGACGCAATACTTCGAGGCGAGCTTTGCCAAAACGCGCCTGCTCTGGTGCAGCGTAACGTCCTCCGCGCCGTTCGCGCAAATAACCTTGACGTGTGATCCAGTCTTCGCCACGCGACAACTTTGCTCCTGCGGTGGCATCCTCGACGCGGCGAGTTCTTTCCAGAGTCCGTAGCAACCATTCCGGTACAGGCTTGGTAAAACGAACAACTTCCAGCAATGAACCTTGCGGCGGCAGACCTGGTTGTATGCTCTCGGGCACGATGAAATGGCGATAGCGAAGCTTCTCGCCCAGTGTCATCGCATGCTCTGCATCCTTGCTTTTCGCCAGCAATACAAGGTGTGCAAATGGAGCTAACACGGCTTCCACCGCAGCTTGCCATGACGCATCTGCAATCTCAATGACATCGCTGAGTAGATCGTAAGCAATACCAGCCTGATTTAACGCCTGACGGAACGCCACTACGTCGGCAGGGTCGGAGCGGCGTCCTGCAGCGAGATTTTCTAGAATCTCGTCGAGTTGGCTTTGCTGTCGGGTAAGCTCGGCGATGCGCACCAGCAAGTTGGCCCGCTCCCCTTCCAGTCGTTCGAGCGCACGCGCGTCGGCTGTCTGTCCCCCAGCAGTATCGGCCTGATGTAAGAGGCGCTCGTGCTGCTTGACGATGGCTTCCCAGTTGCCCAGTTCGCGATTTAGTTCGTTCAATGCGCGTTGCTGATTCTGTTCGCTTTCCTGTGCCGCTTGCCTGCGCAATTGCGCAGCTTCAAGCGCTTGCTGCTCAACTTGTAATTCAAGTTGTTTCTTCTGAAGTTCTGCGCGTTTAGCTCGCCATTCGCGCCGCTGGGCTTGCAACGTGCGTCCAGCATTTTCGGCCTCGCGTTTCAGCAGGTAGTAATCCAGACGCGGGCGCTTTTCCGAAAATAACTCAATTTTCTCCTGATTGAGTCCTTGCCATTCGCGATAACGATTTACTTTCTGTTCATGTTTTTCCAGGCTGTTGCCCAAAGCCTCCAACTGGTTCTGTACGGCATCGAGTTCGCGTGCCGTTTGTTCCTGATAGTGGCGCGCTTCCTGATAGCGCTCAAGCACTTCCTTGTCGCCAAATACATCGAACACCAAGTTCAATAGCTCTTTGGCCGACAGTTCGCACAACTTGTCGGTCTGCCCCTGTTCCAGCGAAAGTACCCGTGCGATGGCGGGCGACAGCCCGGCACTGTGGAGTATGCGCTGGTAGTCACGTACACCAAATTCCTCGCCGGCTTTCTCGATCTCCTGTAGGTTCACTTCGCCGTCTGCGATCCAGTATTTTCGATTCCAGTCACCGCCTTTCTTGTCGATGCGACAGGCCAGCGTGATGCGATCCCGTTGGTAGGGCAAGCCAAATGGGCGCTTGCTACTACCGGGAGGGCGCTGGTTGTCGATCACACCGCGCAGCCAGCAGAAATCTTCGCCATTGCGCCGCACATAGCGCTTGTAATCGCGTTTCTTGGAACACTCTAACGCGAGCAGAGTACGCAAGGCATCAAGTAGGGTAGTTTTGCCCGATCCGTTGGGGCCGGAGATGGTGATGATGGGCGCATTCAGCGGAAGTTTGAAATTGCGCCAGTAATCCCAGTGTACGGTTTCCAGTTCAAGCAGGCGAAACATCAGTGCGCCTCCTGATCAGTCGTTTCGCTCAATAAACCGCGCTGTTTCAGCAAATCGGCCAGCGCGCCGTTGAGAATGCGAGGTGCCATTTCGGCGTAGTCAAAAGCAAGGTCGAGCAGCGGACCTTCATGAATAACTTTGTTTTTAAGTTCAATGAAACCGAGACGTGCTAACTGCGGCAAACTAAAACTGATACGCGTTTTACCGCCCAACAATTTGCCATAGTCCTCCAGCAATACATTTTGCGGAATACCGCGAGATGCTTCATGGGCTAGAGGCGTGAGTTTAACGTTCTCAAACAGTTCGCTCTGCGTTTCCTGCTGCGCGGCCTCACCAGCCAACTGGCGTTCGCGCTTGGGCAGGATAATAAGCGCCCATAGGATCACCAGCAGTGCTACTGCATCCTTGGCCAATCCGATGTTGCTGGCCTGCCACGCGTCATTTTGCTCAAATACGGAACTTTCGCACTCGCGAGTGAGTGCGATGCTGACGTGTGCGGCAAAGGGGTGAGCCAATAGGCGCAGGCCGCTGCCGGCAAGGCGCTGTTCCACTTCATCGCGGAAACTGCTATCGATCAGCAAACGACGTATTTCTGCATCTTCGCGCGGCAGATAGCGCAAGGCCAGAAGGCGGGCAATCAGGCGCGCCGCGGAATCATGGTTCATGTTTGCGTTTCCTTCGGCAGGAGTTCTCCGTTGCTGATGAAAGCGACTTCATCGCGGTTGATCGTGTGCAATTCGTTGTGTTCATGCCATCTTAGTGTTACCGGTAACTCCGCGAGCGGAGCCAGTTCGGGTTCGACGTTTTGTTCTCCGAGGAAAGTCAGCAGCGAGAGACGGTACGAGGCTGAGCTAAAACTGCCGCCGACCACGGCATCCGATACGGATAATGAAGCATCCAACCCATTGAGCAGCCGGGTAAGTTCCGATAATTGCGGAGGCGGTTCATACGGTAGGTCATTAACATACTCGACCTCGGCGGGTACCGGCATGGTCGAAATGTGGCGGTTTGGCTGTTCGCGTGCGATGAAGTCCTCAGTATTGTCAAGCATCACGTCCGGAAGAATAAAAGTCTCTTCCGGTGTGCAGGCTAATTGTTCAGCCGCCAGTTCATTCAGTTCGTCGACATCTCGTTGTTTAAGCCAAGCGGCAAGTTCAGATGAAGTTAATCCTCCTTGCGATAAATGAACTTGCTGGCGCGCAATGGCCGCTAATTCGCGCTGAAATACTGAAGACATACGCATCAACTTTGACTGGCGCTGACCAATCTGCTGCGCAAGCCGCCAAGTTGTTTCGTCGAGACCATCGGCAGAAAGATTCCGCATCACTTCGTTGGATTTGTCCATCCATTTCTGGACGGATTCCAGCTTACTTTGAGCGGCACGCAGGCGAAATTCGGAACCTGAAGTTACAGCCTGCGAGAACTCTCCTTCAAGCTCTGCCAACCGCGCCAGCAGATGCGACAAGGCTTCAGACGAGAGTTTGCCAACTGAGGATCCTGCTGCAATTTGTGCGGCAAAAAAGCCTAATTCACCGTCTTGTTCGGTGCTGAAATTCAGCAGACTGGAGAGCGCAGACAACACCATGCGTCCAGCGGTAGAAAGCTGATAGAGGCGCCGTTCTGCATCCCAAAGCAGTAGTTCATGCTCGCGTAGGCGATTCAGAACGGTACTGAACTTAGACTGAGTGATAAAGGAAAAGTGGGAGTTCAGTTCCTGAGGCGACCATTCTGGCGTATCGGCGCGCAGACCAATCTCTCGAAGTACCATCAGGCGTACCAATACCTCATCGTTACCGCCACGAAACATGGCGATGAGCGCGTCGATAAACGTGCGCGCGTTGAGCAAGGGGAATAGTTGTTGAACATCTTGAGGCTCAATGCCAGGCGCGAAAAATTCATTCAGCGAATTTTCTTCACGCTCAGACATGACTAAATTCCTTGCTTCAATCTGGCCAAAATAAAATCAGCCATGTCGCCATCCAACACGGCCCGTGTGTTGCCGACTTCGAAGTTGGTGCACAAATCTTTGATGCGCGATTGGTCGAGCAAGTAGCTGCGAATCTGGTGTTGCCAGTCGATGTCGATCCTGGAATCTTCCCGCGCTTGTTGGGCGGATTGGCGCTTGCGCAATTCAGATTCCATGAAGTTTGATGATTCCTTTAAGAACCGAGATTATACATGCCAAAATTGGATAAAATGTTTTGCTTCGTCGCCACGTATTCGGTTCAAGGCTGGCTTTATCCATTTGTCGCGTAAATGCTGCTATTGGTTGGATCACGGCATAACAGGCCGCGTTGGCTTGATAGTAATATTTCGAAAAAACAGTAAGCGGATGTTGACGCAAGTTGAACAAATACCAATTTAATAAAATTGACAATGTCGGTTTTTTTCGGATTTTCTGCCCGTCGCATTCTGGGCCTTTGCGGACGCTGACGATTTCCTGTAATAATTGTAAGTTCAGGTTGCCGGAATGTCCGTACTGAGTTTTTCGAACTCACGATTTTCACGCGTCAGCGACCTTCAACTCATTCTGGCTAGCGCCGATTCTACGTCTCCTAATCAGCTGACATCCGCAGTAAAATGACTCAGTAGTTTTACGCTACTTCCCGCTAGGAACAAGGGCCCGTTTTTTTGAATCTGCGAGCGACGCAGAAATGGGTTTCGACTGAACCTTCACCCGTGCGGTTTCAAGTACAACTGGGGCAGATCGCCCTTTGCCGCGCACGTTCAGTCCGCGTGAATATTTGTTTGCACAATCGGTTGAACCATGTCCCAGAACCTCCGCCACGCCGATTGTTGTGGCACCACCAGCCCGCAGATCTGACGCCATGCTGGCCCGAAACGCTTTAGGTGATATTGCCATTCCAAATGAACGTTTGGACACATTCATTATCGTTTGCTTATAGTTGTTTTTAGCCAGCTTTATTGCGTTGGCTCGAACCTCGGGCGGGTCGGTTTCTTTAGTATTTACTTCCAACTTAACCAGACCAATAAATGGTTCAAGTCTCTTGTCAAAAGACTTGATGACGCGAACGCGATTGTCCCCATTTGCGACCCTTTGTTTTGCCGTATCAATCGTGATCAGATATTCTCCTTCACCGGCTTTAGTGACAGTCACACCTCGCACCAATTCTTCCGTTCGGCAACCACTGGCACGCTGAATCGCTAACAATGCTGCGTATTTTGATTTAGCCATTTTCAGTTGCAACTCATCACGCCAACGGGGGCGTATTTTTTCTAATGCAGCGAGATTAATTGTCCATTCACTCAATGATGATTTTTTCGACTTTGGCGTGATTTTGTGACGAGCAATCATCGCTTCAACCTGCAACAGGTCGACCTGCACGTCACTCAGTAGTTTCGTTGCACCCTCAATTGAATCCACATCGGGAACTTGGAGTAGTCGCTGCATCGCATCCCGCCGAATCGCAGATGCGAATACGGCGCGGGTATTTTTATTCGCATAGTCGAGGACAAACGTCACGCCATTGATTATTGCTTTCTCTCTTTGCTTGTTGAGCTGAACCATCGCGTTCTGGTAATTTAGCCGGGTGGAGTCGGAAATTTGCGCGGACATCTTCCACTCGGCTGTTATTGCCGCATGGATTCTTTTTACCGGCTCGGCAAACATTTCTTTCTCATCTGGACGCATTTTTACCCCTTGGCTAATTCTCGATTTCCGTTGATTAACCATACACCCAATGTTTTAAATTGTCTTCTCCCTCCTAATTATAGCAACTTATGTTGCCACAATTAGAGTAAGGCTTTCGCCATTGGGGGAGTGTTCATTTCAACGGGAAATTGTGCATCCAAGGGGTGTTGCCCAAGCCGATGGCCCATCATCCGGCAGGTAGCATTTCTTTCCACAATAGCATTTCTCGTCATGGCAACTTCGCCCTTATTGCTTGTTCAGACTTTCGCTGAAATGCGTTTTTTCGTCCGCGATTGGCTTTCGACAAGGGGAGGCAAGCCGAATGGTCGACACCTCTTTTTTTCGACTATTATGCGGCCGGTGTAGTTACGTCAAGGGTAAGTTTCGAGCCCTTTTTTTTTGCGTATTTGCCTCTTGCTTGGTTTACCCAAATTGCACTTTCAACTTGAAGCTCACATTACTTGTGCACGAATTCGGCTTAGATGTGCCAATCGCGCAGTTCGTTGATATCGACCTGCGTCGAACGGGATACTTGGCATCGGATACTCGCTCGCCAATCATCGCGCTGATCTCCTCGTTTGGAGTTTCCCTCGCAGTATTTTGGAGATACGACCGCAGCCGGCAATACTTCTTCTAGGTGTGGTGGTCTTCGTTAACTCGTGACGGCCATGCGCCAACAGAGATGACCGGTCGCATCGAGTGCGATTATGTATTCTAGTGAATACCACCACCCGTAATGATCGCAAACCAGCCAACCTTTGCTTCAAACCAGCCGGTGAAAATTGTATAAAGGCGCCACTTGCTTTCCGAGTTTTACTGGATCAGCAGTTCCAGACAAAACTGGAAACGGAATCGCAACTATTTGCATCTTGAACTCCCGCTTCCCGAAATTGATTTGGTTAACATGAAGTTCCGCGTCGTGCCCTTCCATGTAGTTTCGCACAACTCGGGTAGTGCCTGGTGTTCTGCCTTTGCGGACTCTGGTGGATTGCTGAAAAGGCAGCCTGCGCAGGCCAGTGGATGTCCGTTATCCGTACTATTCCGTTGAAAAACTCGTTTTTAATTTTGATCTGCCACTTGGCTAAATTAATTTTCAGTTCAGTTTTGTCTTTTTGGCAGAGTGTCGCATCAGATTTCAGTGGTTCAACTGCCTCTATCTGCTATTAAGCCGGTACTGCATTAACTTCCGATGCTACAGGGGTAAGCCATTTCGCCATTCGTCGCAGATTTTGAGCAGTCGCCGCCAATAGAAACTCATCCTGTGCGCCACTGAATCCCCTTAGCCTAAGCTTGTCCAATCTGAGTATGCGTTTCAGGTGAGCAAATAGCATCTCAACTTTCTTCCGTTGTCTGCTCGATTCCTGGAATGCATCCGTTTTACCAATCGCTCTTGCGACATCGCGAGCGGGTTCTTGTGGACTGCGATCAATTTTACGATTTTTCACATTGGGGCAGCACTGCGGTTTGAACGGGCAGGATTGGCAGTCATGTTGGCTGGCACGATAACGAAATGGATCCTTCTTTTTACTTCGCCATGCAGTCTTCAGAAACTTACCTGCCGGGCAGACATAGCAATTGTTCTCGGCATCAAAGGTAAAGGCAGAACGGCCGAAGCTCCCGTCATCACGTTCAGACTTGTCCCACACGGGAACGTGCGGAGCGATATGTTTCTCATCAACCAGCCACCCAAGTATAGGTGCCGTTCCATAGTTGGTGTCGCCAACCAGTCGCGCTGGCTTTAGGTCGAACTTCTCCTCGACACGATCAATCATCGTCTTCGTGGCTTCAACTTCAGCGTTCCGACTCACTGTAGAGGCTTCGACATCCACGATGATGCCTGCGTCCAGATCAATCAGGTAGTTAGTCGAGTATGCAAAGAAGGCTGGACCACCTGCTGCGCCAGTCCAGGTTGCAGATGGATCAGTGAGTGATACGTACTTCGATGGTGCTGGCGTATCGTTTGTTTCTTCGAGTGCCGTCAGGTACTCGCGTACCGGGCGGGTTGCTTCCTCGCGTTTGCACCAGTCAATTGCTTGATCGCCTGATAGGCCGCGCTGACGCTGTGCATCCGCTTTAATGATACTGGCATCGGTAGCAAAACCTTCACCGCGAACCAGTCCTTCGGACATACAACGTTGCAGCACGCTCTCAAACAAATGACGGAATGCATCACTCTCACGAAACCGTCCATGCCGGTTCTTGGAGAAAGAGGAATGATCCGGAACCTTATCTTCTAGCCCCAAACGACAGAACCAGCGGTAGGCAAGATTCAAATGGACTTCTTCGCACAGGCGACGCTCGGACCGAATACCAAAGCTGTAGCCGATGATCAGCATACGAATAATTAACTCAGGGTCAATAGAGGGCCTGCCTGTATTGCTGTAGTGCTCAGAGAGATGTTTGCGGAGTTCGCTTAAATCGAGATACTGATTGATGCCGCGTAGGAGATGATTCTGGGGAACTTGGTCTTCAAGGTTGAAAGAGTAGAAAAGCCGTTCTTGGTTGTCTGTCTGAAAGCCCATCATATCAAGGTTCTCCGCTCATTCAACAGTAAGAATCTTACCATCTACAATCGAACACTACGGTGAGTTTTTCAACGGAATACGTACAGAAGCGGTCGTTGCCAGGCAGTGTTTTGATGGCTGGCGAAGGACTCTTCCTAACCCATTGCCGTCTGTGACGAGCGGCTGCTATCGGGCAGTCCATTTTCAAAGCTGACCTTCTCTTCTCGACCCATTGCCGTCATCCATCAACTGACGCTTCAATCTGGTTAGGTTGTGATCCCATACTCGCTTGAGACATTTGCGATGTATATTTTTTGTTCATCCAGACTATTCTTCTTACTTCCTCCATGCAGATCAATAGTTAACGCCTCACTCAAATGTGGACATATAGTTAATTCAAAAAACATTCATCTCGCTGACATCACATTGTCATCTTCGAAAACTACCCTGCCTCCTGTTTAGAAATTATTGATTGCCTACAGTGTTTGATTAGAGTTTTGAATCGGCATGGATAAAAGGGGTGGTAGTGATAGAACTCACGAATGTTTCAGTCAAATACCCCAAAGAGGTGGTAGCGCTGCACCCGACTACGCTGCGTTTCAGACGCGGGGAATTCAATGTGTTGCTGGGTGCTTCCGGAGCCGGGAAGTCCAGCCTATTGCGTTGTCTCAATCTGCTCAACACACCAACGACAGGTTCGCTTCAGGCAGAGGATATTGGTTGCATCGACACAAACGCCAAACTCAGGCTGCATCGCAGCCGCACTGGCATGATATTCCAGCAGCACCAGTTGATCGGCCGCCAGACGGCACTCGCCAATGTTCTACTGGGTCGCATCGGCTTTCACTCAACATGGCGAACACTGTTTCCGCTCCCGCGTGCGGAGCAGCAAATCGCGCTGGAGTGTCTGGATCGTGTCGGATTGCTGCACAAGTCTACTGAACGAGTGGACCGACTAAGTGGAGGCCAATTGCAGCGCGTCGGTATCGCCCGTGCACTGGCACAGAAGCCCCGCCTGATGCTGGCAGATGAACCGGTGGCCAGTCTTGATCCATCGACTTCGCGGCGCGTGTTGACCCAGCTCAAGAGTATCTGCCGCGAAGATGGCATCACGACTGTGGTCAGCCTGCACCAAGTGGATCTGGCGCGGGAATATGCGGACCGGGTTGTTGCTCTGGCGCATGGCCGCATCGTGTTTGACGGCGCGCCCGAAGAATTAACCGACGTATTGCTGCAAACGATCTACGACCAGGCTCCGGGCAACGTCCGGGAAGTGGTCACTTCTACACCCCTGATGTCCCCCCATTTTGACCTAGCCATTGATAAGGAGTAAGCCATGAAACTACTGAAGAAACTGATGACACTGCTTTTCCTGTTTGCCATTGCCATCGGCGTTCAAGCGGCACCGGACCTGGACCCCGATACGCTCAAGGTGGCACTGCTACCGGATGAAAATGCCAGCACTATCATCAAGAACAACCAGCCACTCAAGGACTACCTCGAGGTTACTCTGGGAAAAAAGATAGAACTCATCGTAACTACCGACTACTCTTCGATGATCGAAGCGATGCGTCATGGCCGTATCGATCTAGCCTATTTCGGACCTCTCTCCTATGTGCTGGCACGCCAGCGCAGCGAGATCGAACCGTTCGTAGCCCTCAAGAGCAAAGGTAGTACAACTTATCAATCGGTAGTCATTGCCAATGTGGCGTCCGGCATCCAAAAGATTGAGGACATCAAGGGCAAGGACGTGGCATTTGGTGACAAGGCATCGACCTCCAGCCATTTGATCCCTAAATCGATGCTGGCAGAAAAGGGGCTTGATACGGGACGCGACTATGAGGAGCATTTCGTAGGGTCTCACGACGCTGTGGCCATGGCTGTACAGAACGGACACGCCCAGGCCGGCGGTTTGAGCCGACCGATCTTTGAATCTCTTGTCGAGCGCAAGATCATTGATCCGGCCAAGGTGATTGTCGTGGAATATTCGAAACCTTTCCCCCAGTATCCGTGGGTGATGCGCTCAAACCTGAAGCCTGAATTAAAAGACAAGATTCGCTCGGCATTCCTCAATCTAAAGGATCCGGCGGTGCTCAAGCCTTTCAAGGCCGATGGCTTCGAAGCGATTACCGATAAGGACTACGATGTAGTGCGCAATCTTGGCTATCTGCTGAAGATCGATCTGGCCTCGTACATGTAATCGATGAGATGAACTCGAATTTCGTAAATTTCGACCAGATACTAAACCGCGAGCAGCGCGCCTGGAATTTTGGCGCGCTGCGGTTCGCGGCCATACTTGCGGTCATTGTGTTCTGTGCACATTACGTGGGCCTATTTGACGGCAAACGGCTCGCCGAGGGGGTTCCCAGTCTATTCAGTCTCATGGGCGAAATGATGCCGCCCAATTTTACCGACGCGCGCAATTGGGTAAAACCGGTCCTGGATACGCTCGCGATGAGTATCGCCGGTACGGCACTCGCGATCTGCCTGTCGTTACCGCTCGCCTTTCTGGCGGCGCGCAACACAACGCCGCATCCGCTTGTGTATCAGTTGGCACGCAGCCTGCTCAATGCGTTGCGCGCCATTCCCGAGTTGATCATGGGCATCATTTTCGTGGCCGCGGTCGGATTTGGTGCATTACCTGGCGTATTGGCGCTCGGATTGCATTCCATAGGCATGGTCGGCAAGTTCTTCGCCGAGGCGATTGAGCATGCCGACCAGGCACCAATAGAGGCGGCTCGTGCGGCAGGTGCCACGCCGCTACAAGTACTGTTGCACGGCGTATTGCCTCAGGTGTTGCCGCAGCTCGCCGATACATCGATCTACCGTTGGGAATACAACTTCCGGGCTTCAACCGTCATGGGAATGGTCGGAGCAGGCGGCATTGGTTTCGAACTGATGGGGTCGTTGCGCATCATGCAATATCAGGATGTATCGGCAATCTTGTTGGTGATTTTGCTGATGGTCACACTGGTGGACGCCTTTAGCGGATACCTCAGAAAACGCTTCGAATAGCCGGAGAATAAAGAATGAAACCAAAAATCGTTATTACAAGCTGGGTCCATCCCACCGTTATCAACCGTTTATCCGAACATTGCATTGTTGTTGCCAACGACACGAAGGAACGGCTCTCGCGCGAGGAGATACTGAAACGAGCTTGCGATGCAGATGTAATCATGACCTTCATGACGGACAGTATCGACGAGGCTTTTGTAGAGGCGTGTCCGCGCCTCCGCCTGATTGCCTGTGCGCTAAAAGGGTACGACAACTATGATGTGGAAGCCTGTACAAAACGCGGTATCTGGATCACCAATGTGCCGGACCTTCTAACCATACCGACTGCTGAGCTCACAATTGGATTGTTGATCGGGCTGACACGCAAGATCTTGCAAGGAGACGAATTCGTTCGAAGCGGGAGATTTGAGGGTTGGCGTCCTGCGCTCTACGGGGCTGGGCTGACCGGACGTACGCTCGGGTTTATCGGTATGGGCGCGGTTGCCCAAGCGATTGCAGCACGTCTTCAGGGATATGAGATGAACCTCAACTATGTAGATATCAAGCCTCTGCATCCGGAGTTTGAAGGACGTTGGGGTTTGCGGCGTGTCGGCATGGAGCAGCTACTGGCTGACAGCGATTATGTCGTTCCCATGGTCCCCTATAATCCGGACACTTTCCACCTGATTGATGCAGCATCGATTGCGGCCATGAAGAATGGTGCATTTCTGGTCAATGCCTGCAGGGGGTCTGTGGTTGACGAAGAGGCGGTCGCCAATGCACTTGCTTCCGGCAAACTGGCTGGTTACGCGGCTGATGTTTTCGAAATGGAAGAATGGGCGCGCCTCAATCGGCCGCACGACATTTCGGTGCGGCTGCTGATGGACACGGATCGAACGCTGTTTACGCCGCATATTGGATCAGCCGTAGATTCGGTGCGGCTCGCCATCGAGATGGAAGCAGCGTCTAATATTTTGCAGTTTCTGAACGATGAGATACCGCAGGGTGCGATCAATCGTCCGCTAGAGGGAGTTACGGTCTGAGCACACTCAATCTTGATCAGGTCGCGAGTTTTCTGTCTATTTCCCGGAACTTAAGTTTCAGGGCGGGAGCTCGTGTGCGAGGGCTTTCACAAGGGGCCATCTCGCAGCAGATACAAAAACTGGAGGCGCAACTCGGCGTCCGTTTGATAGAAAGGGATTCAGCCGGTTGCAGTCTTACCTACGAGGGAAGAGTGTTTCTACCTTATGCAGAGCGTCTATTAACGCTAAGTACAAATGCATTGGGAGCATTCCGGGACAAACCGATCACAATTGGCGCCAGCAGCAATATTGGGATCTATCTGTTGTCGCCCTATGTAAAAGCTTATCTGAAAGGCGCCAATGAAAAGAGTCAACTGGATGTGAAAATTTACCAGAATCCGACAGTTGCCGATAAGCTGGCCACCGGAGAAGTGGATGTGGCAGCTATGGAATGGTGGGACGGACGCCCGGGTTATGAGGCACGTTTGTGGAGACATGAGGAACTCGTAGTCATTGTGCCGCCCAACCATCCCTGGGCTTCCTTGAAGTGTCTGCCACGTGACATGCTTAAGGGGGTCCCCTTGTTAGGGGGTGAGCCGGGAACCGGCACTGGACGGATTCTCGCCAATTATTATGGTGTTGATGCGCCCGAGATCACGGTTGGCATGCAACTCGGCTCAACAGATGCAGTGAAACATTGGGTCAAAGCGGGACTCGGAGTTTCGCTTGTTCTAGCTAGCTCGGTGATTGAAGAAATCCGGGCGGGAATGCTGGTGTCGGTACCGCTTGAAGATGGAGGGCCGCAAAAAGCGCTTTACATCATATGGCGTGACACACTTGCGGAGAATCATCCTGCCCACAGATTTGGCAGTTGGCTGGTTTCTTGTGCAGATGGCTCGGGTGCCGATATCCACCATTAGTTGCTGGCTCGGTCTGATCCGAGATGAAATTGCAAAAGAAGGATGGTAAGAAACCAATAGTTTAGCGATGAATCTTGCGCTGTCCGGACAAGCCTCAAGGGCAGAAACGGGTTTAAAGTGCGAGTTAGAAAAATTTGAATGGACTCTCTTGTTGGCTAAATTGGTGGCCTATTCAAAAATTATCGGCGTCCGCAATGGCCGAGGATTGCTAGCTCCCCGTGTTGTGCGTGACCGTCTGGCAATGGCACCGACCAGTCTTTCACCACTCCATACGAACCGCCCTAAAGCCGACAGTGGCGATTCAGTTTTACAGCTCGCCACATAGCGGTCGTTTGCCAAATGGCACTACCGCCCCAAGTGGAAACTCAGGCTGGACACCCCGACCGTCTCCTCCGCACGGCCATTTTGGACACTGAATGTTCTACAAGACAATTGGCAGTTATAAACATTTATATGTGGGCTTCTATTTTTATCGAATCTGAATTAGATCGCCATTGATCCGAGTCAGCCCTGCTCGAAAGTCAACTCATGCTTCATGATATTGGCCGTGCAAAACATTAATATATTCCGCCATATAGCAGATTTGACAGCAGAGACAGTGAGACACGATCGAAATATCGAAGGAACACTTGACTTTCATAACAGATACTATAATAATATCCGTTATGGCATCCGTGAATACCCAGTTTTCTATTGCTGTTCATGTATTGGCAGCGATCGCAAATTACAAGTCGGCTTTTACGTCGGAAGTTCTCGCAGGTAGCGTGAATGCGAACCCGGTTTTCGTTAAGAGAATTCTTGTCAAACTCTCCAAGGCGAAGCTGGTCACGACTACCGTGGGTAAGTCCGGGGGCTATGATCTGGCTAGAAGTCCAAAGAGCATTTCTCTCTTCGACATCTACTCTGCGGTCAACCCTCCAAGTGCTTTTGCCATCCACACTTATGCCGAAAGCAAGGGGTGTGTAGTGAGTTGTAACATCAAGGAAGTAATGAGCGAGGTTCTGATCGGTACACAGAATGCTGTCGAAAATGATCTGAAGCGGACCACTCTGGCGGATGTGGTTTTAAAAATTAAGAGCAAGTCCAGGTAGCTTTTTTTTGACCTAAATAGATACTTTTATAGTAACCGATTGATGAGTGAAAGGAAAAAATGCATATGAAATTCGGATTTATTGGAGCAGGAAATGTGGCGCAGACATACGCCAAGCATTTTGTCCGGCATGGGCACGAGGTGGTTCTCAGTAACAGCAAGGGACCTGACTCGTTGGCCGAACTTGTTCGAAGTATCGGCCCGAATGCCAAAGCGGGCACCGTGAAAGAGGCGGCAAAGCAAGACATCGTAATTTTGGCTGTGCGCTGGGAGCAAGCAGAGCAAGCTCTCGCCGAAGTCTCTGACTGGAACGGGCGCATTCTCGTCGATGCGACGAATCGCCCTTTAGAAGAGGACACCAAGGGAAAGACTGCGAGCGAGGTCATTGCAAGTTATGCCCCTGGAGCTCGCATAGTCAAAGCACTCAATACGCTCGTGGCGAATTGGATTCAGGACTATTCAGACAAGAAGCCTAAATTAGTTCTGTTCCTTTCTGGTGACGACACCGACGCAAAACGGAAACTAGCCCGCGCCCTTGAGGAAACCGGCTTTGTCCCAGTGGACCTAGGCGGGCTGATCGATGGCGGAAAACTCCAGGAATTTGGAGCCCCGCTGAGCGGACTCCATTTGGATCTGATCAAGCGACTGGAATTTTGATTCATTTTAATTACCAAAAAAGGAGAAAACACATGAGTAACAACAACGGACAAAAATTGGCAGGAAAAATCGCAGTAATCACAGGCGGATCAAGCGGTATGGCACTGGCGAGTGCCAAGCGTTTCGTTGAAGAAGGCGCATACGTATTTATTACGGGGCGTCGACAAGAGCAACTTGATAAGGCCGTCAAACTGATCGGGCGAAACGTAACCGGCGTGCAGGGAGACTCGGCCAACCTGGATGACTTGGACCGTTTGTTCGATACCGTCAGGCGGGAAAAAGGCAAAATCGATATCCTATTTGCGAGCGCCGGAATTGGGGAGGTCAGCAAGATTGGCGAGATTACGGAAAAGCACTTCGACACGGCTTTCGGGCTGAATACGCGCGGCACACTTTTCACCGTGCAAAAGGCGTTACCACTGATTACCGATGGTGGGTCGATCATCATGACCTCGTCGAATGCTGGGCTTAAGGGCTTTCCTGGTTGGGGTGTGTATGCCGCGAGCAAAGCCGCGCTGCATGTATTCGCACGTACTTGGGTTAACGAGCTGAAGGAGAGGAGGATTCGGGTGAACGTGCTGTGCCCTGGACAGGTCGATACGCCAATGATGGACCAGGTGCTGGATGCGAAGGCGAAAATACAGTTTGGATCTTTGATTCCGCGGGGAAAAATGGGCACCCCTGACGAGATCGCGACTGTGGCGCTATTTCTCGCTTCAGACGACTCGATTTACGTGAACGGCGTGGAGCTGGTGGCCGACGGTGGCATGGTTGTCTCCTAAGAAGTCAGCCATACAATTGTAAGGAACGGGAGCTTGTTGGGCTTTGGGAAGAGGTAAAGAACGGACCGAATTATTCGCATAAACCGAACTGCGCTTCATTGTCAGATTGAATTTCTTTGGAGATGTCTCTATGTCTCTTAAGGGTGAAAAGTCAAATAGCAGATCCTCCGGCAGGCTCAACCGGGGTCCTTTTCAGAAAATTGCCAGCGTTTTCCTTGGCCGAACACACGGTTTTCCCCATATCATGCGTGACCGTCCGCAGATGGCACGTTGTCGTCCATGATGAAGGTCAGCTTTGTGGCATCGAGTTTTCAACCTCGACTGTCGCTTCATGGCCGATTCGGGCCTATATGCCGAAGCTAAGAGGAAGGTCTCTTCCTCGCCCAATTGCAGTCATTCGTCTCGATTTTCAGACTCATATTCAATACCACCAATAAACTTGAACATGAAGTTATAGAACAAACAGCTAATCGCCGTCATTATGTATCCCAGGACAAGATAGATAACCGGTAAGATCAAAAAGAATGCTGTTGGCATCTGATGCATTTGATTGCCATGAGCATCCATACCTGGCGGCATGAAGGAGAATGCAATCGACATAGGGATTATGAAGATCAACGAGCTCAGTGCCATGAGAACTCCAAATACCTTGCCGTTCTGATGAGGCGACAAACGTGAAATTTGTGTCTTCATTCTGTTTTCCCTTTTGTTATATTCATTTGACCGTAATCACGTACTCGATGTCTTGCAGATTGTGCCCATAAGCGGATGTCGTGTTGTTGTATTGGCCGCCAAACCTAATCGTGTGTTTCCCAACGGCTAATGGGCTGAGCAGAATCCAGTAGCCATCTGATGCTGAAGGATATGCGTTATATGGCTTTTCTGACGTTGGTATCCAATCATATATATCAAAACACTTCGTCGTTCTAGCCCTGTATTTCTTTGGTTCTTTGACTACTACGCCATCTAATTCCACAAATAAGTCGATTGCCGTCTCGTTGTTGACCGCTGCATTCTTTATGGCCTGTTTGCACGTGTAACCGTTGTTCTCTTCCCGTGGCCAATAGGACATATTAATAATAGGAAAAAAGATGTATTTTCCTTCAGGAATGGAGCAGCTTCGCCTTATCAAATTCGTTCCAAATCCTCCAGCAAGAAACCACACATTCCCGCGCTGGCCAGTATCGCAGTGAGCTCCCGAATTATCGCGCACCGGATTAATTTCATCAGGACTGGACATTGCCCATTTCCACCAATCGGCGGACAAATCTGCTGCAGAGCGCCCATCCAATTTAAAGCTCGGTTTTTGTATGGCGGTTGGCTCGCTTGAATAAGCCGGCCCAATGAGTAAAAGAAAGACAGTAAGCAACAATAATCTCAGCATTATTCAACTTTCGGTTTAGTGAGTTGATTGCGGCGCACACTACCTGACAGCCAGTTAAAGAACAATATGCCAAACGGTCTAGATACTGCCAGCGATTTACACGAGGAATGACTGCTATAGAGAAACGCTACGAACGGCGGTTAGTGTTAAGGGTTGTCAGATGCCTGCCCTCAAACACGAAGCCATGATGATACCGCAACCCTATGCGGGCAGGCGTCTGACAAGCACCAAGGGAGGAAACCGCGGTGATGCTCCTGTGAGCTTCAGGACAAGCAGCGGTCTATGGGGATTTGAGTTTTAATTCTGTCGTTCTATTTGGCGATCGACCTGATCAGCCTGACGATGGCCTCGCTCAGGTGGCCTTTATCGGAGCAAACACTTCTGATTCTTCGTTGAGAGGGAGCATCAAACACCATGTTGTTGTAACACAAGACAAAGCCATTCCGCATCGGCTCGGGCCGATGGCAGTTTTGGTATGGAGTAGCGCTGCTCATGGCATACCTCGAAGCTGAGGGGGCGCACGAATCAGATATTTGCGCGCCAGGGTATCAACGATGATCATTGGCGCACCGCAGTCCGGGCAGACGAAGGTGGGCTGAGCGGATTCGGTGGGCGCGTTCTCATCGGCTTCGACACTGACGACCGGCTCCACATGCAACAGCTCGCGAGCCCGTGCCAGATTCTCCCGTCGCCCGGTGTTGGCGATCAGCCCGTAGTGACGGATGCGATGGAAGCCTCCGGGCAGAACATGCAACAGGAATCGCCGCATGAATTCGCCTGTATCGAGCGTCATGGTCTTGTAGCGCGTCGCACCCGCAGTACGGTAGTCTTTCCACTTGAAGGTCACTCCGCGCTCGTCCAGTGCAACCAGTCGTGAATTGGAAATCGCCACCCGATGGGTATAGCGCGACAGATAAGCCAGCACTGCCGCAGGTCCGGCGAATGGGCGCTTGGCATACACCACCCATTCGCACTCGCGCAGCGGCGCGAGCCAGTCGGCGAAGGCGGCCGCATCACTCAGTTGCGCGTACTCGCCGAAGAACTGCAACTGGCCGTTGCGATGAACCCGCTCCAATTCTTCTATAAAGCGCCGCCGGAACAGCCGCGACAGCACGCGCACCGGCAGGAAGAAACCCGGCTTGCAGGCGACCCAGCGTTCACCGTTGAATGACAGACCGCCGCCCGGCACGATGCCATGCACGTGCGGATGATGCGTCAGTGCCGAGCCCCAGGTGTGCAGCACCAAGGTCGCCCCGATGCGTGCCCCCAGATGCTTGGGGTCGGCAGCGATGGTGCGCAGCGTCTCTGCGGCGACCTCGAACAGCAGACGATAGATCACCGCCTTGTTGGTGTAGGCGATGGCGCTGATCGGTGCCGGCAAGGTGAACACCACATGGTAATAGTCCACCGGCAACAGTTCCGTCTGGCGGGCTTCGAGCCAGCGCTTGGCCGCACTCGCCTGACACTTGGGGCAATGCCGGTTGCGGCAGGAGTTATAGGCGATCTCGTCATGCGCACAGGCGGGACAGTGCAACACATGTCCTCCCAGCGCCGCGCTGCGGCACTGCTCGATGGCGGACATGACCTTGAGCTGACCCAGACTCAGGTGAGCGTACTGAGTCTGTCGCCAGGCGGGCCCGTGGGCGCGGAAGATATCCGCGACCTCCAGTGCGGGACGCACGATGATCCCAATCTATGCGGGAGGCAGGGTCTCCAGCGGGCTGATCACCTCGCGCAATAGATCGGTGGCCACTTGGGCATACAGCGCCGTCGTGTCCAATTTCTTGTGCCCGAGCAAAACCTGAATCAGCCGGATATCGGTCTTTTGTTCCAGCAAGTGCGTGGCAAAACTGTGCCTCAGTGTATGCATCGAAACGCGCTTGTCGATATTCGCCGCATCAGCGGCAGCGTGGATGGCGCGATTCAGTTGACGGGAACTCAACTGGTCAATCGGGTTCTGGCCGGGAAATAACCAGCCTCCATCCAGCATCTTGCCTTGAGCTCGTGCCGTCTTCCACCACGTACGCAGGCATTCGAGCAGTACCGGAGAAAGCATCGCGTAGCGATCCTTGCTGCCTTTGCCTTGTTCAATACGCAATGCCATGCGCTCGCTATCAATGTCACTGACCTTCAACGCCAACACTTCACTGGCACGCAATCCTGCACCGTAGGCAATCGATAGTGCTGTCTTGTATTTCAGATTTCCCGCAGCGGCGATCAGACGTGCTACCTCGTCCTGACTCAACACCACCGGCAACTTGTGCGGAACGTGTACCGGTTGCATCTTGTTCATCAGTTCGGCACGATCGATTGTCGTCTCGAAGAAAAACTTCAGGCCAGTGATCGCCGCATTGAGTGAAATCGGCGAGATGCCGCGATCGACCAGGTGCAACTGATAGCGTCGCAGATCCTCTGCGCTGGCCGTGTCGGGAGATCGGCCAAGCCAAGTACTAAATTGAATGACTGCGCGGAGGTAGGCGCTTTGTGTCTTGGGGGAGAGTTTGCGCATCCGCATGTCGTCGAGAAAGCGTTGGCGCAATGGAGAAACAGCTTGAGTCGTTGTGTTCATGATTCTGCTCCTGTCGGGAAATGAGGCGGATTGCCTCACTTCTCAACATAAGGAGCAGTACTTCTCTGTCAATCACCTGCAGCCGCTAATTCGGAGCGCCCAATACCGCGGAGCGGTTTAGTCCGTTGGCCGCGTTCTGCCCGTTTGCCTTTGCTAACACCACCGTCCGTAGCTTACCCGATACCGGACCTTCACGACCTGCTGTTCCTAACCCGGAACGGATGGTCGTCAATGAATTTAGGTTTCCCGAAACCTGCCATTCGTGACCTGCGGCAATCGACCCAAAACAAGCTTTTACATTGACGGATTCCATATCCGCACACAATTCCGCCCAGCGGCTTTGGCTGCATAAAGAGCCTTGTCGACGCGGTCAATGGTTGTTTCTACAGGAGTGTCCGGATCAAGGTCCGTCAGGCCGAAGGATGCGGAAACGTGTATAGGTCCACCTTCTCCGATGTCAATGTTCAATGAGGCAATTCCTTCCCTAAGGTCATTTACCTTCCTGTCACAACCTGGCGTTAAATCCGCTGGATAAGGCATGCTCAGCAGAAATTCTTCGCCTCCGTAGCGAAAAACCTTGTCGTAGGGGCGGAGATGCTTAATCAGGTATTGAACAGACTCAGTCAATACCCGATCGCCTGCGGGATGCCCATGAAGATCATTGACTGCTTTGAAGTTGTCCAGATCCATCATGGCAATGTAGCAAAGCTGGACGTGTCGCTTTACCAGTTCATGTTGCTCTCGCAATGTCGGCAATATGCCGTAGCGTGTAATCGCGCCGGTAAGCGAGTCGTGGTTGTATAGTGAGTCTTCAAGTTCTTTCTCCAATGCGGATATTTCTAGCCGCAACCGTGTGAGCGCATTGCCAAATTTATCGAAATCAATGACGTCAAGTGGTTTGCCGTCATCTGCGGCGACTAGCAACTGTCTGGCGAAGTGGTGCATGCGCTGGTGCTCATCGCCCACGGCTATAAAACCGGGATGCTTGCGAAGTTTTGTGGTCTCATAGCCGTAATACCATTGGCCGAAGAGGCATTTAGTGTGCGCTGCAGTGTCGGCGTCGCTCTTATTGCTTGGCAGTTTGCAAGCGATCGTGCGAACCAATGCTTCATGCCATTGCTGGTGGTTGTAGACGGCTTCTTTCAGGTGTGCGATAACGCTTTGCAGTTCATCGCGGGTGATTTCGTCGAGCGCCATGATTGCTCCCTATAAACTGTGCGCAGTATTATCCTCAACCCTATGAGTCAATACTCGACTTACCGTATTGGGTCGCCGCAATGACCTTGATTCATTGGTCTTCATGTTTGTCGGATGTTCAAGCACACTTTCGAATATCTCAAGCTGGCACGTCGCCGAACTTCAGTCTGCCATATTGGTCGCCGCAAAGCCACCGTTGGCGAATGGCCCAAAGTGGCCGATTTGAGTCTATTACCATGCTCAACTGCGGATGACCGTTCCCCTCTCGGATGCGGTCATTCGCAATGTCGAATACTCCTTGAATTGTGTCGGCTAAGCAACACTCAAAAGTATATAGGCCAGTATCTAGACCTCCGTCTGTTCAGCCATCTCCAGCGCATCATCTACTTCGACCCCAAGGTAACGAACAGTACTCTCCAGCTTGGTATGTCCCAGCAATATCTGTACTGCTCTAAGATTCTTGGTTCGGCGGTAAATCAACGTAGGTTTGGTTCTGCGCATCGTATGCGTGCCATAGCACGTCGTATCCAATCCGATCTCGCTGACCCATTTATGTACGATCCTTGCGTACTGGCGCGTCGACAGATGAGGGGAGCCATCTATCCGACTGGGGAAGAGATGGTCTTCTGATCTCAAACCTGCGACTTTGACCCAATTCATCAGGGATGTGCGCGTTGGCTCTGTAATCTCGAACTGAACGGGCCGTTGCGTCTTTTGCTGCAAGATAATGGTGCGTGTGGCTATGCGTTCCCCATGCGATACGTCCCGTACTCTAAGATTCATCAGATCGCATGCTCTGAGTTTGCTGTCGATGGCCAGGTTGAACAATGCAAGATCTCGTGGATGTTCTTTCAACTGCAGTCGGACACGAATAGCCCAGATGTCCTGCAACCTGAGCGGCGCTTTCTGTCCTGTCAACTTTCCCTTGTTCCATGGCTCATGATGACGAACGGCAATATCGGTTTCCATGATTCTCTCCAAGTGAAAACGGAAAGATCACTTTGCGCCTTCCTGGGGGTGGTAATCAAGTAGCCCCATGTAGGCGAATACAGTCGAACTCTGCCTAGCAGAACGTACCGAGGTCTAGATACGGGTCTATATAATTTCCGGGGTTGCCTCGGCGCCACAATTCAAGCAGGATGCTGATATCGTATGACCGCTTTCAATATTGGAACAGACGCTTGCATTTATGATCAACAAAGGACGCAAGTCGGCCACTTTGAGTCAGTCAAGATCGAGAATTCACCGCCATAAAGCTGCCACTCATTTTCATCTACAACGTGCCAGTAACTGCCAGTTTTGACTGGCAGCTTTGCGGAAATTAAATGGCATCTGGAGTAGCCATTCGCAGTTCTAGTACATATGTAATAGTTATATCAGGAGGTGTGACAATCTTCTCTCAGTCGCTGAAGGTTAACAGGCGATTTGAGTGAATCCCTATTGCATCCGGAAGCTCTCATGACAGGCAACGCATTGACGTGCGATCTTAGTAAGTGCCATATTGGCTTCTGTGATGCTTTGGATATTCTTGTCTGCATCGCGAGCTTTGACTGCAAACTCATTGGCAGCTCTATGCATATTCTGCCCAAGAACTCGCATTTCTTCAGGCATTAGCTGCTGCATTTGATAGTCAAGGTGATATGTTTTGGACATCTGCATCATCTTCATGTCTTTCGGCTGGCACCCAACAGCAGCAGATGAATTCATTCCTAGCCGATTGTCTGCGATATCAGCGGCCACTGCATAATGTGCATTTGCAACTGCATCCATAATGTCAGCCAATGCTTTCAGATGGCCTCGCATGTTTGCCAATGCATGCGCTTTAACATCGGGCGGATAATTCACCAGTTGGCGACTATCGTCGTTGATTACAGAAAGTGGTTGAGTGTGGCTTGTCATATCTTCAGCAAGAGCGGGAAAGTTGACGACCGTGCAAATTAATATGGCGAATAGAGTTTTCATAATGTCTCCGTAGACTGAAAATGTTGGTTCAATTGTTGTAAGCTTAGCAAGCGTTTCCTGAATGTCATGTATTTTCAATCATTCAGGAAATGCTTGTGATCATCCTGTCCATGCCCATGCCAATCCAGATGGAACTTTAAAACTCAGTTCCGAGTAACGCATTAAACGTCCAGGAATGACCCAATTGAGGGCCATTGAGATTTTGAGTTATCGTTTTACCTATCTCGAATGCGGCATGTTGCTTCTTATATCCGAAGGGACCACCCGCTATCTCGACACCTCCGAGCAAATCGGTATGCTTCCCCCCATAAAAGTTCGGGTTTGTACCTTCCATCAAGCCCGAAATCATCGGATCAGAACCTCGAATCTGTCCCTGAATCGATTCTGCGATACGGATAGTTGCGGTGATTCCAGGTGAAGAGGAATAACCACCCCATGCTGTCAATTCGTTTAAATTGCCATAACGGTATCCTTCCGAGTTATTACCGAGTGGAAAACGGCTACGCCAGGCAGTACCCCATGACCAGTTATTTGTGTGGCTTGTCACGGTTAAGCCGGGCATCAGATCATAGGTACCTGTCCCGAGCTGCATTCCATAACTTGCACGCATGGTCATAAACTTATTCATTGGGCTTAACATGGCTATATTTTGCGTTGCACTACCAGTTGGCAGGCTAAGTCCGAGGTTCAGAATAACTGCATATGAGTGATCTTTGTATACCCGCCACAACGAGCCGATGATGGTATCGCCCACCCCCTCGGTGGTTGCCGAGCTTGAGCCAAGTACGGTTGTGCCTGATGCGCCTGAAAATGTAATCATGTTCATTGACTTGCGTAGATAAGAGGCCATGGCCATTAAATTGAAATTGTCAGTCACTCCGTACATTAAGTTGAACATATGTGACTGCACGTCCATAGTTGTCGGCACAATTCTATACATTTCCTTTATTGGCCCCATAGCCCCAGTCATTGTCACTTGAGAGGGAATCGTGGTCGCAATTGTTTGAGGCGAAACCGTGGAGGAGCCGATGTAGTTATCTTCCATATGCATAAACATTGGCGTATAGCTGAACGCGAATTTTCCTGTACTTACTACATTTCCTCCTTGGACCCCTGCCGGCATTTTGCTGTGGTCGTTCATGTGGTGATCTGGCATGGACTTGTCGTCGATGCTGGCTTCTGTGGACGGATCGGACGAAATATCAGCCGCCTGTACTGGTGATATGGATACTGCTGAAACTAAAACAGATAGAGACATGATCAGTGCTGCGGTGGGTTGAAAAAAAAATGAGCGTGGCATAATTGGCATGACAATTCTTTCCAAAAGGTTAATGCAGTCGCTATATATTGCTATACATAACGAAGCTGAGCCATTTTGAGCAAGACCGATGCCAGCAATAAATAACATTAATAAACAATAAGGTAAATAATTAATGGAATGTATCTGTCATAAGTACTACAACGACATGTAGTAATGTATACAACGATGATATGTGGCCTTTTTATGAGCGAATAAACACAAAATAGACAAGAAGCGGATAGTGAATTATTTCTTTATAGATTTTGACTGGCGACAACTCGATGCCCACAATTGCGAATGTCCGGTTTGAAAAGCGAATTTACGAAGCTCAGTGGCAGTTCCAGTTACGCTGAGACCTATGAAAAATTGAAAATAGAGCGGCAGCTATGAGGTTGGAAGCGCATGTTCGCAGGTAAGATGAACAAAGGGTATTCATTATGAATATATTTTGATTGCGCTAAATGTAGCTATTATTTTCGTGCGCCACAAATTTAGTGTGAGGTCTAAATGGCAAAGTCGAGTAATACTGGAAAAAGTGAACCAAGTGTTGCGTCCATCTTCAAGGGAAGAAGATGGGATCAGTTGGAATTATTAGAGCTAATAGACTCAACGGGTTCCATCACGGCAGCGGCATCTGCTATGAACATTAGCTATAAAACTGCTTGGGAAGCAGTTGAAAGTATCAACAATCTGTCTGGTCAGCCATTGCTTGAGCGCAAGACAGGTGGTAAGCATGGCGGTGGTACGACACTCACTGTTTATGGTCGCCGTGTGGTTGGTGCATACCGCCGTTTGGAGCAGGAACGGGAACAAGTATTAAAAAAGCTGGCGTTGGTGATTGACGATTTCGATGAGTATTATCGTTTGATAAGAGGGTTCGATATGAAGACGAGCGCTCGCAATCAATTTGTTGGAAAAATACAAAGCATCAAGCTTGGAGCAATCAACGCCGAAGTAGTGATGGACATCGGCGGCGGCGATACCTTGGCTGCAGTGGTTACCAACGATAGCATCAATCATCTCGGATTGAAAGTTGGTATAGATGTCCATGCCTTGATCAAGGCACCTTGGGTGATCGTAACCACTTCCGAAGATTTTAAAAGCAGTGCTCGTAATGAACTACGCGGCACAGTAGTGCGTTGCCAGGATGGAGCCATCAACGGCGAAGTCATCATCGAACTCACCGGCGGCAAGACTGTTGTGGCCATCGTAACCAACGATAGCATCAAGTCGTTAGGTCTCAAAGAGGGTGTGAAGGCAACAGCGTTGATCAAGGCATCACACATTATATTGGCTGTCTATTCATAAATAGAAAGAAATGTGCCGCAAAAGAAAGCAACGCCACAAGTTTTCCTCGCACGGAATGTCAACCTGATGAGTTGAAGTGCTGATTGAATGCACTTTGGTTCTAAATCGGATTATCCAGAACTTTCATTTCCCAAGAGTTGATATTTCCACGCCATTGGGCCAGAAATCAGCTGCATCCCTAGTTACAACCATCACAAGGCCGTTGTGCCTATAAACGCGTCTCGATTCACTCGCGGATCAGGCGCATATGGCTTTGCACATTGCTGAAGACTTAAATTATCCAAAATGCGCTCATGGTTTCCAAGCACCAGATGCCTGTCCAGGTAAAGCGACTTCGTTAATCGTTGTAGATAACACTACATATCGTTGTAATGTCTCTGACATTCATAAATAATGAAAATTTTAACATAATGAAAGTAAAGGTAATTAATTTCTGGCATGTACTTTGCGATGGCTGATGTGGAAACGTTAGTAATAAAAGTACATTACGCAATTACTAATGAATTTATTAATATGTAATATGTTCGTTATTCCCGATAGGGAATAACGTTTAATTTAAGGAGACTACCGAAATGATCAAACCCAATAGAATTTATTCCGCAGCGATTGTCATAGCCGCCGGCTTGATTGCATCGCCTGCGTTTGCCGAAGATGAATCATTTTTCTCAAACTGGTTAGCCAATGTCAGCAGCACTCAGGAAGAACAACCGCACTGGATGACACCCCTGGTGACAGTAACCCCGCGTCTGGAGCAGGAGTACAGATTCGACTATAGCCATTCAGATGTGCCCAAACCTAAAGCAGGCACAACCATTGACAGTTACGGGGGCGGCAAAGGGATTGAAATTATCCCAAGCAGAAATACCGAGATCATTGTCGGTGTGCCGGCCTATCAAGTAAAAGACGTTCCAAACAAGCCGAGCGTCACCGGAGTGGCTGATGAAAATCTGTTGCTGAAATATCGGATACTTACGGCGAATGAAGAACATGGCAATTACATCGTCACCGCTTTCCTCGGAACGAGCCTGCAAACCGGGGGCAATGCATTTACCACCAATCACACGCTTGTCACGCCCACCATCGCTGCCGGTAAGGGGTGGGGCGATCGACAGTCGGGGGTAGATATTCAGAGCACATTGGGAATGGCCGTTCCATCAGGCGGGGTGAGCACTCTAGGAAGGCCCCTTACCTGGAATATGGCATTGCAAGGACATGTGGGCAAGTTCTGGCCGGAGATTGAAACCAACTATATACACTGGTATGACGGGGCGCTTGCCGGTAAAAGTCAAATGATGATCACCTATGGGACTACTATCGGCCGATTCGTGATCAAGGACCGCGTCAAGGCAATAGTTGGGATTGGATATCAGATCGTACAGGGAACACAAGTTGTCAACCTGAACCACGCTACGCTGGCCACAATGCGTATTACATTCTAGGAGGGCTAACAGGTTGAAAAAGGTGGGGTACTCATTTTTGAGATAAGTTGGAAAGAATTTGGTTAAGCTCCTTATCGGCAAAGCGGGAAACTTTGGTTTCCAAATCCCGATAATTTTGGAGAATTGTAATTCCTAATTCACTGACTTCTGCCCCACCGCCATGAGTACCTCCCTTCGCGGTTAGAACGAGTGGATATTTAAAACATTGATTCATAACATTCACCAACTCCCAAGCGCGGCGATATGACATCTTCATTTTTTTCGCTGCTTTTGTAATGGAGCCAAATTCCTGTATGGCTTCGAGCAATTCTGCTTTACCTGGCCCCATAGCGGTGTCTATTCCGCTTGAAATTCTAATTTTTAAATTCTTGTTCATGTAGGTACGCACAGAGCTCGCTCAGCCTAAAGCCTTAACAAGGCTAGACTCATTCATTTTCTGTAGCAAAATTTGAATATCAAATAGTATCTCAAGCGACAATCACCTCTAATCTAATTCACCATTTCGAAGGGTCAGCAATGTCCAAAACATATTGATCGATTTAGTTGCATTATCAATGTAATGAAATTAACCAAGTCCGATTAAAAAATCGTTGTAGCGAGAAATACATAAGAGACATCAATATTGTGTCGAATGCAACAAATTCGCCGTTTTAATTTGAAACTGACTTTCAGCTAAATTGGCTTGAATACTAGTATCTGTGCGGCATGAGTACATATGCAGTTCAATATGGCATCGCTTTTGCTGACCGTTATGTTGTGAATAGTTATAACGCATGAGGTCGCAATGGCACAATTAGCTGAAATGAAGACAGAACCTATTAATTTGCCGAAGTTGAAAATTGCCAAGGGGCACCGTTGGGATCATCTTGAATTGTTGGAACGTATCGAAACAACAGGTTCTATTACTGCTGCAGCGAGTGCGATGAAAATGAATTATGAGGCAGCTTGGGAAGCGGTTGAGATAGTCAATAACCTTTCCGAGCAGCCGTTGGTTGAACGCAAAGCTAGCGGACAACATGGTACCAGGGCTACACTGACGACCTATGGTCGACGAGTGGTAGGAGCATATCGCCGCTTGGAGCAGGAGCGCGAGCAAGTACTCAAAACGCTCGGTCGAATCATGGATGACTTTGATGAGTATTATCACATGATGAGGAGATTCGACATGAAGACGAGCGCACGCAATCAATTTCTTGGAAAAATTAAAAGCATCAAAATTGGAGCGGTAAATTCAGAAGTGATTTTGGATATTGGAGGTGGCGATTCAATTGCAGCCATCATCACCAATGAAAGTGTGGATCATCTTGCATTGAAGGTCGGTAAAGAAGCTTATGCGTTGATCAAAGCCCCTTGGGTTATCGTAACCACCTCCGATGGATTCAAGACAAGTGCGCGCAACGAGTTGAGGGGTACGATTGTGCGTTGCCAGGAAGGTGCAGTAAACGGCGAAGTTATCATCGAGCTGGCTGGCGGAAAGAGTGTGGCCGCAGTGGTGACGAATGACAGCATCAAGACATTAGGACTTAAAGATGGTGTAAAGGCTTGTGCGTTGATCAAAGCTTCGCACGTTGTATTGGCGGTTAATGCATAAAGGAACCAATATGAATTCGCGTCATTTTGAGTTGTGGGCTATTGCTGCTGCACTATTGTTTGGTACGATAGCTAGTTCGGTGAATGCAGGTGAAGTGAATGCGGCTGTTGCGGCTAATTTCACTGCACCAGTGCAACAGATCGTCGAACTTTTCCAAAAGGAGACTGGGAATACGGTAAAACTCAGTTTTGGCTCCACCGGAAAGTTCTATTCCCAAATCAAAGAAGGCGCGCCATTCGATGTGTTACTCGCAGCAGATGAAAAGACTCCCAAGCTGATAGAGCAGGAAGGTCTAGCCGTCGCCAACAGCCGCTTTGTCTATGCTTTGGGCAAGCTGGTATTGTGGAGTGCAAAGCCCGGATTTGTGGATGACAAAGGTGCGGTGCTGAACAAGGGTAACTATAATAAGCTATCCTACGCCGACCCCAAGCTTGCTCCCTACGGATTGGCAGCCCAAGAGACTTTGCAAAAACTCGAACTGTGGGACAAGGTGCAAAACAAGCTAGTGACAGGCGAAAGTATTTCTCAAGCCTATCAATTTGCTGCAACGGGCAATGCCGAATTGGCATTCATTGCTCTGTCGCAAATTACAAAAGACGGCAAAGTAACTGAAGGTTCGTCGTGGGTAGTTCCAGCGAATCTATATACACCCATCAAACAAGGTGCAGT
Source organism: Sideroxydans sp. CL21 (assembly GCF_902459525.1). Classification (NCBI taxonomy): domain Bacteria; kingdom Pseudomonadati; phylum Pseudomonadota; class Betaproteobacteria; order Nitrosomonadales; family Gallionellaceae; genus Sideroxydans; species Sideroxydans sp. CL21. The sequence goes on from NZ_LR699166.1 coordinate 422,025, forward strand.
ATTGTTGTCTGCCGCGAAAGATAAAGCAGCAGCACAAGCTTTTCTGGCATTCCTGAAGAGCGAAAAAGCCGAAGCTATTATTCGTAGCTTTGGGTACGAGTTGCCCTGACGCATTATTTGGTTATTTCAGTACAAAGCGGTTAAGACGGAGTCAGGATTGTTTCTTATAGCTATGTAAAGTGCGCTAGACGCCAGCGGCCAGCAAAATGAATGCTACCTATGACTTTCAGTATTTGATCGGTAGTAACAATCAACAACCAACAAGTGCGATTCCAAGCAACGCCAATTTGGGTAGTTTCTATTCTGCAAACCAGTTTCAACCGAAAACAATTTGGGGCCGATTTAGCAAGATTGACTGTCCGGATATGCGAGTGACGGAAATAGGTTAGAAGTGTGAAGTCGAATAGTAATAAAGCGGACATCACTCAAACATACTTAAAAGCCAATTCGGGTCGTAGAAGAGAATGTCAGCCTTGAAAATAGACTGCCCGATAGCGGCCGTTCGTCACAGACGGCAATGGGTTAGAAGCGGTCGTACATGTGACATCGAAATGCAGGATTTGGATGACCGCTTCCGGAGGTACAACGGACAGTTAGATTTAGATGGCAACTAACTGACGGTTATTTGGCGCGCCTGTGTTTCTGAGCATCCTTTTGTTTAGCCTCGACTAACCCCATTAGTTCGGAGACAGTGATGCCGAACGTTTTTGCAAGCTTGAAGATCATCTTCAGACTTGCACTATTCTTCCCAAGCTCTAGCAACGAAATGTAATTTCGTTCCATTCCAGCTTCATAAGCAAGAGTTTCTTGTGAAAACTCTCGTTGTTTTCTCAGCTCTCTCAGCACAATTCCAAACGCTACTTCAGGCTCCAATTAATCCCCCTATATTTGCTTATAGAAGTTACGTGTGAGCCACGGCTACGTCTTCACAATATATTGGGCAAAGATGGCAAATCTATGTATCATTTGGATAGAGCTTGATCTTTCGGCTAATAAACCTCCCAACTACACAATAGGTGTTTTCATGTTTCATACCTATCCACAAGCAGAATTAAAACTTCCTCCACCCCTTGCGCCTGAAGGTGAGCGATGCTGGCGTTGGGTTGAGCTTTTCGCACATATTCCAATTTTCTACCTTAGTGTAAACGTGAAGGTCGGCGAAGAAGCCACCTGTGGACGCGAGTTCTTTTTTTGCCTTTTAAGCGATATGTTGGGACTAATAAATGCATCACGAGATGAATTCCAAGATATAGAGGTTGGACTGATGACAACCGGAAATATGAATGGCAGCGGCTTCTACCAGCTAAGTCGTGTAAAAGAAATATGGGAACGCCGGAGCGATCACAAGAATATGTTCGTCATGACAGATGGAGCGAAGCTTTACCATCCAACAGACGAGGATGACGGCAGAGTGGATATAGAGATGGAGTTAATTATTAGTTTGTGATTGCAGGTATTTTTCGAGAGACAGGAATTTGTCGTTTTGATTTGCAATGCTATCTTGTTTGTCGCGACTTACCGTAGTCGGCCAAACATTGTGATTGGCATAAATAGAGCTAAATATGGATATTCAGGCAGATAGATTTAACGTATGGCCGATTTTAAAGCCCATGCGGAGAGTGTCTTTGGTGATGCCAAGAAAACACAAAGCTGGTTCCCGACTGTCGAAAAGTTAAGTTCAGGCACTGCCTGTCAAATTAAGTCTGAACTACTACACACTACTACACTTAATATAAGTTTGCACACAGGTACGAGAGGCAATCTAGGTGGCGACACTTTCTCTCAAATCCTGGTTGAACACTATATTTCTTCTTACACACCGCGCCTGATCGCAAACTTCCAAGCGTATCTCAGGCTTTTCGCATCTACCAATGCATGATGCCGCCTTGCGCGATGTTCATTCCAATAGACAGCCAAGCCATCGTCATATCGATTCTGGTGACGCTGAGTCCTGAAATAGATCATCCCGCACCTGCGGCGTAGATTCACTGGCCAGCACCCATAGAAATTGAACATCTCTGCGACCCACGGCCAGTCGTATATGGGTGCGTCACTCCTTAGCACCACCTCATCGCCACCTAATGCTTCTATCCATTCTTTCAGCCGGATCACCGTCTGCTCCTCGGTCAGACGATACTTGCCTCCCTCCAATAGTGGCAGCACGACATCGATGACGAAGGAAGAACACATGTTCGAGTTCCACGTATCGCTGAGCTCAGCGTAAAACTCGCGCCCGTCTTCAGCTACCAGACCAATGCTGATCAACGCCAGATAGCCTTTCACATCTAGTGTCGTGAACTCTGTATCAAAAAACACTCCGATAGCCATTTCAGTCTTCTTTCAGTCTTTCAAGCCAGTCAATTAAATTTTGCTGAGCTTTTGTATCCCCTAAACCGCCCCATTCGTTGGTATGAACGAGGTGTTGGCGCTTATCAGCCGGCCAGCCGATATCGTTGTCATCGACTGCGATCCAGTTCGTCAGCCGACGGCGTGCCACATATGAATTGATCTGCTGATACCGGGTCATACTGTCCCAAGTCAGTTTGATTCGCGCACCTTGCCATGTCGTACCAACCAAACGCCTCTGCAAAGCGACGGGAAGACATTCCTTTGCCGTTGCAAAGCCCAGCGTCGGCACCCACGACGTCGACAGAACGATCTTGACGCGAGGATGAGGATCAAGAATCCCGGCCAGCAGTTCTGCATGCTCGAAGAGATCGTGCCCGTCCGCATCCAGCACGATTTTTCCGTTGCTATGCCTGAAAGCCCCGTTCGGATGCAGGACACCGTCGAAATCAAGAAACAGAATTGTCATATCCAGGTTCCACATTCAATAATCTCAGTGAGACACACTCTTTTCGAACGCCACGCCGGTTCGGACTTGCACCATGTCGGATCGCTATTTATCGGTAGAATTTGAGCCTGTAACCGAGCGAACTACTTTTTACCGGTTGTCAGACCGGTTGAGTGCATCTCATTGAGACGACTGCTAAAGCAAAGTACCGGGCAACAACTTTCTGAGTCATGACCATCTCAAAATCTTACTTACGCCCCGCTCACAAACTGGCTCTGCACAACGTCGCGTAAACGTGCTTGTTGTACAACATATAGCCCGCGGGAAAGTCCAGGCCGAACTTCTCGGCCATCCATTTAGCCACGGCAGCGCTCCGGCTGATGCCGGCATGGCAGTGCACAACAATGCCAACCACGCCGCATTCGTTGCACTTATGAGCAAATTTGATGATCTGTTTCGCATGGTCATTACCGAACAGGATGTACGGATCTTCGGCAATCAAAGCCTTGGGATCTGGATCGATATCATCGAATTGCAGCCGCAGCACCGAATGCCAACCCTCACGTAGCAGCGCAGGATCAAGTCCAGAGATCGAGATTACCGCCCAGCGCGGATTCACCGAGTTTTCGGCGTCTTTCCTGCTGATAAAAACCACCTGTTCCAGCGCCATCATTCACCCCAAATCAATAAAACACATGCAACACGCCGAAGAACTCACCAAGGTTGATCGAGTGCAAGAAGTTGCAGACATGCAATCGCAGCGCCAGGTCAGGCTCGCTCTCGCCCTTTGTACCGAGCTTGTACACGCTGTTTCTGGTGACAACCAGACCTGCCTCCGGGCTGATTGCCACTACAGGCGACGTACGAAATACCCGACCATTCTTATAACCAAACATAATGTCAGCAATAAACAACTTGGACGGTATGTCCAATCTAACAACGTACCAACCCTCAATCATCCCTTTGACAGACATCTGGCGATCCATAGCAACATTCGGAATAAATGCGATATGAGCGTCATCCAGCACGCTAAGCGATGCATTTTCACGATGAAGAGTGATGATGCTATCGATAGACTCCGGCACTGCTGTCTTGAAAGCTTTGGCAAGTCCGTTCATGTCCTATCCTTTCAACGATTCGAATTTGGCGACGATCTCGGCTTCTGAGACCGGCTTCAAACTCCACAGATCAACGCCGACATTGACCATCGGCGGCATGCCTCGATATTTGGCGTCTTGCCATTCAGAGTGAACGTGGCCGTGAATCAGTAAGCTCTCGCCTTTAGCTTTTGGTCGATGCTCCAGATACCGCTTCTCAAATTCCTGCAGATCTCCAAGATTCGGAGGCGCATAAGGAAAGTGATTCAACCGAACAAGACCAATGCCTGGAACTGTCAGTTCGAGTTCTGCATGCAGATCGCTGAAGCCAACTTCAATAGCGATGGCGCGCGCCTCTTCTATCCTGCCGTTCACTGCACGTTTGAAGAACGGATCATGGTTGCCCACGATCAGAATCTTCCGGCCATTCAAAAATGGCAGGATCTCGCGCAAAAGCATCATCTTCATGCACATGTCACCAATACAAAAGACCTCGTCATTTTCCTTGACGACGCTGTTCCATTGATCAACAAGGAAATCGTCCATCAAGTCAACGTTCTTGAACGTGCGACCGTGCTCATTCACCCGATTCTCGGCCTCATACTTCAAAATGTTGGCATGTCCAAAGTGCTGGTCACTCGTAAAAAATCTGCTCATATCAACAAACTCTCCTCCCGCAACAGCATGTACACGTGCTGATTGGCATATGCGTAATCTTTCGGAAATGACAACCTATACCGTTCCGAGATCCACTTCGCCACCGCAGCCGATCTGCTCACGCCGGCCCAACAGTGAACCAGGATGCCTTCGCATCGCTTGTCTTCATTCATGCGTTGCACAAACTCGATGACCGCGCGAGCCTGTAATTCACCCATCCGAACGTAGCCATCGTGATTTATCTCAGAAATATCGTCGAACTTCAGGCGAAGAACATCCTGCCAGCCACTTTGCAATGGTGCGTCGACGAAGTTTATGTCAGTGATGCTAATCACAGACCAATTGCGCCATGCTGCGCGCTCACAGGCACTTTGCTGGGATACAAAAATTACGTGTTTGATAGTCATTTCTTCCTCTTGGCAATTAAGCTCCTCATATCTCGACCACCAGCGATTCATTGAAATTGAAGTTCTCTGCACCGCGATAAGTCACGTAGCCGCGTGGATTGCAGATCACTCGCGTTCCGTTCACGGTGTAGTCCAGGTTGTCGTGGGTGTGTCCGTGTATCCAAAGTGCGGCTTTGCCGAACAGAAGATCCAGATCGGACGCAAAGCAGGCCGAAAGCAGATCGTGCTTGAACCTTTCCACGACTGACCTGGCGGATGGCAGGTGATGCGTGACAACCACGGTATCGCCGGCATACGCCTCGTCCAATTTTCCGGAGAGCCAAGCCAAGGACTTTTCGTGAAGCTCGATTGAGCGCGCCGGACTGAAGTGTCCGAGCGCTCCCTCGTGAATCACGCGGAAGTCATTCAAGCCATTCTGACCTGCTACCATCGCCGCTATCTTGGCTTTCTCGCCGAACAGGCGGAAATCCGTCCATAGCGTAGAGCCCAGAAAGCGGATGCCACCAATCACGACCTCATCGTCATCCAAAAAATGGACGTTGCATTCCTTAGCCGCGATTCGCAACAATGCCAACGTTTCTAGGCGCTGTGTGCCATAGAGCTCGTGGTTTCCAGGGACGTAGATGATCTCTTTGTCCGGGAATGCACCACGTGCCCATATGAGCCCGTTCGCGACTTTTCCGATGTCGCCGGCCAGCACTACTATGTCAGCATCCGTTTTGATGGGCTCGAACGTCGAGAACTCCAGATGCAGGTCACTCATGATTTGCAGTTTCATATCTATATTCCTTATCAATCAGGTTTCGCTTCAGTACGGATGAATCCGATCCCCCTCTGGATTACCTTTTTTTCCGGCATCACGGGAACAGCGATCTTGCTGCCAGTGCGCAACGCCCTCGCAAATGCGCTACGTACCGCCATAATCAACGCCCGGATGTCGATGTCTGCCTCAGACAGCTCTAGAACTGCATTGCAATCCAAATCAATTCGCTCACTGCGACGAGCCTCACTGCTGAGGTCACCGTGCACGCGCTTGGCAATCGACACCCTCTGTTCAACCCCAGGCGCCTTGATCATGAACGTACGGCATCTAGACAGAAGTGCTGCATCCATGTCATTCATCTTGTTCGATGCCATCAGCACAATCAGACGCGATGCGTCGAAATGCATGCCGACGCTCTCATCTCTGTATTTCCGAGCAGATTCAGGCTCTAACAAGTCCAGCAACGCTGGCAAGATTGCGTACTCTTGTCGATTGGACAGCTTGTCAGCCTCGTCGATCAGCAATACCCCGCTCGCCCATTGGCTATGCGAGATCAGGTTGAACACTTCACCTGCCTGCGCGTTGGCCCAATGCGATGCTGTTCCCGTCAGTATTGATGCATGCTGCATGCCTCCCGCACTCAGTTTGCAGAACGGTAGTCCAAGCATTGACGCGAACGTCTGCGCGAAGGCGGTTTTACCGACACCGGGATCTCCATCGAACAGAACCGGCGAAATCCGGAAATACTCTGCCTTGCTTGCTCCTGCCAATGTCATTTCTTCTGCGAAATGATCGAGCACGGACCGAAAGTTGCCGAACTGCCCCTCCAGGCGCGTCAGTGTTCGCCCAATGTTCTTGAACGTAGGTAGCTTGCGATAGCCTTCATGCTCCTCTGCGATCTTTATCGTTGACTCAAACCGCCGCTTTGTATCGCCTGACGTCGCTTTTCCCACGTTTTTCACCCGTGCGATTTCACTGGGCTCGAAAACGCGCACACAACGCTTGAACGGACGCAAGGGTTTGCGCACGATCTTACGAATCGATTCTGCAGAAGCCATGCCGGCGGACGTACCGTCATTGCTGGTGGCAATGGACGCTTTTCCATTTTTGTCGCAATCAACCCTGTCTTTCTCATCGTCGATATCGTCATCTTTTCCCAGCAGGCTGGCCGGCACGAAGATTCTGGTTTCAAAGTTATGAACGAGGTCGTATTCGGACATCGTCTTATCAACCATAATTTCCCTCGCGGCCTTTCTCTGCTCAATGGCAAGAGCACGGGCATTCCGTTGTAAATTTTTCACAGCAGTTTCCTTTGAAAAATATGAGGCACCGCTGCGATAAAGACGCGCGATGACGCTCATACAGGGCACAAGCCCTGTTCAATTTAATAAATTCGGTTAGCCCGGTGTGGGCTGGTTAATCAGCCAAGTATTCGTTTTGAGGTCGAATAACTTGGCATAACGTCTGAAGTGGTTGTGACGCGATTCACCAGATCGACATTTGCCTGGAGACGGTGGTTGGTATTTTGGTTTTTCATGACCTACTCCTTTCTTTCTCTGGTTAATCGCAGGTGACAATCGACTCAACTAGATCGCTCTAATGAGCCAAAGTTTTTGCTGCATGCTTATTCTCAGGCATCGCTACCCGAGGATTGAATAATTCCCGAAACAATTGAGCTTGTCAACACATTAATTAAGTAATATCAATGTGTTAAGTGTATGTTTGAGACTTACACAAAATACTATTTGAAGGTTAGTTGAGGGTAAGAAATAGCATGCCGGATGTGCGCTGGTTGTCCCGACACATGGTCCATGGGTAAACTGCCCTATTGCGCATCGACTAAATATAAACAACAATCCTCCTCTTCACCAATAACAAATGGACTCTCAAATGAACCGTCAAGAACTAATCGAAGCGCTCGCAACCAAGACTGGAAACACCAAAGCAGATGCTGATCGCAGCATTGCAGCTCTGCTTGAAATCGTTACTACCACACTGAAAAAAGGTGATATGCGTTTTTCGTCGCCGATTTGATTTCGACAATGAGAGGCAAGCCGAATGGTCGCCACCCATCAGTTTCGACTTTTATGCGGCCGTCGTCGTTACGTCAAAGTCAAAGTTTGAGCTCGACTATTTTGCGTATTTGCCTTGTATCGGGTGTACTTTAATTGCACTTTCAATTTGATGCTCATGTTACTGGTACGCGAATTCGGTGTAGATGCGCCAATCGGCCAGTTTGCTAGCATCGGCTCCCCAAAAGATTTTTGGTGATAGTCTCTAGATAACCGCCCCAGAAATCGGACATTCGCGCGAGCATGAATTCAAGGGATTGTGGGAGGCGTTGGCTAGTCGCTCTCCACAACGCACCTTAGATTTTGGTTTGTACATTGGAGGTGTTGAGCTAGCCTGTCCACAACCACCACATACACCACTTAGGTTCTGGTTGGTTTCCGGAATGGGGGCCATTTCATTCTTCACTTACCAAGCGGCAAGATCGCTTTTATTTCTTCAACGGTGATGTCGTAGCGGTTCAATTCCTTGTCAAATTCCGTGATAGCGGCCAGCAACAATAAATAGAACTGATCGCCTTCTGGCAGTGCGTCCTTGAAGCTGTGGCATCGCATTCGGAGCCATTCTTTTGGATCGTCGCTGCCTGCCAGTGACCCTCGATACTGGATGAACGAAGCGAGCAACATGGCAACAATATCTGCCGCCGGATCGTTAAGTTGATCCACCGGAAACTCTGTCTTGTTGATAAATGATTTTATGAAGACCGCAGCGGCCAGAATATCAAAAACCCACTCCACAAAATGCGGGCCGTCTTGCACATGCAGGTAATGCCCAACCCACAGCATCAGCTCAAGAATGCTGGCTGGCTTTAAGGGCTGATATGATGAAGTGATCCAGGCAGGATCGACACGCTGATCCGAGAGTTTGGGCATTTTCCAACCTATGTATCGGATTGACCTGGCTGTGCCTTCCTTAATTGCGACAGGCCGCCACTCATGATTGATCCTCAGCAAGGCTTGCATCGACAAGTCGGAATCGTTCTGTACCCCTGCAATCAAATCAAGCGCGAACAGGAAATTCTGAACAGGATTGTTGCCAGGCTGGGAACGAAACCAACTCTGAGAATCAGGCACCAGCTTATTTATCAGTTCAACTGTGCCGGGGTGAGGATGTACTCCATCCCACCATTCTTTCCATCTTCCGCGCGAGACGATTTCCGCGCCGCCCATGGTTTTTGCATCAACCAGCTTTTTGGCGGAAGGGATTTTGCCTGCTTTGGCAATGATCGCTTCATTGATCGGATTTGAAGCCCTGGCAACATTTCTTACCGCAAGACGCGCATTGGGTCGTGTGACCTTATTGTCAGCGAGCAGCGCCTGACGCACATGGCGCGTCCAACACTTACCGCGCAGCTGTGCTGTGGGTAGTGCAATGAACGCATCTTTCTTTCTGCCCATTAATTTACCTTAATTGAAAATGTTCCGGTTATGCCATCAATAAGCTGAGCTTATCCGGAATTATGCCATTACAGCAATTAGTTATCATTCGCTTCATACGGTGATAAATATTGCTAGGTCATTTTCGGGGTGGGTAGGCAGTGCGGAATCAGAGACGGATAACTGAAATTGAGCCAGTGGATCAAATCGAGGATGAATCCTTGAATATGACCCTGCGAACTCACGTACCGAAGCCGCTGACGGTTGAGCAGGTGTGCGCACTCTATACGTTGCACCCTAAAACGGTGCAACGGATGGCGCGGCATGGCGAGATGCCAGCCTTCAAGATGGGAAAAAACTGGCGCTTTTATGACGTTGACCTTGTTACACACTTTAGAGCACAATCGATGCCGCTGGTGTTGGTAGGTGCGCATGCAAAGGAAATTAAACCATGTCACTTTACCAAAGAAAAAACTCCCCCTATATCTGGTGTAAGTTCACCGTCAAAGGAAAGCTTGTACAACAGTCTACTGGGGCTGTAACACGTAAAGAAGCAAAAGAGTTTGAAGCAAAACTCAGAGTGGAATTGTTAAACAAGGCCGAACAAGTCGTAAAGCCGGTTCGAACCTGGAATGATGCCGTTGAAAAGTTTTACGCTGAAAAGCTGATCGTCGTAGCGCCCGAACCTGATCGCTCCATCTTGAAATGGCTACACCCGCACCTTTCCGGTGTCGATATTGCCACGATGAATCGAGAGTATCTTTCTAAGGTCGGTGACAAGAAGTTGGCCGAAGGAGTTAAACCCTCGACGGTGAATCGGTTGATGAAGTTGGTGAGAGCAGTTCTGCATCAAGCGGTGGTTTGGGAGTGGTTGGACAAATCACCCAAGGTTAGGATGTTTCCCACCAGTGAAGTCAACTTGCGGTTTATCACTCGGGACGAGGCCGATAAATTGGTTGCGGCTTTACCAGACCATCTGGCTATTTTGGCAGAGTTCAGTTTTCAGACGGGTTTGCGCAGGTCGAATGCAACCCATTTGAAATGGTCTCAGCTGAATTTGGAGAGGAAGCAGGCGTGGGTGAATGCGTCGGATGCCAAGATGCGTAGGCCGATTCCCGTTCCATTAAGTGATGTTGCAATCCGCTTGATCGAGTCGCAGAAGGGTAACCATGATGTGTACGTTTTTGCACACAATGGTAAACCGATTGTGAGTACGGCACGCCCTGATTGGTATGCGGCATTGAAGGCAACAGGCATCAAGTCCTTTCGCTGGCATGACATTCGGAAGACGTGGGCATCATGGCACGTGCAGAACGGAACGACATTGCTGGAATTGAAAGAGCTTGGTGGTTGGACTGACTATAGAAGTGTGTTGGTCTATGCGCATTTGGGTAGCCAGCATCTTGCCAAGTGTGTCAATCTGCCCGTAGGTTTGGCTACATTAAAAGCTACACAAGCAGTACAAGAGATGGCGCTAGCGGCCTAACCTCTTGATTTGGAAGTGCACTTGAAGGCGCTCTGTTTCATGTAATTTCCCCCGTCGGGGGTTGCCCGACAGCAAGTTACTTTCTTTTGCTTCGCCAAAAAGAAAGTAACCAAAGAAAAGGCACCCCGGTGAGCCCCTTCGGGGTTCCCTGCGTTGCTCGACTGATCAGGCCTCCTCATAAACTCGCACGACCCGCTACGCGGTCACGTGCTCAAACATATTCGTCGGACTACCCCTGACCAGCCTGCGCTACTCGGCGGCGCACAGGGGAATGAAAGTCAAAAGCAGAAACAAGCATGGCGGGCAAGGCCCGCCATGCTTGCTTTTTAGGATGCAATAAGCGTAACGCATTGTATGGGGTATGCATCATTGCGGCGAAATGCCGTTGGTTATTGCGCTCTACGCGAGCTAAAATATTTTCTGCCGGATCGATAGGGAGATTGGTTATGGTAATCGAGCATTACAACTCTGAAGTATTTATGACTCAGTTCCCCATAGTGAAGAGGTTTGTGTATCACGTGATTTATTACCGAGCTCTTCACAAACAGTATTCAGAACGTCAGTTTCAAAACGAATTCTGGACACTCACAATCGATGCACATCTTCTTCAGGCTGTTGTTCATTGGTGCATGATCTTCGGTTCTGATGGGACCAATCCAACACATTGGAAACATTTGTCCACGAGTCAATCTAGCCAACTGGAACAGACTTTTCGTGACGGTCTATTTAGAGGGGCATATATCAATCAGGAGGAATGGAATCGATACTGGAAAGAGATGAAGCACTTTCGAGATAATTATGCCGCACATCGGGCACTGAATAATTTATGTACACCCCCTCACCTTGATATGGCTTTGAAGGTTGCCTATTTTTACGATGACTGGATTAGGGAGGTGATTTCTCCACATACGTTTGACGAACCACCTTTGAAGGAATTTGCAACAATCTTGTTGGGCCCAACCAGTGCTTTAGCAAGAAGGCTTTTTGATGCGACCAAAGTTCAATAGCGTAAGCACAGGGCGTCACGAATTGGTTCTGAATTTTGCTTTCGTCCCCTGTGCGCCGCCGAGTAGCGCAGGCTGGTCAGGGGATGTCGGCGAGGACTGTCTGAGCGCGTAGCGCGAGTTCCGCAGCCGCCTGACCAGTCGAGCAACGCAGGGGACCCCGAAGGGGCGGTGCACCGGGGGCGATTTCTTTTGGTTACTTTTCTTGGCAAGACAAGAAAAGTGACTAGCTGTCGGGCTACCCCCGACGGTGTTGATTCTAAAACCGGCGGGCTTCGCCCATCCTTCGACAAGCTCAGGACGAACGGTCACAGGTACTCACGGTGAACGGTCTGGCGTTACTCTCCCCACTTCTTCATCAAACTCTGTTCCACCCCAAGATGATCCAAAATCCGCGCCACCACAAAATCCACAATATCCTGCACACTCTGCGGATGGTGATAGAACCCCGGATTCGGCGCCATGATCACCGCACCCGCATGCGACAGCTTCAGCATGTTCTCCAGATGGATCGCCGAGAAAGGCATCTCTCTGGGCACTAATATCAACGTGCGTTTTTCCTTCAACATGACATCCGCCGCGCGGGCGATGAGGTCATCGCTGATGCCGCCCGCGATCTTGCCCAGCGTGCCCATGGTGCAGGGGCAGACCACCATCGCATCGCCGGGGTTGGAGCCGGAGGCCATCGGCGCGTACCAGTCCTGAATGCCGAACACTTTGAGTTCGCCGCTGAAATTGCCGATGCGATCAGCAAACATCTGTTCCGCTTCCTGCGGACGGTTCGGCAGCGTGAAATCCAGTTCCTGCTTGGCGACGATCTGCGCGGCCTGGGTGTACACCAGATGCACACGCTGTCCCCCTTGCAGCAGGCATTCGAGCAGTCGCATGCCGTAGGGCAATCCCGAGGCTCCGGTCAAAGCGAGGGTGATTGTTTTCATGGTTGATTTTCCGTTTTTTCCTTGTTGCCATTATCCATGAAACTGGCCGCGATCAATCCGTTCACCGTGCCGAATATCAGGGATGCCGTGGCGAAGATGGGGATCAGGTAAGCGATGCCGCTGTGCGGGATGAGCCAGAGATAGACCACGATCATCTGCCCTGCGATGTGGGCGAAGGCGGCGAGGATGCTGTCGGTCACCGGACCGAACCAGCGCGCCGGCAGGTGCAGGCTGAGTGCGAGTACGGCGAGGCTGCATATCGCACCGGACAGGCTGAGGAAGAATCCGGGTGCAAGGAAGTTGCCGAACAGCAGGCTGCCCGCCAGAACGCGCAGCAGCGACACCCATGCTGCCGTTTTCCATCCGTAACGCGACAGCACGATCAGCGTGACGATGTTGGCCAGTCCCGGTTTGACGCCGGGCAAGGGCGATGGGATGGCGTTCTCCAGCACCGTGAGGCCGAGTGCCACCGCAGCCATCCTGGCGATGTGATGGTCCTCGGCGGTGGTGTTGAGCAGGATACGGGATGCAGGATGCGGGATACGGGGATTCCGCTGCTCCCCTGTCTCCTGTTTCCCGTATCCTGAATCCTGTTTGTCAGTAGTTGAGGCTGTCATATTTCTTCGCCCCTCCCGTCAGTTCCACACTCACCTGATTCGGCAAACAGATGGCGATTTCGCCCGCCTGTTGCAGCCAGCCCTGGCGCACGCAATATTGCCTTGGGCTGGGGTCGGAGGTGATGCGTGCCCTGCGCTTTTCGATGGTAACGATGCTGGTCCCGAGCGGGCCGGGCACTTCGATCTGCTGGTCGCGCGACAGCGGCACTTCAAGAAATACTTTGCCGCCGCTGCGGATCAGGGCCTTGTCTGCCGGTCCGCCGGACCAGACAGCAACCGTTATCCAAATGGTACACAGGCCGCCGACAAGCAAAGTGAGGTAGTCGCCGGGCTTGATATGTTGCAGCACGGTCAGGCTTGTTGCGTGAGTTCGCGATGGCGCAGCAGGACCTGTTGCTGCGATTTGAAATGTTGCGCCAGCTTTTCGGCGAAGTAGACCGAGCGATGCTGTCCGCCGGTACAGCCGATGGCAACGGTGAGGTAGCTGCGGTTGTCGGCGATGAAGCTGGGCAGCCAGTTCTCGATGAAGTTGCGGATGTCGGTATACATCTTTTGCGCGAGCGGCGTGCCATCCAGGAAATCGATCACCGGCTTGTCGCGTCCGGTGTAAGGGCGCAACACAGGGTCGTAATGCGGGTTGGGCAGGCAGCGCACATCGAAAACCAGATCGGCATCCAGCGGCAAGCCGTTCTTGAACGCGAACGATTCGAACAGCAGGGTGAGGCGCGCGCGATCCAGCGCGATGAACTGTTTGATCCAAGCGCGCAAGGCGTTGGCATTGAGGTCGCTGGTGTCGATGTGATGGCCGATGCTGGCAATCTCGGCCAGCAATTCGCGCTCCAGAGTGACGCTTTCCGGCAGCGTCTTCACGCCATCGCTCAGGGGATGCAGACGGCGTGTTTCGGAGAAGCGTTTGACCAGCGTCTCATTATTTGCGTCGAGGAACAGCAAATGCACATCGATATCCTGCTGCTTGAGTTTCTCGATGTATTGCGGCAGCAGCACGACGCTGTTGCCGCTGCGCACATCGACGCTGACGGCGACTTTTTGCACGCCTGCCAGTTTCAGGTTGTTCGTCAGCACATGCAGCAGTTCGGCAGGCAGATTGTCCACGCAGTAATATCCGCTGTCTTCGAGCACATTGAGCGCGACGCTCTTGCCGGAACCGGATAAGCCGCTGATCAAAAATAACTGCACGTCACGCCCCCCGCATCAGAATTTCCTGGCGCGAAATGAATTCCTGCATGGTGTTGATCCCGCGCTGCTGCAGCACGAAGTTGCGAGCCGCGGCTTCCACCAGCACGGCGAGGTTGCGGCCTGCCATCACGGGCAGCTCGACCTTGCTGATTTTGACGCCCATGATCTCCTCGAAGCCGGAAGTCGGCAGGCGCTCCAGTTTGGAAAGGTCGTCGTGCGGCGGACGATAAAGATGCACGATCAGCTTGAGGCTCTTCTTGCGGCGCACCGCTGTCTCGCCGAACATGGTGCGAATGTTGAGCATGCCCAGGCCGCGCACTTCCAGGAAGTCGCGCAACAATTCCGGGCAGCGTCCTTCCAGCGTCTCCGGCGAGATGCGATACAACTCGGTGATGTCGTCGGCCACCAGTCCGCTACCGCGCGTGATCAGTTCCAGCGCCAGCTCGCTCTTGCCCACGCCGCTGTCGCCGGTGATCATGACGCCGACGCCGAGCGCATCGAGAAAAACGCCGTGGCGCGTGGTCGAATCGGCCAGCCCCTTGACGATGTAGTGGCGAATCATCCACATCAGTTGCACGCTGCCCAAGGGTGACTGGAACAACGGGGTATGGGTGCGATTGGCGAAGTCCAGCAGACCCTTTGGTATCTCGGTCTCGCCCGCCACGATCAGACATAGAGGCTCGCTTTGTTCCAACTGCGTCAGCGTAACGGCCAGATCGGAAGGCGAGAGCGCATGCAGATAATCGAGTTCGGTGCTGCTGAATACCTGTACCCAGTTCGGATGGATCACATTCATGTGGCCGATCAGGCCGCGGTTGGAAGCGTTGACGATCTCGCTCTCAAGCATGCGGTCACCGCCCTTTGCGCCGCCCACCCAGGTCAGGCCCAGGCGTTCCTGCTTGTCCTCGAAGAGTTGCTGGATGTTGACCTGAGCCATATGGATTTCCTTATCCCTGCCAGTCGACGAAGAGTTTGTGGATCGCGACAGTATCGTCGGTGGCCTGCAATTTTTCGCGGAACGATTTGTCGCAGAACATCTGCGCCAATTCGCCCAACAGTTGCAGATGCAGGTCGGTTGCACGTTCGGGAACGAGCAACACAAAAATGAAACTCACCGGCAATCCGTCCGGTGCGTCGAAAGGGATGGGGTTCTGCATTTTGACGAAGGCAGCTGCAGCTTCGCGCAGACCTTTCACCCTGCCATGCGGGATGGCTACTCCTTGCCCCAATCCGGTGGAACCTAGTTTTTCGCGAGCGAACAGGCTGTCGAACACCTGGCTGCGTCCGATATGGAGCGTGTTTTCGAACAATAAGCCGACACGTTCGAATACGCGTTTTTTGCTGGTGGACTCGTTGTCCAGCAGGACACATTCAGGGGTTAGAATTTTGCTGATCAGGCTCATACTATTTCACCATAACAAGAAAACGGGGCAACCACTTCTGGTTGCCCCGCATCGCTTCAGTCTGCTGCGCTTTGCTTGCCGGTTTCGTCATGGCGACGCGCGGTGTACTTTTCCTTGTGTTTCAACACCTGGCGGTCCAGCGAATCGACCAGTGCGTCTATGGCCACATACAGGTTGCTGTCCTCGGTTTCGGCGAAGATGGCTTTGCCGGAAACATGGACGTTGGCTTCGGCTTTCTGCACCAGCTTGTCCACAGACAGGATCACGTTGATGTCGATCACGTTGTCGAAATGGCGTTTGACCTTGTCCAGTTTGCTGAGCACATGTTCGCGGATGGCCGGCGTGATTTCGAGGTGACGTCCTGTGAGGTTGAGGTTCATGGCCTGCTCCTTTTGGTTAGAGTGATTTACGAAGATTTACCGGAAGGATGTTCATCCCCTCGCGGTATTTTGCCACGGTACGGCGGGCGACTAGAATGCCCTGCTGTGCCAGGATTTCTGACATGCGACTGTCGGTGAGCGGGTGTTTCCCGTCTTCCTCGCTGACCAATTGCTTGATCAGTGCACGGATGGCGGTGGATGAGCACGCACCGCCCGCTTCGGTGGCAAGGCCGCTGCCGAAGAAGTATTTGAATTCGTAGATGCCGCGCGGGGTGAGCATGAACTTCTGTGTAGTCACGCGCGAAATGGTGGATTCATGCAGTTCGAGTTGTTCGGCGATCTCGCGCAGCACCAGCGGGCGCATGGCGATGTCACCGTGCTCGAAGAACTGGCGCTGCCTTTCGACGATGGCCTGCGATACGCGCAAAATAGTTTCGAAACGTTGCTGCAGGTTTTTGATGAACCAGCGCGCTTCCTGCAGTTGCCCGGCCATTTCCTGCGCGTTCTTCTCGTTGCGCTGTTGCAGGATGTTGGCATACACCTGATTGATGCGCAGGCGCGGCATGGCTTCCGGATTCAAACGTGCGCGCCAGATGCCGCCGTGGCGTTCCACCAGTACGTCCGGCACCACATAGTCCGCAGCACGATGCTCGAAGGCCGAACCGGGTTTGGGTTGCAGATGCACGATCAGATCCTGTGCGCAGCGCAAGGCGTCATCGTCGCAGCGCAGGGCCTTTTTCAATTTGCTGAAATCCCGCGCGGCCAGCAAGTCCAGATGATCGCTGACAATGGCCAATGCCAGATCGCGGCCCGGTATATCTTCCGGCATGGCACGCAGTTGCAATGCCAGGCATTCGCTCAGGTTGCGTGCGCCGATACCGGGTGCATCCAGATATTGCAACTGCACCAGAGCCGTTTCCAGATCGTCCAGCGAAATGTCCAGTTCGGGCGGCAGCAGTTCGAAAATTTCTTCCAACGGTTGCGACAGGTAGGCATTTTCGTCCAGCGCGTCGATGAGTAGTCCGATGATCTTCTTGTCGCGCGGATCCATCTGGCTCATGTTCAATTCCCAGAGCAAGTGCTCACGCATGCTGGGTTTCTCGGCGGCGACTTCGGAATAGCCGTCGTCCTCGTCGTCAGGGCCGGACGAGGATGACGATGAAGAGAACGTAGGTTCGGGCCATTCGTTGCCGTCGTCTTTGCGTGATTCAGCTTCGGCAGGGGCGCTGCTCGTTTCGGTACTGCCGGAAGGGGCGGGGATGTCGGAGCTGCTGTTGCCGCTATAGGTCTGGTTGGTACTGTCGTCCTCGCGCTCAAGGAAGGGATTCTCGTCCAGCAGGCGCGCAGTCTCCTGATTGATCTCCAGCGTCGAAAGTTGCAGCAGCTTGATGGCCTGCTGCAACTGGGGCGTGAGCATCAGTTGTTGGGATTGCCTGAGTTGGAGAGAGTGTTTCATCGTGGCTATTCGGTGAGTGGCGGTTTTATCCTGATCTTTACAGCTTGAAGTGTTCGCCCAAATACACCTTCCTCACGCCCTCATTATAGATGATTTCGTCGGGATTGCCCTCCGCCATTACCGAACCGGCGTTGATAATGTAAGCGCGGTCGCAGATACCCAGCGTCTCGCGCACGTTATGGTCCGTAATGAGTACGCCGATACCGCGTTCCTTGAGGAAACGGATGATCTTCTGGATGTCGATCACGGCGATGGGATCGACCCCGGCGAAAGGTTCGTCGAGCAGGATGAAGCGCGGGTCGGTTGCCAGCGAACGGGCGATTTCCACCCGCCGCCGTTCGCCGCCGGACAGGCTGATGGCCGGATTGTCGCGGATATGGGTAATGTGCAGATCGTTCAGCAACGCTTCCAGCCGCAGGTCCATCTCGGCATCGGCATAACCCTGCAACTCCAGCACGGCCCGGATGTTTTCGGTCACGGTCAGGCGGCGGAAAATGGAGGCTTCCTGCGGCAGATAGGCCAGACCGAGGCGCGCGCGACGATGGATGGGGAGGTGCGTGATTTCCTGGTCGTCGATGAATATCTCGCCGCCGTCCGCAGCGACCAGGCCGACGATCATGTAGAAGCTGGTGGTCTTGCCCGCACCGTTTGGTCCCAGCAACCCGACCACTTCGCCGCTTTTTACGGACAGCGATACATCATGCACTACAGTGCGGGCGCGATAGCGCTTGTTCAGCGAGACGGTTCTGAGTTCACTCATGGTTTTTCGTTGGTCAATGTCGGGCTGGATTCGATGGTGAGCGGCGCATTCTTGGGCGCGGGTTTGTCGGGGCTCTCTTCGGCTTTTGGCTGGATCACCGCATGCACGCGGCCCTTGTTCGGGTCGTTGGCATGAGCGGGATCGCCAAACACCTTGAACACCTCGGTACGGGTACTGTACTCGATGTGGTCTCCCTGCACATCGTCCAGTTCGCGCTTGACGCGGGCGTGCACGTAGAAATCGACAACCTCGGCACGGGTATCGTACACGATTCGTTCACCGTAACCTTCCATGTACTGATCCGTGCCTTCCTGTTTCTGGCGGAAATTGGCGAGGTGTCCGGTGGCGGTGCAATGCTTGAAGCCCAGTTTGTCCTGCGTCACGACGACTTTTTCCGCCCGGATGCGGATCGTTCCCTGGGTGAGTTCGACTTCGCCCTCGAACACGCTGACTTGCTTGACGTCATCGACGACGACGCGATCCGACTCCAGATGGATGGGTTTGTCGCGATCCGCATCTTCGGCGTGCAGCAGGCCGCTCCAGATCAGGAGCAGCAGGCCGCACAGCGCGGCGGCGTTAGTGCGGGATTGGCTCATGGGTGGCTCTGACGTGCGACAGCAGCTTGACCGTGCCCGCTTTGTTATCGAGTTGCATGCCGACAGCATTGATGACGTTGTACTTGTCGCTCATCACCACAGCCCGGTCGGTCTCGGCAAAGTCGCGGTCGGGGATGGCATGCAGGTAATCGGTGGTGAAGTCCTGTTCGAGGGAGTCGGCCGTGGCAGGGCGCACGATGTGCACCTCATCGTAGAGGTACACTTCGTCGCCTTTGCTGGTAAGCATCCCGGTTAGAGACGTGGTGAGCGTCGGCGGACGACCGGGGGATAGACTCGTGAGGTGCGGCATCTGCAAGTGTGTGGTGTCGTCGTCCGGGTAATGCCACAGTTTTTCTGCTTTCAGGATGAAGCGGGGCTGGCCCAGGATGTTCAGCGAGGTTGCAGTGAAGTTGTCGACATAGTAGTCGACATCGTGGCGCTGCTGGCTCTCCGCTTGCGGCAACGGCTGCACCTGCAAATTGAGCCAATAGGTTGCCGCCAGCATCAGCAGCAAAGGCAGCAAGGGCAGCCATGAGCGGGCTTTTTCGAAGACGCGGGTAGCGAACATCACTTCAGGTAGGGCGCGAGTTGCGCGTCTAATGTGCCTTGCGCGCCAAGGATCATTTCGCACACTTCCCGCACCGCGCCATGCCCTGCTTCGCGCAGGCTGACGTAATGTGCATGGTCGCGCACCACTTGCGGCGCTGCGGGTACGCTCAGGGCCAATCCGACCCGGCGCATCACCGGCAAATCGACCACGTCGTCGCCCATGAAGGCGGCGGCTTCCGGCGCCAGTTTCAATTCCGCCAGCAGCGATTGCATTACCGCGAGCTTGTCTTCCACGCCCTGATACAAACGCGCAATCCCGAGATTCTTTGCGCGCTGCTCCACGCAACGCGATGTGCGGCCGGTGATGATGGCCAGTTCCACCCCGGATGCCTTGAGCATTTTCAAGCCATGCCCGTCGAGCGAATTGAAGCGTTTGAACTCTTCACCGGAATCCGAAAGGTACAGCCCGCCGTCGGTCAGCACGCCGTCCACATCGAAGGCGACCAAGCGCAGTGGTTTGATTCTTTCGGCGAGCGTCATATGACCTTGGCTTTCAGCAGGTCGTGCATGTTCAGTGCACCGACCAGTCTCTTGTGGTCGTCCACGACCGGCAACTGGCTGATGTTGTATTTCTCCATCATCTGCACTGCGTCGACCGCCAGCGCGTCGGGGCCAATGCAGCGCGGGTTTTTCGACATGACGGTGTTGACCGGCGTGGTGCTGAAGTCCACTTTCTTTTCCAGCGTGCGGCGCAGGTCGCCATCGGTATAGATGCCGAGCAGATGTTTTGTGTCGTCCACGATGGCGGTCATGCCCAGCCCTTTGCGCGAAATCTCCAGCACCGCATCGGCCAGCGTCGCATTGTTCGGAACGGACGGGATACTGGCGTTGGTATGCATGACGTCGCTCACATGGGTAAGCAGGCGGCGCCCCAGGCTGCCGCCGGGATGTGAACGCGCGAAATCTTCTTCGCCGAAACCTTTGGCATCGAGCAAGGCTACGGCCAGCGCATCGCCCAGCGCGAGTGCGGCCGTGGTGCTGGCCGTGGGAGCGAGGCCCATGGGGCAGGCCTCCTGTGCCACGGAACCGTCGAGATGCGCATCCGCCGCCAGCGCCAGGCTGGATTGGGGATTGCCGGTCAGGCTGATGAGGTGCGCCCCCTGGCGCTTGACGGCGGGAACGATGGTGAGCAGCTCATCGCTTTCGCCGGAATAGGAAATCGCGATGAACACATCCTGTGCCGTCACCATGCCGAGATCGCCGTGGCTGGCTTCGCCCGGGTGCACGAAATAAGCGGGCGTGCCGGTGCTGGACATGGTTGCCGCGATCTTGCGCGCGATGTGGCCGGACTTTCCCATGCCGCTGATGATGACTCTTCCCTTGCACGCGAGGATGAGATTCAGCGCCTTCAAAAAGTTGTTGTCGATACGCTGCGTGAGCGCCCGCACAGCGTCGGCTTCGATGATTAAAACTTGACGCGCAAGGTCGAGCGCATGCGGTGCGGCGGAGAATGGTTTGTTCATGCGCAGGATTATAACAGTGCCGTTTGGAGGCGGCGTTTTTTTGAAAATGTGGCATCATCGGATCATGAACAGTTCGCTCCATCTCATCCTCATCTTGCTGGCCGTCGCTGTCGGCGTGGTGGTGTTGTGCCGCATTTTGAAGCTGCCCGCGATGCTCGGTTATCTGCTGGTCGGTATTCTGATCGGGCCGCATGCCCTGGGCTGGATACCCGACGCGCCCGAGACGCGACATCTGGCCGAGTTCGGCGTGGTGTTCCTGATGTTCAGCATAGGCTTGGAGTTCAGCCTGGCGCGTTTGCGTGCCATGCAACGCCTGGTGTTCGGCCTGGGTACGGCGCAGGTTGCGGCAACCATGCTGCTGGTGATGCTTTCGTCGCTGTTTTTCGAGATCGACTGGCGCGCCGGCCTGGCACTGGGCGGCATCCTGGCCATGTCTTCCACCGCCATCGTCAGCAAGATGCTGGTCGAGCGCGCCGAACTGAACACGCCGCACGGGCAGAAAATCATGGGCGTGCTGCTGTTTCAGGATCTGGCCGTTGTGCCGCTCATCATCATCATCCCCGCGCTGGCGGAAAGCGGCACTCATCTCGGAAGTACCATTGCGCTTGCCATGCTCAAGGCCGTTGTCCTGCTGACGGCATTGCTGACCTTCGGGCAACGCTTGCTGCGTCCGTGGTTCCATCTGGTGGCCGGGCAAAAATCCTCCGAGCTGTTCATGCTCAACGTGCTGTTGTTCACGCTCGGCATGGCCTGGCTCACCGAGCTGAGCGGGCTGTCGCTGGCGCTGGGCGCGTTCGTGGCGGGTATGCTGATCTCCGAGACCGAATACCGCTACCAGGTGGAAGAAGACATCAAGCCGTTCCGCGATGTCTTGCTCGGACTGTTCTTCGTCACCATCGGCATGATGCTGGACCTGGGCGCGGTGATCGCCGGCTGGGGATGGATACTGTTGCTGCTGCTCATCCTGATCCCCTTCAAGGCCGCCGTGGTGGCCTTGCTGGTACGTGCTTTCGCGGGCGAGTGGGGCGCGGCGCTGCGCACCGGTATCGGCCTGGCCCAGGCGGGCGAGTTCGGTTTTGTGTTGTTGACGCTGACGGGCGAAGTGCAACTGCTGCCCGCGGATGTGACACAAAACGTGCTGGCTGCCATGCTGATCTCCATGCTCATCGCACCGTTCCTGATCCAGCATGCCGAAGCCATCGTGCGCCGCCTGTCGCCGGAAGAATGGATGAACCGCGCCATGCAGATGCACCAGATCGCCGTGAGCAGCATGTTAAGCAAACAGCACATCATCATTTGCGGCTACGGGCGTAGCGGACATACATTGGGCAAATTTCTGACCGAAGAAGGGATCAGCTTCATCGCGCTCGATCTCGATTCGCGCAATGTGCGCGAAGCCGTGGCGGCTGGAGAAAAAGTCGTGTACGGCGATGCGGGCAAATTTGAAGTACTGCAGGCAGCCGGTTTGATGCGCGCCAAGGCATTGGTTATCACCTACGACGACAAACCTTCCGCACTCAAGATATTGCATCACACGAAGAGAGCGCGCCCCGATCTGCCGGTGGTGGTGCGCACTGCCGACGACACTCACATCGGCGCACTCAAACAGGCGGGTGCGGCCGAAGTGGTGGCCGAAGTCACCGAAGGCAGCGTCATGCTTGCCTCGCAGGCGCTGCTGCTCTCCGGCGTGCCGCTCAGTCGCGTGATCCGCCACATCCAGGAGACGCGCGCCAAGCGCTACAGCATGTTCAGCGGCTACTTCCGCAACGCGCCGGCACCGGATTCGGTGGGAGAAACCACTGAAAGTCTGCAGCAGCGCTTCCAGAACATCATGCTCAACGAAGGCGATGCCGCGGTCGGCAAGCCTTTGCAGGCGCTGAAACTGGCCGAACTCAACGTCGAAGTGAATGCCGTGCGCCGCCACAACGTGGAAGGCAGCCAGCCGGCCGGCGACATGGTGCTGCGTGCGGGCGATGTGCTGGTGATGCTCGGGCAGTCGGTGACGCTGGAAGCGGCGGAGAAGCGGCTGCGCCAGGGTTGAGAGCCAAGGTAAATTTGTTATCGAAAAAATCGCAGGGTGGGCAGA
This sequence comes from Sideroxydans sp. CL21, assembly GCF_902459525.1. Classification (NCBI taxonomy): domain Bacteria; kingdom Pseudomonadati; phylum Pseudomonadota; class Betaproteobacteria; order Nitrosomonadales; family Gallionellaceae; genus Sideroxydans; species Sideroxydans sp. CL21. Next base: position 445,184 of record NZ_LR699166.1, read on the forward strand.
CAACTTTATCGTCTGCCCACACGGTTCGGCATCCGCGTGGGCAGAGCGCACGGGTAAAGGCGTAGCCGTTGGGAACCCGTCGGCCTCCCCTTTGCGGGGACAAAGGCGTGCCCGCACTACATTCTGAAATTTCCGGCACTAGGCCATGCACAAAGTGACGGCAAGAAAAAAGCCCGCCGAAGCGGGCTTTGATTGTCACGCCGGAGTTTTATCAAACGCCCATGCAGACGGTGTAAGTTTGATTGTCATCAATCATACCGTTCGTCAATGTAGGTACCGTAAGTGTCGAAGGACGACTATTGCTGCTAGAGAATTCCCTTATCGAACCTCCAATTGGATTGCTGTCATCCATCTGAAGATCCAACTGCTTTGCATACTTGCCCAAAATGCCAGAAGAACAAATGATATAACTACCGTTTATCTTAGGGTTCGCTGCTGTTCCTGCTGATGGATCAGTGAAATTGGCCGAGCTAGTGATGCCGATTACGCCACCAACCGAGTTTGTAGGTAGAAGATCTCCTCCGCTCGTTGGCCCTGCTGCTAATCCAGCAAGCCTGATATGCTCCCAGAAATATTGGCTCTCATCAGTTAATGTGATTGAATCCCATGCCCCACCAATTAGCCCATCTCCATTGCCGTTATGTCCGGCTGCAGCCCCAACATGGCTTACCGCTTGGATATCATCGCCTGGCAGCGCCCTGAACTTGTCCTGATAACCATAAATGTATACTGGAACATTCCTGAAGTCCGTCGCCAGATTTTTCACCTTGGCACTATTGATGAGCTCCTGACCCTTGAGCACGCCGCCGAGCAGGAGGCCGATGATCACCAGTACGATGGCGATTTCAATTAAGGTGAAGCCGGATTGGTTGCGTTTCATTGTTATGTTTCTCCAAAGGGGTCGTTGTTTGCTAAATGTAGCCGTGCTCGGAGAATTTAGCAATAGCCATGCCATACAATGAGGTGCAGGCAAATCTTGTTGTTGTTTCCATCCGGGGCAAAATCCGGCGGATCGAGAGCTTCCGCCCGGGTGCCGCCCTGTCGAGGTTCAGCCGATTCCCGGCGGACCGCATGCCGGGAATGCGTGCCCGTAGGACTGGCGGATTATCTGGGTTAAACTTGAAGCATTTACTCTCAAGATGATGAATTTCAGACGAAATTGACGAGATGCGGACATTTTCCCTAAAAAAACTGATGCGTTCCAGCCGCTGGATCTCGTATGCCATGCTGGTGGCGTTGCACTTGGCGCTTTGGCTGGGACCCGGTAGTTTGTGGATGCACCCGCTGTTGCTGATGCATCTGGGGTCGTTTCTGTTGTGGCAACCGTTGTGGCACGGGGAAAGAAAGCTGCGCACCAGCGCTGCGGCGTTCATCATCGCCATCAGTCTGGTCACGATTTTCCTGTTCAACTGGTGGGTGCTGGCGTTCTGGGTCAGCGTGCTGTTCGCGTTGGTCGGCGGTCGCGTGTTTTCCTTTCATGCGCGCTGGCAGCGTCTGTATTACCTGCTGGTGATGGCTTACCTGCTGTCCATACTGATCTTGTATGTTGCGCCGCACTTGTTTAGCCTGCCCGGCATGGATGAGGTGATGAGCGGCCTGATGGACGTGGGTTTGCCGCTGCTGCTGGTCGGCATGGCGCTCATACCCGCCGAGCGCGATCAGGCGGAAACCGAACAGGCGGTGGACTTCATCTACATCCTGCTGCTGTTCACCCTGCTGGCTTCGCTGGTGCTGGGCAGTCTCGCCTTCATGACCCTGGAACATATCGACTATCTCAATGCCTTGCTGCGCACCTTGTTCTTTATCGCCATCGTACTGTTGGCGCTGGGCGGGTTGTGGAATCCGCGCCTGGGATTTTCCGGTTTTCAGGCCCTGTTCTCTCGCTATCTGTTGACCATCGGCACTCCGCTCGAGAAATGGCTGGGGCGGCTTTCGGCGGCGGCAAATCAGGAACAGAATCCGGAAGCCTTCCTGATTCGCGCAACCGAATATCTTGCCGAGATGCCCTGGATATCGGGGCTGTTGTGGACATCGGAATGCGGGCAAGGAAAGCTGGGAACTTTCAACAAGCATCGTATAGAAATGGTTGACCAAGACCTGAAGCTTGTCCTGTTCAGCCGCCAATCCGTTACACCCACCGTGCTGCTGCATGTCCGTTTGCTCACTCATTTGATGGGGCACTTCTACCAGGCCAAGCGACGCGAGCAGTCCTTGCGCGAGATCACACGCCAGCAGGTTATCTACGAGACGGGCGCGCGCCTGACCCATGATCTCAAGAACATGCTGCAATCCCTGTTCGCACTGACTTCGGTGGCCCAGCATCAGCCGGAAAAGGCGCAACCCATTCTGCAACGCCAGTTGCCTGTGCTGACCCAGCGCATCGAACTTATCCTGACCAAACTCAAGAATCCGCAGGCTCAGGAGGAGGAGGTTGAAATGCCGCTGGCGGCCTGGTGGGAAGGATTGCGGCAGCGGCACCAGCATCGCGGCATTGCCTGGAATGCGCCGAAGCGCCTGGATGACCGGCCGATACCGGCCCCGCTGTTTGATTGCGTCTCCGACAACCTGATCGACAACGCCTGCAAAAAATCCCAGAGCAATTCCGCGATCACCGTCGATGTTTCCCTGGAAACCGAGCCGTTCAGTCTCTGCATCAGCGATAGCGGTAGCGCCATTCCCGGCAACATTGCCCAGCAAGTACTGAATACGATCGTCCCGTCGGAAAGCGGCATGGGGATCGGCCTGTATCAGGTTGCGCGCTGGGCGGCGCAATCGGGCTACCTGCTGGAGTTGAGCGAGAACAAGGAAGGGAAAGTGACGTTCCGGTTGACGAAGACGCAATAGGCCTCATTCCAAATATAAAACCCCGGCTCTATTTTGTGCGGGCAGCATCCGTAGCAGGTAAAATCACGTTTCCATGAATGCCGTCTTGTCACCCCTTGCCCAGCGCCGCCTGGCGCGTATACAGCAACTCTCCGCCATCGAATACCCCGCCGACCTGCCTGTCGTGGCGCGGCGCGAGGAGTTGGTGCAGGCGATCGAAAAGCATCAGGTCATCATCGTGTGCGGCGAGACGGGTTCGGGCAAGACCACGCAACTACCCAAGATTTGCTTGAGTCTCGGACGCGGTGTGCTGGGTGTCATCGGGCATACCCAGCCGCGCAGGGTGGCGGCACGTTCGGTGGGTGCGCGTATTGCGCATGAGTTGAAGTCTGAACTCGGTGGACTGGTCGGCTACAAGGTGCGCTTCAACGACAAGGTGTCGCCCGATACCTGCATCAAACTGATGACCGACGGCATCCTGCTGGCGGAGATACACCACGACCCGCAGCTCAGGCAATACGACACCATCATCATCGACGAGGCGCATGAACGCTCGCTGAACATCGATTTTCTGCTGGGCTATCTGCGGCAACTGCTCCCGCGCCGCCCCGATCTCAAGCTGATCATCACCTCGGCGACGCTGGATGCGGAGAGATTTGCGAAGCATTTTGCTGCGAGTTCCCTCACCCCAACCCCTCTCCCAGAGGGCGAGGGGCTAACCCCGCTCCGCAACTCTGGCTCCCTCGCCCTCTGGGAGAGGGCTGGGGTGAGGGAGAATTACCCAATAATCCCGGAAATCCTGCTTACCCACGCACGCGAATTACGCAAGAACTCAACAGACGCAGAGCAGTTGCTTTGGGCGCTACTGAGAGACAGGCAACTGCTAGATTGCAAGTTTCGCCGCCAGCACCCGCTGGGTTCATACATCCTCGATTTCTATTGTCATGAAGTGAAACTCGCCATTGAGCTGGATGGTGGACAACACACAGAGGATGCGCAAAACAAGCATGATGAAAAACGCAGTGCATGGTTGCAGGAGCAGGGGATCACCGTGCTGCGGTTTTGGAACAACGAGGTGCTGACGAATACGGAGGGGGTGCTGCAATCGCTGTTTGATTGGTTGAATGCGGTGGGTTCCCTCATCCCACCCCTCTCCCGGGGGGAGAGGGAGTCTGAGCGGCTCTCTGAATTAAACCCCTCTCCCCCCGGGAGAGGGGTTGGGGTGAGGGAGCGCTCAGTCAGCGAAGCTCAATCTCCAAGCATGCAGCCGGCTCCCATCATCCAAGTTACCGGTCGTACCTACCCTGTCGAGATACGCTACCGCCCGCCGCAACAAAACGAAGAAGGCGATACGCAGGATGTTCCGCAGGCGATATGCAGTGCGCTGGATGAATTAAGTATCGGCGGCTTAAAAGGCGATGTGCTGGTATTCCTGCCCGGCGAACGCGAGATACGCGATACCGCAGAGGCCCTGCGCAAGCATCAGCACAAGGGTATCGAAATCCTGCCGCTGTTCTCGCGCCTGTCCATCGCCGAGCAGGATCGCGTGTTCAAACCCGCTTCCGGTGTGCGCCGCGTGGTGCTGGCGACCAATGTTGCGGAGACGTCGCTTACCGTGCCCAACATCGGCTACGTGATCGACAGTGGTCTGGCGCGCGTCAACCGCTACAGCGTGCGACAGAAGGTGGAGCAGTTGCGCATCGAGAATATCTCGCGCGCCGCCGCCAACCAGCGCGCCGGTCGTTGTGGCCGGGTGATGAGCGGCGTGTGCATCCGTTTGTATGAAGAAGCGGATTTTCTGCAACGCCCCGAGTTTACCGATGCCGAGATATTTCGTGTATCGCTGGCTACCGTGATTTTGCGCATGAGCGCATTGGGGCTGGGAGAGGTGGAAGAATTCCCGTTCATCGAGCCGCCGGGTTCGCGCGCCATTGCGGATGGTTATCAATTGCTCACTGAGTTGGGGGCGATAGCGGAGGGCGTGCCCTCACCCCAACCCGTGAATAACCCCTCTCCCCCTGGGAGAGGGCATGGGGTGAGGGAAGGGGGAGGGAGCCAGTTCCCCTCGCCCTCGGGAAGAGGGGCTAGGGGTGAGGGTGCTCGCCAGCTCACACCGCTCGGCCACGAACTGGCCAAGCTGCCGCTTGACCCCAAGGTAGCGCGGCTGTTGCTCGCGGGGCGGCAATACCAATGTCTCAACGAGATCCTCATCATCGCCAGCGCGCTGGCCCTGCAAGACCCGCGCGACCGCCCGGCGGAACGGCGCGAGGCAGCCGATGCGGCGCATCAGCGCTTCAACGACGAGCGCTCGGATTTCCTCGCCTACATCAAGTTGTGGGCGTGGTTCCAGGACGCGATCAAACACAAGAAGACCAACAAGTTGTGGGCGACCGAGTGCCGCGACAAATTTCTGTCGCCGCTGCGCCTGCGCGAATGGCACGAGCTGCACCAGCAGTTGCATGCACAGGTGTCGGAGATGGGCATGCGCTTCAACGAGCAACCCGCCACCTACGAACAGATACACAAGGCGCTGTTGACCGGCCTGCTCGGTAACATCGGCTGCAAGGGGGTGGACAAGGAGCCGTATTACCTCGGCGCGCGCGAGATCAAGTTCTTCATCGCGTCGAACTCGGTGCTGGCGAAGAAGGGCACCAAGTGGGTGGTGGCGGCGGAGATCGTGGAGACGACCAAGCTGTTCGCGCGCTGCGTGGCGCGCATCGAACCGGAATGGCTGGAAGAAGTCGGCGCGCACCTGATCAAACGCAGCTACTTCGATGCGCACTGGGAGAAGAAGGCGGCCCAGGTGGCGGCATGGGAACGCAGTACCTTGTACGGTCTGATCATCAATCCGAAGAAACGCGTGCATTACGGGCCGATGAACGTGGCGGAGTCACGCGAAATTTTCATACGCGAGGCACTGGTGACAGGCGAGTTTAACACGCAGGCGCCGTTCTTTACCCACAACCAGAAACTGATCGCCGATATCGAAGCGCTGGAACACAAGGCACGCCGCCCCGATGTGCTGGTGGACGACGAACTGATCTTCGCGTTCTACGATGAGCGTATCCCGGCAGGAATACACAACGGCGCGGCATTCGAGCATTGGCGCAAGGAGGCCGAGCGCGAGCAACCGAAACTGTTGTACCTGAAGAAGGACGACCTGATGCGGCACGAGGCGGCCGGCATCACCACCGAACAGTTCCCGCCGCAGATGATGATGAACAACGTGAGCTATGCCTTGGCTTACAACTTCGCGCCGGGCAAGAACGACGACGGCGTCACGCTGACCGTGCCGCAGGCCTTGCTCAATCAAGTGTCAGCGGCGCGCTGTGAATATCTGGTGCCGGGAGTTTTGCCGGAAAAGATTGCGCAGTTGGTGAAGTCGCTGCCGCAGAAGATTCGCCGCAATTGCGTGCCGGTACCGGAATTCGCGGCGGCGTTCAGTGCGGCTGTAAAGCCTTCGGATACGCCGCTGTTGCAGGCGCTGTCACGTTACATCCGCGAGCAGAAACAATTGGATGTGCCGCTGGATGCGTTCCGGTTGGAACAATTGCCTGCGCACCTTCTGATGAATTTCCGGGTGGTGGACGAGCACGGGCGACAACTCGGCATGTCGCGCAACTTTGCGCAGTTGCGCGGGGAGTGGGCGCCGAAGCAAACCGTCGCGGCACCGGTGGCCGTTGCGAAGAATGCGGCTCCGCAGCTGAAGAGCGCCGGGGAGCATTACACCGAATGGAAATTCGAGGATTTCAAGGCTACGCGCGAGGAAAGCCGTGCAGGACAGACCATCACCGTGTTCAACGCGCTGGTGGACGCGGGCGACGCGGTGACCTTGCAGAGTTTCGACACGCGCGATACAGCACAAGCCGCGCAGCGTCTGGGCTTGCGGCGCTTGTTCATGCTGGCGCTGAAAGAGCAGGTGAAGTACCTGGAGAAGAACCTGCCGGGTCTGCAAGCGATGGCCATGCAGTTTTTGCCTTTCGGCTCACAACAGGATTTGCAGCGGCAGGTGCTCGCTGTAACTTTCGATCGCTGCTGCCTGAACGAGCCGTGGCCGGAAACTGAGAAGGATTTCGCCGCGCGCTGCAAAGATGCGAAAGCGCGGCTGAATCTGGTGGCACAGGAAATCGCGCGTCTGGTTGCGGCAGTGCTGGCAGAGCATCATGCCCTGCAAAAAATGCTGCCCGGATTCAAGGCGCACGCTCAGGTGTTGCAGGACATACGCCAGCAGTGTGACTGGTTGCTGGGCAAGGAGTGGGTCGCGCGCACGCCGTATGAACGCATGCAGCATATGCCGCGCTATCTGAAAGCGATCAACGTGCGTCTGGAAAAACTGCGTACGAACCCGGCACGCGATGCGCAGAACATGGCGCAGATGTATCCTTTGCTGCAGCAATGGCAGCGAAGATTATCTGCACAGCATGGCGAGGTTGATGCGCGGCTGGAAGATTTCGGCTGGATGATGCAGGAGTTGCGCGTCTCGCTCTATGCGCAGGAGCTGAAAACACCGGTGATCGTGTCGGTAAAGCGTCTGGAAAAGATGCTGGCAGGCTTAAGCAGTTAAAATGGGAACAAGTTGAATCGGGGCGGATAAAAATGTCGCAAAAGAAAGTGGATGTGGTGTTGGTGGGCGGGGGTGTGATGAGTGCCACGCTGGGAACGTTGCTGTCGCATCTTGATCCTGCGCTGAAGATCATGATGGTCGAGCGCTTGAGCACGGTTGCGCACGAAAGCACGCACAGCCTGAACAATGCCGGTACCGGACATGCCGGTTACTGCGAACTGAACTACACGCCACAATTGGCCGATGGAACGGTGCAGATCAAACGCGCACTGGAGATCAATGCGGCATTCGAAATGTCGCTGCAGTTCTGGTCTTACCTGGTCGAGCAGGGCGTGTTGCCCGAGCCGGGGAAATTCATCAATCCGATCTGCCACCAGAGTTTTGTGTGGGGGGCGGAAGATGTGGCGTTCCTGCGCAAACGCTATATGGCATTGCACAAGCATCATCTGTTCGAAGAGATGGAGTACAGCGAAGACCATGCGGTGCTGCGCAAGTGGATGCCACTGGTGATGAAGCATCGCGATGCCAAGCAGGCGGTCGCCGCGACGCGGGTCAAGCACGGCACCGATGTGGACTTCGGGTTGATGACACGCAAACTGGTGAAGGCGCTGACCAGGCATCCGACTTTCGAACTGAAGCTGAGCCACACCATCATGAGCATGAAGCAGCATGACGATGGCCGCTGGCATGTGCGGGTGAAAGACAATCACACGGACAAGACCAGGACGGTCGATGCCGGGTTCGTTTTCCTCGGTGCAGGCGGTGGCGCGCTGCCGTTGCTGCAGAAATCAGGCATCCCCGAAGCGCGCGGCTATGGTGGTTTCCCGGTCAGCGGCCAGTGGCTGATCTGCAAGAATCCGGACGTGGTGAAGCGCCACTGCAGCAAGGTGTATGGCAAGGCCGCCGTAGGTGCGCCGCCGATGTCGGTGCCGCACCTGGATGCGCGCATCATCGACGGCGAGCCGGCGCTGTTGTTCGGGCCGTTCGCCAGCATCACCACCAAATTCCTCAAGGAAGGCTCGGCGCTTGATCTGTTCTCGTCGCTCAAGACGAACAACCTGAAGCCGATGCTGGCCGTGGCCCGCGACAATTTTGAGCTCACCCGTTATCTCATCACCGAGGCGTTCCGTTCGCACAAGGAGCGCATGGCCATTCTGCGCGGCTTCTATGCGGATGCCAAAGACGATGATTGGGAGCTCGCTTCGGCCGGGCAGCGCGTACAGATCATCAAGGGGTGCGACAAGAATGGCGGCAAGCTGGAATTCGGCACCGAGATTGTTACCGCAAAGGACGGCACGCTGGCCTCGTTGCTGGGCGCCTCGCCCGGCGCCTCCACTTCGGTGCAGGCGATGGTCGAGGTGATCGAGCGGTGTTTCAAACAGCGCATGAAGAGCGCCGGTTGGAAACACAAGATGAAGGAAATGATCCCATCCTACGGCGAATCGCTGGATGAAAATGTGAAATTGCTGCATGAAGTGCGGCGGCGAACGTTGAGCACGCTCCGGCTGGGATAACGATTACGGTTGGGAACCAAGCGCCAGGGCCGCGCAGGGTACCGGTTGAAAATGCGTGGTATGGCTGTGGAGATCAGCCGTTGAAGCGTTTCGCGATCAATACCGCGTTGCTGCCGCCGAAGGCGAAAGAGTTCGACATCACGGCGTCGAGTTTGACATTGCTGCGGCCCTGGTTGGGTACGTAATCCAGGTCGCATTCGGGATCGGGTTCGTGCAGGTTGATGGTCGGGGGAATGGCCTGGTTGTGCAGGGCCAGCACCGCGGCCATGAATTCAACCGCGCCGGTCGCGCCCATCAGGTGGCCGTGCATGGATTTGGTCGAACTGACCGGAACCTTGGCGGCATGAATTCCGAACACTTGCCTGATGGCTTTGGTTTCTTCGATGTCGCCCGCCAGCGTGGCGGTTCCATGGGCGTTGATGTAATGGATATCCTGCGGCTGCAACTGCGCGACGCGCAAGGCATTGAGCATGGTGCGCGTCTGTCCGGTGGCATCCGGCTTGGTGATGTGGCTGGAATCGGACGAGCAATCGTAGCCGACCAGTTCGGCATATATTCTTGCGCCGCGCGCTGTCGCGCGCTCCGCGTCCTCCAGCACCAGCATGCCGGCACCTTCGCCGAGCACCAGGCCATTGCGGTTTTTGGAGAACGGTTTGCAGGATGCTCCCGCATCGTTCGGGTCTTCCTGCGCCAGGGTGCGCAATGCTTCCCACGCTTTCATCGCGCCCAATGTAAGCATCGCCTCCGAGCCGCCGGCCAGCATCACATCGGCATAGCCGTGCTTGATCTGGCGATAGGCTTCGCCGACAGCGATGGCCGAGGAGGAACAGGCGGTGGCGTAAGTCATGTTCGCGCCTTGCAGGTGGTACTTGATGGAAACGTGCGAGGCTGCGGCATTGTTCATGCTGAGCAGGACACTTAACGGTTTGACGCGCGGCGGGTTGCGCAGGAGCGTCTCTATGTAGCCGTCTTCCAGCGTGCCGGCGCCGCCCAGGCAGGAACCCATGCAGACACCGGCGCGCGGTTGTTCTGCTGCACCGAGTTCGAGTTGCGCATCCTGCACGGCTTGCTCTGCGGCAACCAGTGCGAACTGGCTGAAACGTTCGATGCCGCTGAGCTGGATCTTGCTGAAGTGGGCGGTGGGGTCGAATCCATCAACCGGCGCACCGATGCGGATGGACAGTTGTTCGATGAAGTCTGCCTGCAGGCGCTTGATGCCGGAACGGCCTGCCATCAGGTTGCTGAAGAATTCGGCCGGATTCTTGCCGACCGGGGAGATGATGCCCAGTCCGGTGATGACGACACGCCGGTCCATGGTGCCTGCTACGCCGCGCCTTTTTGCTCGGCGACGAGCTTGTCCACCAGACTGACCACGTCCTGCAGCGTCTTGAGCTCGACGCGCTCCTCGGGCATGGTGATCTTCAGCTCGTCCTCAAGATTGAACGTGAACTCGATCACCGACAGCGAATCCAGTCCCAGGCTTTCCAAAGTCGCCTCGGGCGTAAGGTCTTCCGGTTTGAGGTCGAATTGCTTGACCATCATGTTTTGTATGGTTTGCAGGGAGCTCATAGTTGCTTGTTTCCAGTAAGAATTCAGTTCTGATTATAGCAGAAGATGAACATTAGCTGGGGGTATGTTGGGCAAGTACGTTGCCGAAGAAACGGATGGTATCCGAGGCAACCTGCTCCCGGTCGTTGTCCACGGTGACCATGTGGTAGCTGTTGTGCAGCATTACGCTTTCCACCGTCCCGGAGCCGATATGCTGGGCGATATAGTAAGCGCTGCGCGGCGAGGCGACTTCGTCTTCCACGGCGTGAATGACGATAGCGGGGGCGGTGATGCGCGACATGGTCTTCTTGACGGCGGCGATCAAGCGCTCCGCTTCCTGGATGGCGGGCAGGTTCAACCGGCTGGCACCGACCATGGAAGCATCCTTGTGCGCCATTTCGCGCGCGACCCAGCGGCGCAATTGTTCGTTCTTGAGGCCGAAGGGTTCGCGCTCTTTATAGGTATACCAGTAGCGGATCGGCCAGATGTAGCCGAGATATCGAAAGCACCGGTACCAAGGCATGGACCAGCCGTCGTACCACAGCGTGGTAGACAGCAGCGTCAACGCCGCAACCTCGTCACCCAGTTCTGCGGCGATACTGAGCGACAAGGTTGCACCTATGCACAGTCCGCCCAGCGCCACGGTTTTATATTGCCGTTTCAAAGTCCGGAACTCGTCCAATGCCTTCGCGTGCCAGTCCTGCCAATGGGTGACCGAGCGCGGCGTATCGCCGTGCTCGAAGCCGTAACCCGCAATGTGCGGCAGATGTACCGTGTAACCGGCCTGCTGCAGGCGCTTGGCCAGCGGCAGGAGTTCGGCCGGGCTGCTTTGCAGTCCGTGGATCAGCAGCACAGCGTGTTCACCACCAGCAAGCGTGATTGGACTCATTAATCAAATTCGGTAACCAGAGGGGGCGGCATTCTAACAAATCCGGCCGCATCCGGTTTGGCATGTCTGCACCGCTTGGTTATCCCGCATGCAGCGCCATAGTCCGCTGCGCTATAATCAGAGAGAGATTCATTCAGGTATTTAAAAAAATCATGGACAAACAACTGCGCGAAGCCGCGCTGCAATATCACCGTCAGTCTCCAGCCGGAAAGATTTCGGTCAATTCCACCAAGCCGATGATCACCCAGCGCGATCTTTCGCTGGCGTACTCGCCCGGCGTAGCGGCGGCCTGCGAACTCATTGTGGAAAATCCGGCCGAAGTCCGCAATATGACTGCCCGCGGCAATCTGGTGGCGGTCATCACCAACGGTACGGCGGTACTGGGTCTGGGCAACATCGGCCCGCTGGCAGCCAAGCCGGTGATGGAAGGCAAGGGCGTGCTGTTCAAGAAATTCGCCGGTATCGACGTGTTCGATCTGGAGATCAATGAGCACGATCCGGACAAACTGGTGGACATCATTGCGGCGCTGGAGCCCACTTTCGGCGGCATCAACCTGGAAGACATCAAGGCGCCCGAGTGTTTCTACATCGAGCGCAAGCTGCGCGAACGCATGCGCATCCCCGTGTTCCATGACGACCAGCACGGCACCTCCATCATCGTCGGTGCGGCGCTGCTGAACGGACTTAAGGTGGTGGGTAAAGACATCGCAAAGATCAAGCTGGTAGTGAGCGGCGCCGGTGCGGCCGCTTTGGCTTGCCTGGACATGCTGGTGGATCTCGGCGTGAGGATGGAGAACATCATCGTCACCGACATCAAGGGCGTGGTGTACAGGGGCCGCACCGAGGAAATGGACGACAACAAGGCGCGTTATGCGGTGGAGACTTCGGCGCGCACGCTGGGCGAAGTCATCGCCGGGGCGGATGCGTTTCTGGGTTTGTCCGCCGGCGGGGTGCTGAAGCCGGAGATGGTCAAGCTGATGGCAGCCAAGCCGTTGATCTTTGCCTTGGCCAATCCTACGCCCGAGATTTTGCCGGAACTGGTCAAAGAGGCGCGATCCGACGCCATCATGGCGACCGGTCGTTCCGACTATCCGAACCAGGTGAACAACGCGCTGTGCTTCCCCTACATCTTCCGCGGTGCGCTGGACGTCGGTGCGACCACCATCAACGAAGCGATGAAAAGGGCGGCGGTATACGCCATTGCCGAACTGGCCGAGGCCGAACAGTCGGATGAAGTGGCAGCGGTATATGGCGAGGAGAACCTCTCCTTCGGTGCCGAACACCTGATCCCCAAGCCGTTCGATCCCCGCCTGATCACGCGCATCGCGCCCGCGGTCGCCCAGGCGGCGATGGACAGCGGCGTGGCGGAACGCCCCATCGCCGATATGGAAGCGTATCGCGAGCAGTTGTCGCAGTTCCTGTATCACTCGAACATGCTGATGAAGCCGGTGTTCAACCTTGCCAAAAAGTATCCGAAACGCCTGGTTTATGCGGAGGGAGAGGACGAGCGCGTGTTGCACGCTGTGCAGATCGTGGTGGACGAAGGTCTTGCCCATCCTATCCTGGTCGGCCGTCCCGCGGTGATCGAACAGCGCATTGCCAAGCTGGGTTTGCGCATACGCGCAGGCGAACATTTCGAACTGGTGAACCCCGAGTTCGACAGCCGCTACCGGGAATACTGCGCCGAATACCATCGTGTCATGCAACGCCAGGGCGTGACGCCGGAGACGGCCAAGCGCGAGATGCGCCGCCGCAACACGCTGATCGCGGCAATGCTGGTGCGCATGGACGCGGCCGACGCCATGCTGTGCGGTACCGTGTCGCAGCCGCTGAGCCATCTGCGGTATATCAACGAGGTGATCGGCCAGCATCCGGGCGCACATGTGTATGCGGCGATGAACATCCTGATGTTGCCCAGGCATACCGTGTTCATTTGCGACACGCACGTGAATCTCGACCCGACGGCCGAGCAGGTTGCCGCAATGACGCTGCTGGCGGCGGAAGAAGTGCGACGTTTCGGCCTGACTCCCAAGGTGGCGCTGTTGTCGCATTCCAACTTTGGCAGCCACAAGGATGCCTCGGCGCAGAAAATGAGCCGTGCGCGCGAATTGCTGGAGCAGCTCGCACCGGAACTGGAGGTGGAAGGCGAGATGCACGGCGATGCGGCGCTGTCGGAAACGCTGCGTCTGCAGGCATTTCCGGCGTCGCGCCTGAAGGGCGAGGCTAACCTGCTCATCATGCCGAATCTGGATGCGGCGAACATCGCGTACAACCTGCTGAAGATAACTGGGGGCGAAGGCATCACCATCGGTTCGATCCTGCTGGGGGCGAACAAATCGGTACATATCCTGACAACGACTGCGACAGTACGCCGTCTCGTGAACATGAGCGCACTGGCGGTTGCCGGTGTAAAAAAACATTAAGGGGAAGCAATGAACAAGCATGAAGTAGAACTGCTCAGCCAGGAAATCGAGATGCTGATGAATGAGCGTGCCCGTCTGCTCAAGGTGGTGGGCGCGGCGGCCGTGTTGGTGGCGAATGCGGATGCCGCGTTGCTGCAACCCAACGCGGTGGAAGCGGCAGAGATGCTGTCGGAAACGCTGAACGCGTTACCCGAGGAAACACTGAGGGATGCACTAGAGGCGGTCCATGCGGAGCAGGATGAGGCTTAGTCGTTGAGGCGATAATGAGCCAGACTCCGCAAAAGATCGGACTCATCCTGACCGGCGGCGGGGCACGTGCCGCCTATCAGGTCGGCGTGTTGAAGGCCATTGCGGAGTTCATGCCGCGCCGTGCACGCAACCCGTTCCAAGTTATCTGTGGCACGTCGGCAGGCGCACTGAATGCAGTGACACTGGCGGTGAACGCGCAACACTTTCGCAAGGGTGTGAAATACCTGCTTGGTATCTGGACCAATGCCCACGTGAGCGATATCTACCGTTCGGACGCACTCGGGGTTCTGAAGAACAGCAGCCGCTGGGTGGCCGGTCTGGTGCTGAGTTTGATCGGCATCAATCGCATGCACCATATCTCGTTGCTGGACAACGCTCCGCTGGCAAAATTCCTGGAACAGGCGCTGCCCTGCGACAAGATACAGGAGAACATCGACGCGGGTGCGCTGCATGCCTTGAGCATCACGGCCTCGGGCTACGGTTCGGGCCATTCGGTCACGTTCTATCAGGGTATTCCGGGAATACAGCCCTGGAAACGTGCGCGTCGTCTGGGCGTGGAAGCCAAGATCGGCATCGAACATCTGCTGGCTTCATCCGCCATCCCTTTTATATTTCCGGCTGTGCGTATCCACCGCGAATACTTCGGCGACGGTTCCGTGCGCCAGATCGCGCCGATCAGCTCGGCACTGCATCTGGGGGCCGACAAGGTGCTGCTGATGGGAGCATGGCATGCCGACGATGAAGAAGGGCGGCGCCACCGGATGGACACTTATCCCACGCTGGCGCAGATCGCAGGGCACGCCCTGGACAGTATTTTTCTGGATGGACTGGAAGTCGATCTGGAGCGCCTGGAGCGCATCAACAAGACGGTCAGTCTGATTCCCGAAGAATTGCGGCAGGCCACCAACATGCGTCATGTCGATGTGCTGGTCATCACGCCCAGCCAGCCGCTGGAAAAAGTCGCCGAACGGCATATCCAGCGCCTGCCGTGGGCCATACGCCTGCTGCTGCGCTCGGCCGGTGTGATGCGACGCAGCGGCGCCAATCTGGTGAGCTATCTGCTGTTCGATAAATACTATTGCCAGGCTTTGATCGACCTGGGCTATCAGGACGCCCTGAAGCGCCGCGAGGAGATACTCGAGTTTCTCGGCTATGATTTGCCAGCCTCCGGCTGTGACATGCCGCAATGAGTGCAACCGATGCGCCCAGGCAACTGACCTTTTCATTGCTGCGCATACTGGCGGACGGCGAGTTCCATTCCGGCGAAGTGCTGGCCCGGCAATTTGGCGTAGCGCGCGCCACTGTAAATAATGCTTTGCGGGATGTCGAGAATTACGGGCTGACGCTGTACAGCGTGCGCGGTCGCGGCTACCGCCTGGCGCGGCCTTTGCAATGGCTGGACGCAGAAACAATCCGTGGCGGGCTCGGGGCTGAGCGTGATGCCCTGCATATTGAAATACTCGAATACGCTACTTCCAGCAATGCATTGCTGCTGCAACGCGCTTTTCAAGGCGCGCCCGGCGGAAGTGTGCTGGCAGTGGAGTGGCAAAGTGCTGGGCGCGGGCGCCTGGGCAGGACATGGTTTTCCGGCTTGGGCGATGCGCTCACTTTTTCCCTGTTGTGGCGTTTCGAGAGCGGGCTGGCTGCGTTGTCCGGTTTGAGTCTTGCGGTTGGCGTTGCCATGATGCGCGCGCTGACCGGGCTCGGTGTGCCCGGCGTCGGGCTGAAGTGGCCGAATGATGTGCTGTTGAACGATGGCAAGCTCGCCGGGATATTGCTGGAAGCGCAAGGCGACATGCTTGGACCCAGCTCGGTGGTAATCGGTATCGGCCTCAACTTGGCCGTGCCGGAGACGCTGCGCGGACGTATCGACCAGGCGGTGAGCGATCTTGCCTCGCTGGAGATGCCGGTGCCGGAACGCAACCTTGTGCTTGCGGTACTATTAAAAAATCTGGCGAAAGTGCTGAGCGAATTTGCCGAACACGGCTTTGCGCCCTTGCGTGCGGAGTGGGAGAGCCACCATGTATTTCAAATGCGACCGGTGAAGCTGTCACTGCCCGATGGCTTGCTGGTCGTCGGCACGGCAATGGGCGTGACGGATGAAGGCGCCCTGCGCCTGGCGACAGAACAGGGCGAAAAAATATTCCACGCGGGCGAAGTCAGCCTGAGGGGGGCATGAATGTTGTTGCTGGATATTGGAAACAGCCGCTGCAAGTGGGCGCTGGTGCAAGACGGGGAATGGGTGCAACAGGGCGTGGCGGGCAACACCGAGTGGGTGTCCCTGCAGCTGGCGTTTGCAAGTGTGCCGCCGCCGTCGCGTATCCTGGCCTCAAATGTGGCGGGCGAGGCCATGGCGCAGTGCTTGCGCTCCGTCTGTGCCGGATGGAAATGCCCGCTGGAGTTTTTGTCGGTGCGTGCCGAGCAATGCGGCGTGCGCAACGGTTATCAGCAAACAGAGCGCCTGGGCAGCGACCGCTGGGCGGCGCTGATCGCGGCCTGGAACATCGCGCACGGTGCGTGCCTGGTCGTGAATTGCGGAACGGCGACGACAGTCGATGCGCTCTCTGATCGGGGCGAATTTCTGGGCGGATTGATCCTGCCCGGTGCGGGGCTGATGCAGCAAAGTCTGGCAACGAATACCGCGCAGCTCATGGCAGAGAAGGGCGTGTTGCAGGATTTTCCGCTGAATACCGCCGATGCCATCCATAGCGGGATGCTGCGCGCCACTGTGGGGGCGATCCGGCATCAGTTCGATTTGTTGCAGGCGCGGTATGGCTCGGTGCGCTGCCTGATCGGCGGCGGCGCGGCAGACGTGGTTCAGCCACATCTCGACCTGCCATCGGAACGGGTGGACAATTTGGTATTGAAGGGATTGCAGATCATTGGAGAGAACAAGGAATGACGAAGTGGATCGTGGGATTGTTGTTGCTGGCCAATCTGGCGCTGTTCGGCTGGATGCGTTGGGGTAGCCTGCTGACCGAGGATGCGGATGTCGGACCGGCACAAACGGCATTGCACCCTGACAAGATCAGGCTGCTGGAGGCGTTGCCTGCTTCTGCGGTTTCTGCGGTGTCAGGCAGCGCACCGGGTTTGGCGCTGACTTTGTCGCAAGTCCCGGTTTCTGCCGTTAGTGCATCCACACCTGCACATTCTCCTGTTCCGGCATCCGCGCCAACGCACCTGCCGGCGATTCCCGCACCCGCTCCTCCGGCATCAACTCCCGCATCAACACCTGCGCCGGTTGCTGCAGTGGCACCTTCTCCCAAGGCGGCAAATTGTGCCGAATGGGGGGAGTTTTCCGGAGATGACCTTACTCGCGCGCAACAGGCGCTTTCCTTGATGAAACTGGGTGACAACCTGACGCAGCGTACAGTGGAACGCAATCACGGCTACTGGGTATATATACCGCCGCTGAAAAAACACGCAAGTGTGGAAAAAAAGATCGCACAGTTGAAAGAGCGCGGGGTGAAAGATTACTTCGTGGTGCAGGAAAAAGGGAAGTTACAGAACGCCATCTCGCTGGGTATATTCAGGACCCAGGACGCCGCGGAAAAATATATTGCCATGTTGCGCACCAAGGATGTCCGCACGGCCAAAGTCGGCGAACGCGTGAGCAAACTCAAATACACCGTGTTCGACATCAAGGACCTGGATTCGGGGACGACAGACAAGCTGAATGCCTTGCAGAAGGAGTTTCCCGATAGCGAGCTCAAGCTATCGGCATGCAATAATTGACAGGAGGGGGTGAAATCAGCAAAATGCCGCCCTTCCTTGAAGTACGCGGTCGGCTACAGCGGTCGCAAAGCGCAAGAACATGGTGATATAGCTCAGTTGGTTAGAGCACAGCACTCATAATGCTGGGGTCGGTGGTTCAAGTCCACCTATCACCACCAAATACCACCCCAGCCCGGCACAAATAAGCTCACTAACCCCGCATTAATAAACGCATTGTGGGTTTTTTGTTGTCTAAAGCAGTTCATTCCCGTTTGTTGGTATCTGGTGCCCAATATTGGTATTTATGTTGGTATCTGGTATGTTGGCATCACCTGATACCAACATACGGGGGCAACATGGCACTGACCGACATTGCGGCAAAGAAGGCAAAGGCAAGCGACAAACCCTTGAAGCTAACAGATGGCGGCGGCTTGTTTCTACTGGTGCAACCCAATGGGGCGAAGTATTGGCGGCTGGCCTATCGCTTCGCAGGCAAACAAAAAACGCTGGCACTTGGGGTTTACCCAGACGTGAGCCTAGCCGATGCACGCAGCCGCCGCGATAGTGCACGCAAGCTACTGGCGAACGACACTGACCCCGGCGCAGTAAAGCAGGCGCAAAAGGCAGCGAAAGCCGAGGAGGGGGCGAACAGCTTCGAGGTAATCGCCCGCGAGTGGTTTGTGCGTCATTCGCCCAATTGGAAAGAAAATCATTCAAGCAAGATCATCGCACGGTTGGAAAATGACATTTTCCCGTGGATTGGTTCACGGCCTGTTGCTGATGTTGCCGCGCCTGAATTGCTTGCCGCGATCCGGCGCATTGAGAACAGGGGCGCACTTGAAACCGCACACCGCGCTCTTGCCAATTGCGGGCAAGTGTTCCGTTACGCTGTGGCAACCGGACGCGCTCTGCGAAACCCTTCCGGCGATCTGCGCGGCGCGCTGCCCCCTGTAAAACGTGACAAGCATTTTGCTGCAATCACCGATCCGCAAAAGGTGGGTGAACTGATGCGAGATATAGATGGCTATCAAGGATCGTTCATCGTGAAATGTGGATTCAAGCTTTCGCCTCTATTGTTCGTGCGCCCCGGTGAACTTCGCAAAATGGAATGGACAGACGTTAACTTGGATACTGCCGAGTGGGTCTATTTCGTGACCAAAACAGAAACGAAACACATAGTCCCGCTGGCACGGCAGGCCGTGGAAACTCTGCGAGAGATTCAACCGTTGACCGGACATGGCAAGTACGTGTTCCCCGGTGAGCGTGACCATGACCGACCAATGAGCGATAACGCGATCCGATCCGCCCTACGGCGGCTTGGGTGGAGCAATGAGGAAATGACACCGCACGGCTTCCGCGCAATGGCTTCAACTATCCTCGATAACATGGGCTACAAGCAGGAATGGCTAGAACGACAACTTGCCCATGAAGAACCCAACAAGGTAAAAGCGGCATACAAGCGGGACGCATGGCGCATGTATATGGCAGAGCGCACGGCAATGATGCAAGCATGGGCTGACTATCTGGACAAGTTAAAAGCGGGTGCCGAAGTATTACCGCTGCGAGCATGATTCAATTTATCCATTCCTTAGGCAGAATATGCAAAATGCAAACGTCTATACCGCTTGGTTTGGTAATGTCCAGTCTCGGGAATAACTTTGAAAAGACACCTTAGCGCTTGGATTCAACCATTCTCGTTCAGTGACTCTCAGCGAAGTGAATTGCTGCGTGTGCTACCTAGGCGATCCACTAAAGACCGAGAAGCGGCCAATTATTTTGTAGATGGGACACAGCGCGAGGTCGAAACATGGCTTTCACTGGATATCAAGGTGCTCAATACTCCACCCAGCCAACACAAAGCAAAATTGGAACGCCTCCAAAATGCCTCAGCAGAGTTACTTTTGGCGATTTCTGACATTCCAGCGGATACAGGTGCAATGCTTCACGCAATCGTAATTACAAGGTTGCTTTGCGATCCATATAAGCGTGAACATTATCGAATAGCCAATCAATTAAAACAGCTTGGTTTGTACGACCCCTTGGACAATGACTTTTTTGAAGAGTTAATCTGTCTGGTTGAAAAATCAGCTATCCAAATGATGAATAATCTCAAAGTGAGATCAGGAGTACAC
Source organism: Sideroxydans sp. CL21 (assembly GCF_902459525.1). Taxonomy (NCBI): domain Bacteria; kingdom Pseudomonadati; phylum Pseudomonadota; class Betaproteobacteria; order Nitrosomonadales; family Gallionellaceae; genus Sideroxydans; species Sideroxydans sp. CL21. The sequence continues at coordinate 465,040 of NZ_LR699166.1, forward strand.
AACGGTTTGATGATTGGACTGACAGCAAAGCTTGCAGACCGTTATAGCGAATGCTTTCAGAAAGAACCCACCTCGGGTAACGGGAGCAACTTTAGAAAATTTATGTCTGAATTGTCGTGCATTCTTGGGGAATCCGATTGGCAACTGACCGAAAGTTTCGGGGCGCAGACGGTAAGGGATGCACTCGAAAGACGTTCAGAAATCCGCAAGCAAAACCTGCAATCCTCGACTGAAAAATAAAAGCGTTTGGATTAACTTAAAATCCAGAAAAAGCCATACGCGCCAGCATCCTGATTCGTTCTTACTATCCGCATCGCTGCCATGTGGCAGATACACACAAGGACGATGCGATGCACTCCAATACTGCAACACACACCATTTTTTATCGTTTACCAAAAGTCCGCGAAATCTGTGGCGGCGTTTCCGCTTCTACCGTATGGGCATGGGTCAAGCAATCCGACAAAACCGGGTTTCCCAAACCAATCAAACTCTCCGAAAACTGCACGGCATGGAATGCCGCCGAGATTGAATCTTGGGCGCAATCCCGCATCGCTGCATCACGTGAACATAAAACCTAACCATAAGCATTCGAGAGGGTGTTTATTCTCTAATGTCAGGGGAATGGTTAGGCTATGGCAAAGAAGCAATATAAAAATGCAGCCTATAAACGAGATAGTGGCGGGTATGTCGCCATTCCATTTTCAGTGCTAAATAGCGTGGCTTATCTTGGCTTGGGTTCCCATGCGCGAATGCTGCTTTTCGATCTTGCGGCACAGTATCGCGGTAACAACAATGGCAACTTATGCGCGGCATGGAAGTTGATGCACCCACGCGGTTGGAAGTCCGAAGACACTTTGAATAAGGCAAAGCGTGGATTGCTGGAATCTGGTTTGATTGTGGAAACCCGAAAAGGGGCGCGCCCAAACAAATGCAGCCTTTACGCTTTAACATGGTTCGCATTGGACGACTGCGGCGGTAAGTTAGATATGTCGGCGCAATCTTTCCCGCGTGGTGCATACAGACTGAAAGATAAGCTGCCTGAGATTGCTTCGAGTAATGCTAAATCGCAGCGCTTACTACGGCAGGCGTAGTCATTGAACAGGATAGCTACGGTAGGCGTAGCAAGGAAACGGAATTTGAAGCTCTACTGCTACGGCAGGCGTAGCTATGTGGGCTGTTTTCTCGCCTTTTCTACTACGGCAGGCGTAGTCCTCTATAGAATTACCATCTACCCTGCCGTTAGATCAAGATATGCGAGGATTTGCTAGATTCAAGTCGAATCGACTTCCAAAATTCCAAGGTACTTACTGAAGTGTTTCACTGCGGGTGCCAAGACCGCATTTATATTCTAGTATCGAGGCTTGCAAGGGGGTTGTACTCAATAGGCATGTGAGACATACCGCTTAGGGGTAAGGCGGTTAAATCTCTACAGCCTCAGTACCCTAGACCGGGTGCTTAGCCAAATTTTTTCGTGCGGGAGTTTTTGGGGAGGGGGTGGGGATATGAATCTCTATAGTTTTCGCAACCACGACCGACCGTGAACCAATGTATTTACAACCGCGATATGTACAGGGGTGGGTGTCGAATCAGGAGGGTATGGATATGGGACTTCGTTTTCGCAGGCGCATCAAGATTCTTCCCGGCGTATGGTTCAACCTGAGCAAAAGCGGAATCAGCACGTCTATTGGCGGCAAAGGGCTGACCGTCAACCTCAAGGGCGGCAAGACCAAAACGACTGTCGGCATTCCCGGAAGCGGCCTGAGTTACAGCGAGACAACGACCACCAGCCATGCCGATCCGACACCTGCGCGGCGAATTGTCCCGGCATGGGTTTGGTTGCTGATCGTCGTAGTTGTCGCAGTGGTGTTTATTGTGAAGTAACGCCAATGTTCAAGACAAGCAATTATGTTGGGTCTATTTCTGGCAAACCTCATAACCGTAATATTGCATCCGTAGTACCATTCGCCAGTTAAAAAAACCGACGAACCTATGACCCCTCACCAGTTCATCCAAAAATGGAAAGATAGCCAGCTTGGTGAGCGAGCAAGTTATCAAATCCATTTTTCTGATCTATGCGCCCTCGTCGGCGTTCCCGCACCATCCCCCGACAGCAAAGAAACCTATTGCTATGAGCGCGGAGCAACCCGCACCGGGGCAGGAAGAGGTTGGGCGGATGTATGGAAGCAAGGCCATTTCGCATTTGAATATAAGGCTAGAGATCGAAACCTTGGCGATGCGTTGAAGCAGTTGATGACATACGCACTGGCTTTAGAAAATCCGCCCCTACTAGTGGTGTGCGATACCAACATCATCCAGATACATACCCACTTCACCAATGCACCCAGCGAAGTTCACACCATCGCACTGCAAGATATTGGCGAACGTAGCAACCTCGAAAAACTGCGTTGGCTGTTCACCGATCCTGACAAGTTCCACCCCAAGCGCACTATCACGCAAATTACGGAAGAAGCGGCGGGCAAGTTTGCCGCACTTGCGCAATCGCTGAACACCAGAGGCCACGATTCGCAGACGGTCGCCCACTTCCTGAATCAATGCTTGTTCTGTCTGTTCGCCGAGGATGCGGGGTTGCTCCCCGAAAAACTATTTGAGCGCTTACTGGATAAAAGCCAGACCGACCCCGCAAAACTGACTTTGCGTCTGGAAGAACTGTTTAGCGCGATGCGCAAAGGTGGCGACTTCGCGCTAGAGGACATTCACTGGTTCAATGGTGGCCTGTTCGAGAAAATCAACGTTCTACCGATTACCACTACCGAAATAAAAATGCTCCATGAAGCCGCCAAGCTCGATTGGAGCGGTATTGAACCCTCAATATTCGGCACGCTGTTCGAGCGCGGCCTAGACCCCGGCAAGCGCTCCCAACTTGGTGCGCACTACACCGACCCGCAATCTATCTTGCGCATCATTAATCCCGTTATTGTTGAACCGCTGGCAAAAGAATGGGAAACCGCCCGCGCCGAAATTGCCGAGAAAATCGCCAAACGCAAGAAGAGTGGCGACAAGGCAGAGCGTGACGCGCAAGCCGTGTTTACAACCTACCTCGATAGACTCCAAGCCTTTCGCGTACTTGATCCGGCCTGTGGCAGCGGAAATTTCCTTTACGTCGCCTTGCGTGTGTTGAAAGACCTTGAGCACAAAGCGAATCTAGACGCCGAAGCCTTGGGACTTCATCGGCAAATCAATATCGAGGTGTCGCCCGCCAATGTGCTTGGCATCGAACTCAATTCCTATGCGGCTGAACTTGCACGCGTCACCGTCTGGATTGGTGAAATCCAGTGGATGCTCAAAAATGGCTACCCCATCCGCAAGAATCCTATCCTGCAACCGCTAGACCATATCGAGCACCGCGATGCGGTAATGAATTTGGATGGTAGCGAAGCTGAATGGCCTTGTGTGGATGCAATCATTGGTAATCCGCCATTTTTGGGTGGGTCAAAAATGCGTAGTGAGTTGAGTGATGATTACACCGAAGCCCTGCGCAAGTGCTATGCCGACCGCGTGCCAGGTGGCGCTGACTTGGTGGTGTATTGGTTCGAGAAGGCCCGCGCACAAATCGAAGCAGGCAAATGCAACCGTGCGGGATTGGTTTCAACAAACTCAATACGCGGCGGAGCAAACCGCAAAGTGCTAGATAAAATTCTGGATACCTCCCAAATCTTTAATGCGTGGAGTGACGAAGAATGGATCAATGAGGGGGCGGCGGTACGTGTTTCACTAGTGTGCTTTGAAACAAAGCAACGTCGCTATTCCTTGATGTTGGATGGTATGGCGGTAGGTGCTATCTACGCCGACTTGACGGGCATGATTCCAGCAACGGTTAACAGTAGTGTTGGAAGTCCTCTGAGAACATTTGTAGGCGTCTACAACGACTTAACAAAATCCAAACAACTGCAAGAGAATGTAGGCATATGTTTTATGGGCGCGTCAAAAAAAGCGCCTTTCGATATACCCGGACAGCTAGCGCGGCAATGGCTCAAGCAGCCCAATCCTAATGGCAAGCCGAACAGTGAAGTGTTGCGCCCCCTGTGCAATGCGATGAATATCACTCGCCGCCCTAGCGACGTTTGGATTATTGATTTTGGCACTGATATGAACGAAAAAGATGCCGCTCTATACGAGATACCATTTGCCTATGTAGTTGAACACGTCAAGCCGATCAGCGAGAAAAACAGAGATCAGGGCGTGGCGCGCAACTGGTGGAGGCATGCACGGCCACGCATTGAAATGCGCCACGCACTTGCATCACTCAAACGTTTTATTGCCACACCTGCGGTTTCCAAGCATCGTCTGTTTGTATTTCTTGATGCTTCCGTGCTACCGGATCAAGCAACCTTAGCTATCGCTCGTGACGACGACACCACCTTTGGCATATTGCATTCGCGCTTCCACGAGCTATGGGCATTACGGACGTGTACTTGGATGGGAGCGGGCAACGATCCACGCTATACGCCAACAACTACCTTTGAAACTTTCCCATTTCCGGAAGGGCTAACGCCCAATCTTCCGCCAGCAGATTACACCAACACCGCAGCCACAGAGATTGCAACCAACTCACAGAAGTTGAACGAGCTGCGAGACAACTGGCTCAATCCATCTGAGTGGGTGGAGTGGATGCGTACACTGGAAGAAGAAAAGGCAGAATATCCATTGCGTCCTTTTGCCAAAATCGGGCACGAAGCCGAACTAAATAAACGTACCCTTACCAACCTCTATAATGCCCGCCCCGCATGGCTGGACAATGCCCACAAAACGCTAGATCAAGCAGTCGCCAAGGCTTACGGGTGGAACGATTACACGCCGGAAATGACCAATGACGAAATTTTGCGTCGATTATTGGCGATGAATTTGGAACGGGTGCAATGAAAGAGATTGCTTTACCGATAACTCAGACTTTCACCATGTCACTTGACATGGAAGCTCTTAGAAAGGCCAAAGGCGGCGAAAGTGGCCGTTTAAGGATTCCATTAGGGACTCTCGTTTTTGACCAAAAAACATCTTTAGAAATCGAGACTGCAAGAAAAAACGGTGGACTGGTGCTGTATGCAACGACTTCGATAGAACAGAAATTGGAGTCAGTCCTTCTCGATTATTTTATGGGGCGCTTCGTCAAGCCTAATGAGAGAAGGGATATGTTTCAAAGAGAAATCCTACAATCGACGGCATTATCTTATAGTGCAAAAAAAGAATTAGTTACAAAAGTAATAACAAAGGAAGAGTTGTTGCCGGGAAAAAGGAAAAATGTTTTTCAGGGTCATCTGAAAACCATTATGGAATGGCGAAATGCATTTGCTCACGGCAAAATTGAATACGACACCAAAATTGGTTGTCTCATTTCATACTATTCAGGACATGCCAAGAAATTGCATCTGACCGACGAATACTGGATCGAAGTAGAAAAATGCTATAAGGAATGCGATGCTATATTAGATGAAGTACTATTGAAATTGGGAGAGGCAGCAGCTTAAATCATCTAGGGCAATCCATAGCAGTTCGACGCAATCCTGCAAAGCTGTTGGTATATTTGTTGGAATTTGTGAATCTTGAAAAATGCCTTTTCAAGCCTGTAACTGGTTGTATGCCATGATTCTGGTGAACCTATCCCACCAAATACCCCTCCCGCAACACAAGAACACGCTTGTTGCCTGTTTCTGACTATATGCAATTCGTCCGGTAACTGCTAGATTACTTGTGCGGTACATGCAATTGCACATTTTTTGCAAGTATGGGTTTACTGCTACAACATCAATACAGTTTCCGTGACTTTTGACACGCCATGCCTGAATCGGATAAAAGCCCATTAAATTGGGACATACAACTGAATTTCGACAGCCTTGAAATCAGGAAGGAGATTCCTGCTGTAGTGCAAAAAATTCCACCCAGACAAATAATCGGGGAGAAATTCCCCAAAATTCTGGAGCGCATCGAATTGCTCTGGTGTTCTTTGGAACTTCACAGATATCTAGAACAGACGCTGTTTACCGATCGTTCCAACAGGCAGGGTTTTCCGAAGGAAGTGATGCAAGCCTTGGGGGAAATACACATCGAACACACAAGGATTCTGAAACTGAAAAAGATCATTACTGAAGACGTGTGGGATGTATAAACCACCAATTGGGCTGGCATTTTGAAGTTTCCATTTTGAAGTTTCCCCGGTTTTGCTTAATGTGCAAATTTTGTCTCCTCGTATTGCTGACCTTATTGGACGTTCACCATTCAAAGCCCCTTTAATACATAACGACACTTTAGGGCGACAGTTGCATTTAAAAATATGAACGAAACGAGTTACTGGCTGCTTCGGTGCGGCAATCAATTGTTGACTCCTGTTGACATGGCTGCCGGAAATATCTTTCTACACGGTCAGGCCTCGGACTTTGGCGGTCCTGAGGAAGTCTTGCTGGTCGGGGAATGGAAAGGGATTCCTTGCTACGCTGCCGAATTCGATGCGCTCCCGGGAAATATTTCCGGAGAACTGATGTCAGCCCGCAGCCTGTTCAATTTGGCCGACGCAGAGGCAGTTTCATTGGCGACACGCGCCATTCAACTTCTGGACTGGAAGAAAAATCACCGGTACTGCGGCAGATGCGGTGCTCCAACCACCATGAGAATCCCGGAGTATTCCATGTTGTGCTCCGCATGCGGCCTTGTCGTGTACCCAAGAATTTCACCCGTCGTCATGGTGCTGATCAGTCGCGGCGACGAACTGCTGCTGGCCCGCAGTCCCCGTTTCAAACCCGGCGTCTTCAGCGCCCTGGCTGGGTTTGTTGAAGCCGGTGAAACACTGGAGCAATGCGCAAAACGCGAAGTGCGCGAAGAAGTGGGAATCGAGATAAGCAATTTGCGCTATTTCAAAAGCCAGCCATGGCCGTTTCCGGACTCCCTGATGATGGCTTTCTTCGCCGATTATGCGGGCGGAACCATCAATCCTGACCCGTCTGAAATTGAAGCCGCAGGCTGGTTTTCACGCAACGCATTACCGACATTGCCTGAACCCGTGACTATTGCCCGCCAGTTGATTGATGCGGCGTGCTCGGGATCAAAGTATTCCGAAATGATTAGCTAGAGTGCCACTCATGCGCTCTGACTTCCGCAGCCTTATAATTCCAGATGCAAATAAAAACTCCAGCACAGGCTGGAGTTTTCTGATCTGGTGCAGGTAAGTATTTGCTTAATTGTTTTTGCTGGAAAAAAGTTGTTTCACCATCCATGCGCTGTAAATAAGAAAACCAACAGTGGAAGCGGCTACGACGATATCTGCGACGAATGACATTTTCTGCTCCTCTCAAGAGAATTTGATTACACGCACTTTTAAAGTGGTATTTAAATCGTAGCACAGATGGATTTTTCTTAACAAGAATTTTACACAAGCGAAAACAGTCTGGCGGGAGTGCCGCAGAAAAACAGAAGGGAGTAGGGGAGAAAAGAAGTGGGAAGTTACTGCGACAAACCTCCCACTTTCTTTGGATTAGTCAGCTTTCTTGAACAACTGGATGGTGATCCATGCTGCGAAGCCAACTGCGAAGATTGCGGTACCGATGGATGCTACGTCTGCAATGATAGCCATACTTTCTACTCCCCAGATGCATTAGTTATTGGATGAACGCTATAAAATGGCTTTAATCAATTGACTAAAGCCTTTCGAATTATAAGAGTAATTTTGTATGACATTCCCACAAAATTATTAAGGTTTATAACGGTGAGGCGAAAAAGCCGACTGACAGGAAAACAAGGAATATTCGGGTATCAAGCGTGACAACAAAACTATATATAAAGACATACGGCTGCCAGATGAACGAGTACGACTCGGACAAAATGGCGGATGTGTTGCGTGCCTGCGGGGACATGGAGCAGACCGACAAGCCGGAAGAGGCGGACATCATTCTGTTCAATACCTGTTCAATACGCGAGAAAGCAGAAGAAAAAGTGTTCTCCGATCTGGGGCGGGCGCGAGCCTTGAAACAGCACAACCCGAATCTGCTGATCGGTGTGGGTGGTTGCGTCGCCAGCCAGGAAGGCGAGACCATCATCAAACGCGCTCCCTATGTAGATGTGGTGTTCGGCCCGCAGACTTTGCACCGTTTGCCGCAACTCATCGCGGCGCGGCGCGCAAGCGGGGAATCCCAAGTGGATATCAGTTTCCCCGAGATCGAGAAGTTCGACCATGTGCCGACAGCACAGACGACCCATGGCTCGGCATTTGTCTCCATCATGGAGGGGTGCAGCAAGTACTGCACGTTTTGTGTAGTGCCCTATACCCGCGGCGACGAGGTGTCGCGCCCGTTCGACGATGTGATACGCGAAGTGGAAAGCCTGACGGCACAAGGCGTGAGCGAAATCACGCTGTTGGGGCAAAACGTAAATGCTTATCAGGGCACGATGGGAGATGGTGACACCGTCGATTTTGCATTTTTACTGCAAGCCGTGGCGGCGTTGCCGGGCGTGCAGCGTCTGCGTTATACCACCTCGCATCCGCGCGAAATGACACAACGCCTGATCGATCTGTACGCGACCACGCCCAAGCTGGCCAGCCATCTGCATCTGCCGGTACAGTCGGGCTCGGATCGCATTCTGGCAGCGATGAAGCGCGGTTACACCGCCCTTGAATACAAATCCGTCGTGCGCAAACTGCGCGCGGTGCGGCCGGACATCTCTATCACTTCGGATTTCATCATCGGTTTTCCGGGTGAGACCGAGGCTGATTTTGCCGCGACCATGAAACTGGTCGAGGACGTCGGGTTCGATGCCAGTTTCAGCTTCATCTTCAGCCCGCGCCCGGGAACGCCCGCAGCGGAGATGGCCGACGATACGCCTTACGAAACCAAGCTTGAGCGTTTGCATCGCCTGCAAACCCGCATCCATGGCATGGAACAGCAGGTCAGTGCCGCGATGAGTGGCAGCGTGCAGCGCGTCCTAGTCGAAAATATTTCGCGGAAGAATGCGCAGGAACTGGCGGGGCGCACCGAAAACAACCGTGTGGTCAACTTCGCCGGATCGCCCGGCATGCTGGGGCGTTATGTGGACGTGCGGATATTGCCGGGAACGTTGCATACACTGCGCGGTGAGCTGGTGATACAGCCATGAGTAATGCGCTGAATCTTTCATTCGAGCCGGTAGACAACACCCGCCTGGCAAACCTGTGCGGAGCGTTCGACGAGAACCTGCGCCAGATCGAGACTGCGCTGGAAGTGAACATCGCGCGCCGGGGCGAGCGCTTCACCATCACGGGAGCGCAAGCCGCTTTGGCGCGCGAGGTGATGGAACGCTTCTATCTCGAAGCGAAACACGATATCTCACTGGAGCGCCTGCAGCTCGGCCTCATCGAAGTCATGAAACCTGATTTGCCGGATGCACAAAGCGAATCGGTGCCGCTGCTGATGACGCGTAAAGCCGAAGTGCGCGGGCGCACCGTGCGGCAGAATGAGTATCTGCAGGCCATACAGGAGCATGACATTACATTCGGCGTGGGGCCTGCCGGCACCGGCAAGACCTATCTTGCCGTCGCCTCTGCAGTGGATGCATTGCAGCGCGAGACCGTGAAACGCCTGGTGCTGGTGAGACCGGCAGTGGAGGCTGGCGAACGCCTGGGATTTCTGCCCGGAGACATGGCGCAAAAAGTCGATCCGTATTTGCGTCCTTTATACGATGCACTCTACGACCTGATGGGCTTGGACAAAGTGAGCAAAGCATTCGAGCGCGGCATGATTGAAGTTGCGCCGCTGGCCTATATGCGCGGACGCACGCTGAACCATTCCTTCATCATCCTCGACGAAGCGCAGAACACCACTCCCGAGCAGATGAAAATGTTTCTCACGCGTATTGGTTTCGGCAGCAAGGCGGTCATCACCGGCGACGTGACGCAGATCGACCTTGCGCGGGGCCAGAAGAGCGGGCTCAATGATGCGCGCGTGGTATTGAAGGATGTGCGCGGCATCGCGTTCCAGAACTTCCTTGCCGAAGACGTCGTGCGCCATCCGCTGGTGCAGAAAATCGTTGCCGCTTACGAAAAATACGAGCACAAGCCATGAACGGAACGCATCGGCTTTCGCTGTCGGTACAGTACGCAAGTAACGCCGGAAAATTGCCGACGCGGCAGCAATTCCGCCGCTGGGTGAAGATCGCACTGGAGCAGGATGTGCAAATGGCATTGCGCATTGTGAACGAGGCCGAGGGGCGTGCGCTGAACCGGAGTTATCGCGGCAAGGATTACGCAACCAATGTGCTGACATTCGTCTATGACGATGCTCTGCCGATATATGGAGATGTCGTCATTTGCGCGCCAGTTGTGGCACGCGAAGCCAGGGAACAGGGCAAGGACTTGCTCGCGCACTATGCACACCTCACCCTACATGCGGCGTTGCACCTGCAAGGATACGACCACGAGAAGAAGCGCGATGCAGAAAAGATGGAGGCGCGCGAGACTGCGTTGATGCTCAAATTAAGGTATCCTGCGCCCTATCTCATTCGTTGATGTTTGGTAATGGACGTTCCGGAAAACAATCACAAACCCACCCTGTTGGAACGGCTCTCCACGCTGCTGTTGCGCGAGCCGGAAGACCGCGAGCAGTTGATCGCACTGTTGCACAGCGCTTATGAGCGCAACCTGCTGGATGCCGATGCCCTGTCCATGATGGAAGGCGTGATCCAGGTGTCCGAGCGCCAGGTGCGCGAAATCATGATCCCCCGTGCGCAAATGGATGTCATCGACATCAGCCAGCCGCCGGAAAAATTCATTCCTTACGTCATCGAAACGGCGCACTCGCGCTTCCCCGTCATTGAGGGCGACAAAGACAACATCATCGGTATCCTGCTGGCGAAAGACCTGCTGCGCTATTACGCCGGCGAAGAATTCGACGTGCGCGACATGCTGCGCCCCGCCGTGTTCGTGCCGGAATCGAAACGCCTCAACATCCTACTGCGCGACTTCCGCAGCAACCGCAACCACATCGCGCTGGTGGTGGATGAGTACGGCGGAGTGTGCGGCATGGTCACCATCGAAGACGTACTGGAGCAGATCGTCGGCGACATTTCGGACGAATACGATTTCGACGAAGACGAGGACAACATCATCCGCCAGGACGATGCACACTGGCGCGTCAAAGCCGACACCGAGATCGAAGATTTCAACGAGGCAATGGGCACCGATTTCAGCGACGAAGACTATGACACCATCGGCGGGCTCATATTGAAAGCCGCAGGCCAGCTTCCCAAGCGTAATGAACGAGTGCAGATTGGTGAATGGCAATTCACCGTGCTGCGTGCAGACAGCAGAAGATTGCATTCGGTGTTGGCAGAGCGGACGCTGATCGACGAGGGCAAACAAGTCCAGCTCTGAGTTGCGCTGAAACGCCGGCTTTTGCAGTAATGCCATGCCAAAGCGCCTGCAATGGATCATCCGGCTGTAATTATCCGACGCTAAACTTGGGTGCAAGAGTTTGCTCTATCTGGAAAGCGCTCACGGAGTACCTGCAATGACCCAAAGAAAATCACCGGATGTGCCGCTGTTGTCTCTGGCCATGACGTCGGTACTGACGGCGCAGTTCCTTTCCGCCCTGGCCGACAATGCGATCCTGATTGCCGCGATCGCAATCGTGAAATCGCAGGGCATGCTCCATCTGGTGCCGTTGCTACAGGAATCCTTTGTTGTGCCTTTCATCCTTCTCGCTCCATTTGTCGGCCAGCTCGCGGACGCGTTTCCCAAGGGGCGCGTGATGCTGGTGGCGAACCTGGTCAAACTGGCAGGTGCGCTCGCGATGGTGATCGGCGCCAATCCGCTGACTGCCTACGCCCTGATCGGGATCGGAGCGGCCATGTATTCCCCGGCAAAATATGGCATCCTCACGCAGATGTTCGGACCGGCCGTTCTGGTCAAGGCAAACGGCATGATGGAAGGCTCCACCATCGTCGCGATCCTGCTCGGTGTCGTACTGGGCGGTTGGCTGGCCGATCAATCCCTGACATGGGCATTCATCGGCGTCGTGTCGGCGTACAGTCTGGCGGCATTCGCCAACCTGTTCATCCCGTCGCTGCCGGCGGAAAAGTCAGGGGCGCGTTTCCATCCGTGGCGGTTGATCAGGCAATTTTTTCAATCGCTATCGGTGTTGTTCAAGAATTCAGATTCCCGTTTCAGCCTGCTGGGGACCAGCATGTTCTGGGGCAGCGGCACCACCCTGCGCCTGATGTTGTTCGCGTGGGTCCCGGCAGCCTTGTTGATTACAGACAATCAGACGCCGGCCAATCTCATGGGCGCCGTCTCCGTTGGCATAGTGCTCGGCGCAGTGGGCGCAGGTCTGTGGGTTGCGCTGGCCAGGGTCAATCGCGCGTTGCTGGGCGGCTTGCTGCTCGGACCGTCCATACTGGCGATTGCTTACGTGCAAGACCTGACGCTTGCCGTGATATTGATGGTTGCGATCGGCATTTGCGGCGGTTTTTTCATCGTGCCGCTCAATGCCTTGTTGCAGGAACGGGGTCATGAAACCATCGGCGCGGGCAATGCGCTGGCGGTGCAGAACTTCGCCGAAAACATCGCCATGCTTGTGTTTGTAGGAGGCTATGGGTGGGCTGCAACAGCAGCAATTTCGATCAGGACGAGCATCATCGGATTCGGCCTGGCCCTGCTCATGGCAACGGCTGCGCTGACCGTGTCCAGGCTCAAGAAACGGTGAAGGCCGGCTGACTATAGTCTGGGCAACTTCGGACGATCAATGGAATTCGTATGATCTAGAATTGCTCATCCGGTCGCAGATACCGCCATTGTCCCTGCGGCAATTCGCCGAGTTTCACCTTGCCGATGCGCACTCGTTTCAACGCGGTGACTTTCAATCCCACCATTTCGCACATGCGGCGTATCTGGCGTTTTTTGCCTTCATTCAAAATGAAGCGCAATTGGTCGTCGTTCAGCCAGGTCACCTTGGCGGGCTTGAGTTTCTTGCCGTCCAGCGACAAGCCGTGATTCAACAGGGCCAAACCGTTGCCGACGAGCGCGCCTTGCACGCGCACCAGATATTCTTTTTCAACCGGCGAATCCTCGCCGATGAGTTGTTTGGCGATGCGGCCATCCTGGGTAAGCACCAGCAAGCCGGTCGAATCGATATCGAGGCGCCCCGCGGGAGCAAGGCCGAGCATCTGGCTGCGGAAGTAGCGTTGCGGTGAGGTGTCCTGTTCCCAGCGCGTTCCGGCATCGATCAGCAGGATGGCGGGCTTGTGCCCTTCCTCGGCTTGTCCCGAGACATAGCCCACCGGTTTGTTCAGCAGAATAGTGACGCGCCCCTGTTGCTTGGCCTGCGCGGCTTTTTCCAGCGTGATCTTTTGCGTCGGCAGGATCTTGGTGCCGAGTTCGCTGACGATCTCGCCGTCCACCTTCACCCAGCCTTTGGCGATGTAGTCGTCGGCTTCGCGACGCGAGCAGAGTCCTTGTTCGGACATCAATTTTGAAAGACGTATTTTTTCCATATGTAAGTGTGTCTCTAGCGATTCAAGTTTCTAAACTAGGCAAGGCGCGAGCGAAAAATTGCGACGCGGCATATGTCTTAATATGTAAGGAGTAATTTTTTGTGAGCAACGCAGCATGGTGACGAAAATTGGATTGTTAGAGATGCACTTAACCTAATGCGGGAAATAGACCGCGCAAGCCGCCTGCGATAAATTCGACCGCGATAGCGGCGAGTAGCAAACCCATCAAGCGCGTAACAATATTACTGCCGATCTTGCCCAGGCGGCGCGAGACCCAGGGTGCGATCAGGAAGGTGAGCCATACGGTAACACTCAGGGCGACGAGTACCAGCGCCATGACGCCGTAATGCCCGATATTGCTGCCCTTGTGCGCATCCAGGATCACCGTGCTGATAGCGCCTGGCCCGGCGAGCAACGGCGTCGAGAGTGGCACGATGGCCACGGATGAAGTGGCGTCTCCGTCGATATCGTCCGGTGTCATGGTCGGCTTGTTGCCGATGAGCATGGTGATGGACATCAGCAGCAGCAGGATACCGCCTGCCGTGCGGAAGGAATGGATGCTGATGCCGAAGAAATTCAGGACTGCCTCGCCCAGCAACAAGGCTACAAGCAGGATCACGAAAACCGAGAGCGAGGCCATGCGTCCCACCCGCTCGCGTTTCTGCGCTGTCATGCCGGCGGTGAACGCGATGATGATGGGAATGATCCCGACCGGATCGATGATCGCGAACAGGCTGATGAAGATCTTGGTGTATTCGGTAAAGTCGAGCATGGTTATCGGTCAAACGAGGTGATCAACCAGCTGTCCCGCCGCTTTATGAAGCTGGCGCGACAAGCTGACGGCAACGGCGCGGATGATGTTCGAGCCTATGCGCGGGTGCTCTTCCAGCATCTGGTCCAGCGCCTCTTTCGAGAGCGTCAGCAGAACGGAGTCTTCATCCGCTTTGCAGGTGGCCGAGCGGATTTCACCATCCAGTATCGCCATCTCGCCGAATGTACGACCCTGCCCCAGTGTGGCCATTTCCACCGGTTGTCCATTCTGGCCGGCGTTGATCACGGCGATGTTGCCGGAATGCACGATGCACATGAAATTGCCGATGTCCCCCTCTTCAAAGACCATCTCATCCTGGGCGATCCTGTTGATGCCGAAATAATGCGCTGCGGCACTCAGCTCCGTGGCAGGCAGATGGCTGAACAGGTCGCTTTCGATCAGCATGGAACTGATTTCTTCAAGCAGGGCGGAATTGTTGGGCATGGAACGAGTCGGGGTTACGGTGACGTGCGGCGGAACTTACACCGTATAATCTGGCGAATCAACTTTATTGCCTCCGACTGTGAAAAGACTGATCGCCTCGCCTTACCTGAAAGCCTTCCTTGCAGGTGCCATCGCAGTGTTCGGGTTTGCACCGTTCGACATCTTCCCGCTACCGGTGCTCGCACTCTCCGTGTTGTTCTGGTTGTGGAGCCGGGCTGAGCGTCCGGCACAGGCGGCATGGCTGGGTTTTGCATTCGGTATGGGGTTGTTTTGCGTCGGCATCAGCTGGATTTATGTTGCGCTGCACGAATATGGCTATATGCATCCTATCCTTGCGGCAGCGGCGACGGCGTTGTTTGCAGCGGTGAATGCGACCCTGCCAGCATTGGCGGGGTATATGCAGGCGAAATTCAAAGCGACACCGAATATGCGCATCCTGTTGCTTATGCCTGCAATCTGGACGCTCGCCGAATGGTTGCGCGGTTTGCTGTTCACCGGTTTCCCCTGGCTTTCTGTTGGCTACTCGCAAGTGCCGAACAGTCCGCTTGCAGGCTACGCGGTGCTGTTTGGCGTATATGGCGTGTCGCTTGCGGTTGCGGCGAGCGCGGCGACCCTGCTGATCTTGTGGAAAGTTCGCCTGGGCAGGCAGGGCAAGATCGCCCTTGTCGCGCTGATTTTGCTGTGGTCGGGCGGGGCGGCATTGCGCAGCATTGAATGGACGCATCCCCGCGGCGAACCGCTCAAAGTGAGCCTGCTGCAAGGCAATATCCCCCAGGACACCAAATTCGCGGAAGATGCGCTGACCAACACGCTGGAAACCTATCGTCGCCTGGCGGAAAGCAGCGATGCGCGATTGATCGTCCTGCCCGAGACGGCGCTGCCGCTGTTGCGCCGGGATGTACCGGAAAGTTACCACGCCATCCTGAGCGACCATGTCCGGAAAAACGGCGGTGATATCCTCATCGGCGCATTCGAGAAAGAGGACGGAAAGTATTACAACAGCGTGTATTCCCTCGGCAGCGCCGAGAGCCAGCATTATCGCAAGGACCATCTTGTCCCCTTCGGCGAGTTCATTCCGCTGCGCAGCGTGCTCGGCTGGTTCATCAACGAAGTGCTGGACATCCCGATGGGCGACCTCACCAGCGGCGGCGCGACACAGGCACCGCTCAATGTCGCCGGGCAGAAGGTGGCGGTGAATATCTGCTACGAAGATGCTTTTGGCGAAGAGATCATCCGCGCGTTGCCGCAAGCCACATTGCTGGTGAACGTCACCAACGATGCATGGTACGGCGATTCGTATGCCGCGATGCAGCACAACCAGCTGTCGCAGATGCGCGCACTGGAAACGGGGAGGATGATGTTGCGGGCGACCAATACCGGGGTGACCTCCGTGATCGGTGTGGATGGGCGCATACAGGCCATGTTGCCGCAACATGAGGAAGGTGTGCTTACTGCCCTGGTGCAGGGGTATGAGGGGAGGACGCCGTATGTGGTTTTGGGGAATGCGGGGATGCTGGTATTGGTTGGGGTGATGTTGGCGGGGGCGTGGGGGATGGGGCGCAGAAAGTAGGGGCAACGGAGACCGCTCGTCCTGTCGAAGTACAAGAATCCTTTCCCATTTCGACGAAGCCTTTAGTCCTTAGCATAGTCGAAGGGGCAATGCGAACGGATACTTGGATAATGAGTGCCGGACCAATAATCGGCGCAGACTCGGAAGTGTCCTTAAGTTTCTCTTAAGTCTGCAAACCATATCTTGTAGCCTCTGAATATGCTCGGCTTGTGAAGCGGAGCGGCGGGTTAAGATGAGCAAGTATTCCCGACATGGGTTCGCAAGAAAATGGCAAAAAATTTCCAAATGAAGCTGCAGACGTTGTTCTTGTTCGTGCTTGGCATGGGCATGGCAGGCTGTACTTCATACCGTCCATTGCCGTTGGACGACAAGGTCACGTTGGAGACGTCGGCATCGCACCTTACGGTCGACGCTAAATCCCTGCCGTTTCATGTCTTGTCCACTCACAAGTTCGATCCGTCGGACGGATGGGACATGACCGAAGTGGCCATGCTGGCCGTGGCCAACAACCCCAATCTGAAACTCGCGAGAGACGATGCAAAGATCGGTCATGCACAGGCATTTGCTGCAGGACTATTGCCGGACCCTCAAGTCAATCTCTCCAGAGATATTCCGGTGCAACCCGCACCGGGCGTTTTCAAGGCGTTTGGCGCTGGCGTAGGGTACGACCTTGGAAGTTTGGTGACCCATGCTGCAAGCTCTTCGGCAGGACGATTCGAAAGTCAAAAAACCGATCTCAATCTGCTGTGGCAGGAATGGCAGGTAGTGGCCCAGGCGCGCCTTCTGTTTTCCCGTGCAATTGCGCAGGAAAGCCTGTTGCTGTGGCTGAGCGATAACCGGAATTTGCTGGCTGGCCGGTATGCGAACGCAAAATCGGCTTTGAATGACGGAAACCTCACCAGCGATGCATTTAATGCAACGCTGTCGGCCTGGCAAGACATCTCCAGGCAAGCCAACGAACTGGAGCGGCAACAGTTACAGACCCGCAATGATCTGGATGCATTGCTTGGGCTTGCGCCGGGAACGGATCTCAAGCTCTTGGATGATGAAGCGCTGGGCATACCGGATGAGAGTGAAGTCAATCAGGCATTGACCGAATTGAACCAACGCCGTCCCGATCTGATGGCGCTGAAGGCAGGCTATGCCGCCGAGGATGCGCGCTACCGGCAGGCCATTCTTGCTCAATTCCCGCCATTCAATCTGGCCATTAACCGCACGCGCGACAACACAGGCATCAATATGCAAGGGTTTGCATTATCCTTTGCGCTGCCCATTTTGAACGGCAATCGCGGCAACATCAGAATCGAGGAGGCAACCCGCCAACGATTGCGCGATGAATACCAGATAAGGCTCAATTCGGCTTATGCGGAAGTAAAACGGCTGGTAGTGGATAGCCGTCTGCTTGCGGCGCAATTGCAGATGTCCGAAGCCGGATTGCTCACATTCGATGAAACCGCCGCCAACGCCGCACAAGCGTTGGCCCAAGGTGATCTGGATGGAAGCGGCTACGCAATTTTCCAGTCTTCCCGTATCGCGAAGCATGTCGAGGTTACCAATCTGCGGCAGGCGTTGCTGGAGAACCGCATAGCCCTGCTTGCATTGCTGGGCGGAAATTTTGATACCCGGAATGAAATTGAGGAGAAGCATCCATGAACATGAGAATGCTCACCGCATGGCTGTTGCTGAGTCTCTGCAATGCAGCGCTGGCGGGTGAACAGGATGGCGTAAGTGCGCTGGTGCAAACCGCCGCACTGCGCCAGATGAACTTGTACAGCAGGGTCTCGGGCTATGGCACGGTTGTGCCGGAACTGGGTGCCACGATGAATCTCAATTTCCCCAAGGCGGGCAGAGTGACGCGGCTGTTCGTCAGCCCGGGTCAGCAGGTCAATCGCGGCGCCGATCTTCTTGAAATTACCACCGATCCTGCCGGCACGCTGGCATACAGCCAGGCCGAGAATGCGGCCGTTTACGCACGGGGTGAACTGGACCGCATGAAGTCCTTGTTTGAGCGGCAGCTGGCGACGCGATCCCAAGTGGAATCGGCACACAGGGCGCTCAAGGATGCCGAAGAGGCACTGGCTGCGCAAAGCGCATTGGGACAGGGGGCAAGACAGGACAAGCTGAAATCTCCATTCAATGGAACGGTGATATCGGTTGCTTTGGCACCGGGCGACCGGTTCGCGGCTGGCGCCAACCTGGTGCAATTGGTACATACGGATTTCCTGCGGGTGCGGCTGGGTATCGAACCGGAAGAGAGCCGTCAAATTGCACGCGGGATGAAGGTTCGTCTCACGTCGGTTTTCAGTCCGCAAGATACGGTGGAGGGCGAGGTGAAGCAAGTGGCCGGACAAATCGATCCGCAGACACAATTGGTTGACATCACAGTGCGCTTCAAAGGAAATAACTTGTTGCCAGGCACCAAGGTCAAGGGCGACATCGCAACCATCGGGCATGAGGCACAGGCCGTACCCAGGCAGGCAGTCTTGCGTGATGCCGGCGGTGCGTATGTGTTCCAGGTGGTCAACGGCAAAGCGCACCGGACCGACGTAAAAACCGGTCTGGAAGACAGCGGCTGGATCGAAGTGCAAAACACCCTTGTGCCGAATGCGCCGGTGGTGACGCTCGGCAATTACGAGTTGCAGGACAACATGGCGGTCAGGGAGTCCACCCCTTGAAAGTTACCGACTGGATCCAGTCGCATCGGCGCTCCATCCTCTTTTTGCTGGCCATGCTGGCAGGCGGCGGGATATTTGCCGCGTTCAATCTGCCGGTCTCACTATTTCCCACCGTGGATTTTCCCCGAGTGGTGGTCGCACTGGATGCGGGCGACCGGCCAGCCGAACAAATGTTGCTGCAGGTCACCATGCCGGTGGAAGAGGCGATACGCCGGGTTCCCGGGGTCAGGAATGTCCGTTCCACCACGAGCCGGGGCACGGCGGACATATCCGTCAATTTCAACTGGGGTGCCGACATGGCTGCGGCCACCCTGCAAGTCAATGCGGCCATATCGCAGATCATGCCTGCGCTTCCCGGCGGCACCCGGCTGGAGACACGGCGCATGGATCCGACCGTGTTTCCCATCATCGCCTACAGCCTGACCTCGGATACGCTGACCCTTACCCAGTTGCGCGATCTTGCCCAGTACGAGATTCGTCCACTGCTGTCATCCGTTGACGGCGTGGCGAGAGTCCAGGTGATGGGCGGCGCACAGGAAGAATTCCAGGTGATGGTTGATCCTGCCCGGCTGCAGGCTTATGGCTTGTCCATGGATGATGTTTCTCGTGCGCTGTCTGCTTCCAATGTCATCACCGCCATTGGCAGGCTGGAGGATCATTACAAGCTTTACCTCGCGATTGCCGATACCCGCCTTCTCAATGCCGAACAAATAGGCGCGACCGTGCTCAAGACCGGCAGCAACGGATTGGTGCACCTGAAGGACGTCGCCGATGCAAGACGATCTGTCATGCCCCAGTGGATACGGGTCAATGCCGACGGTCACGATGCCGTGCTATTCCAGATTTACCAGCAACCCGGTGCCAACAGCGTACAGATAGCGAAGGATATCAAGGCGCAACTTTCGACGTTCGGGAGCCGCCTGCCCGCAGGGGTCAAGATTGCCAATTGGTACGATCAGGGGGAACTGGTGGTGAACTCGGCCGCCAGCGTGCGCGACGCCATTCTTGTCGGCATCGCGCTGGCCGCGCTGGTGCTCTATCTGTTCCTGCGAAACATCAAGGTCACACTCATTGCGGTGCTGGTGGTGCCGACGGTGCTTGCCACCACGGTGGTGTTGCTGCATGTTCTCGGCATGAGTTTCAACATCATGACGCTGGGCGGCATGGCAGCAGCAGTGGGACTGATCATTGACGATGCCCTCGTGATGGTGGAACACATCATGCGCCGGTTGCGGGAAGGAACATTGCCTTTCCATCAGCGGGTGATGGATGCTGCCGAGGAGTTTTTGAGGCCGCTGGCCGGTTCCAGCGCTGCCACCCTGGTGATCTTCGTGCCGCTGGCCTTCCTGAGTGGAGTGACCGGTGCATTTTTCAAGGCGCTGTCCCTGACCATGGCAGCCAGCTTGTTCATATCGTTTATCGTAACCTGGCTGGCCGTGCCCATCCTGGCCGATCACTGGCTTTCGGAAAAGGATGCACACTCCTTGTCCGAGCGGGGCGAGCGGTTAACGATCCGCATACATGCCGCTTATGAAGCCTTGATGAAAAAACTTTTGTCCCGCCCGTTGTGGTTGCTGGCAGGCATCCTGCCGTTGCTGTTGGCCGGCCTGCTGGCCTACCTGGCAGTAGGTACGGGCTTCATGCCGTCCATGGATGAGGGCGGTTTCATTCTGGATTACCGCAGCGCACCCGGCACTTCGCTCACCGAAACGGACAGGCTGCTGCGCGAGGTGGAAGACATCATCAAGTCCAATGCCAATGTCGACACCTATTCGCGGCGCACCGGCACTCAATTGGGCGGGGGGCTTACCGAGGCGAACGAGGGGGACTTTTTCATTCGCCTCAAGCCGCTACCGCGTGCGCCGATCGATCAAGTCATGGAGCAGATTCGTACGCGCGTGGAGAAGGAAGTGCCGGGTCTCAACATCGAACTCGCACAATTGATGGAGGACATGATTGGCGATCTGACTGCCGTGCCCCAGCCCATCGAGGTGAAGATCTATTCCGACGACCAGGAAAACCTGTCGACCCTGGCAAAGAAAACTGCCGAGGCTATCGGGCATATTCCGGGCGTGGTCGACGTGCGCGATGGCATCAATCCGGCCGGAGATGCGCTGGAGGTTCATGTCGATCGCGTCAGGGCTGCGCTAGAAGGCGTTGATCCGGAAAGCGTGACGCGCATGCTGGGCAGCTTGCTGGGCGGCAACGTCACGACTGAAATCCAGAGCGGCCCGAAGATGGTCGGCGTGCGCGTATGGTCTCCGGCCGATTTGCGCAATACCGACGACAAGCTTGCCGGCCTGCTGATGCGCGCACCGGACGGACACCTTTTTCCATTGAAACGGGTCGCAGACATCAAGGCCGTCTCTGGCCAGCCCCAAATCAACCGGGACAACCTGAAGCGCATGGTGGCCGTCACCGGGCGCATCAGTGGCCGGGATATGGGATCGGTAATGCGGGATGTGCAACAGGTCATGGATGCACCGGGCATGTTGACGTCCGGCGTGTATTACAACCTTGGGGGGCTTTACCAGCAGCAGCAAAGCGCATTCCACGGTTTGCTGGCGGTGCTGGCTGCGGCAGTGGCACTGGTTTTCCTGTTGCTCCTGTTTCTGTATGAACGATTCCTCGTGGCGACATCGGTGATGCTGATTCCCGTCATGTCGCTGTCTGCAGTCTTTGTTGCCTTGTGGGCTACCGGCATTGAACTCAATATATCGGCCATGATGGGAATGACCATGATCGTGGGTATCGTGACCGAAGTGGCGATCTTCTATTTTTCGGAGTATCAGGTTCTGGCAGAAAACACCCCGTCCCGGGATGCGCTGATTCAGGCGGGCAAGAACCGCATGCGTCCCATTGCCATGACCACACTGGCGACCATCCTGACCCTGATGCCGCTGGCGCTGGCAATCGGTCAGGGATCGGCCATGCAACAACCGTTGGCAGTGGCCATCATTGCGGGACTGGTCGTGCAATTTCCCCTGGTGTTGATCGTCATGCCGGTATTGTTCGACCTGATGCAAAAATTGAAACGCAACGGGGCGCGACGTTAAGTCGGCCTTAAGTGTAGATGTCGCATCCTTGTTCACATGGCGAAAATTCTCGCCAGGTGAATATAAAGGAGATTGAAATGAAGAAATTATTTTTAGCGGCGGGTGCAGTCTGTTTGTCTGCATTTTTACTTTCGGCCCAGGCTTATACTGGCGAGGAACTAGCCAAGGATGCCAAAATAAACCTGAAGGATGCACGTGCAATTGCACTCAAGGCATTCCCCGGGAAGATCACCGATGAGGAGCTGGAGAAAGAGAAAGGCGGCAGCGGTTTGCGCTATTCATTCGACATCAAAGGCGACCAGTCAACCAAAACCCAGGAAGTGGGCGTGGATGCGGTGACAGGCAAGGTACTGGAAAACGCGCCTGAAGGTGCGAATCCCGACTGACGGAGAAATATCATCATGCGGCTTTTGGTGGTGGAAGACGACCCGATGATCGGGGACAGCATGCAGCGCGGACTCAGAAACTCCGGCCTTGCCGTCGACTGGGTACGCGACGGAAAAGATGCCGAATTGGCACTGGGAAACGGGGTGTATGACTTGATGATCCTCGACCTCGGGCTCCCCCGCAAAGGGGGGCTGGAGTTGCTCAGCCAGCTGCGCGGGCAGGGAAACGATCTGCCCGTGCTGATCGTCACTGCCCGCGACGCGGTCGAAGACAAGGTGGCGGGACTGAACAGCGGGGCCGACGATTATCTGGTCAAACCTTTCGATTTCACCGAGCTTAATGCCCGAGTGAATGCCATCATGCGCCGCCGCAGCGGCAGCGGGAATCCGGTAATGAGTTACGGTCCGTTAACATTGGATCCCGTTGCACACCAGGTCACCCTGCGCGGCGCGCCGGTCGGGCTGTCGGCCCGGGAATTCTCCCTGCTGCGTGCACTCATGGCCGTGCCCGGAGCGGTACTGTCCCGCGCAGAATTGGAAGAAGCGCTATACGGTTGGGACGAAGAGGTGGGCAGCAATGCGGTGGAGGTACACATCCACAATTTGCGCAACAAACTCGGCAGTCATGCCATTCTTAACGTACGCGGTGCCGGTTACCGGGTGTCGATGCTAAATGATGTCGATTCGTAAAAATTTGCTGATCTGGCTGCTGACGGGATTGCTCGTTGCCGGACTGGGTACGGGGATTGCCACTTACTTCAAGACACAGGAAGAAGTGGGCGAAATGCTCGATTACGAGTTGCGGCAGATTGCCTATTCCATGCAACATTCCACCGGTTTTATGCCGGGGCAGATGGACAACATCGGCGGTTCAAGCGGCGATGACAACGATTTTGTGGTTCAGGTATGGAACGAGAACGGCGAACAGCTCTATTCCTCGCAGCCTTCAATCAAATTGCCCAAGGCGTCTGCGCCGGGATTTTCAAACCTCATGAATTCCGATGGCGGCTGGCGCGCGTTCAGCGTGATCTCCGGCGATCGCTTCGTACAGGCCGCGCTACCCGATGACGCCCGCTGGGAAACTGCCGCAAGCATGGCTTTGCGCATGCTTGCACCGCTTGCCGTGCTGGTTCCTGCCCTGGCACTCCTGGCCTGGATTGCAGTGCGGCGAAGCCTTGCCCCGATGGCGCGAGTGACTGCGGAAGTGGAGCGGCGCGACGCATTCGCAATGGCCCCGCTGGATGTTGATGCGGTACCTGAAGAAATCCGCCCGCTGCTGATGGCGCTTAACAGGCTGTTGCATCGCCTGGATGGGTCCATGGGGGCACAGCGTCGCTTCGTGGCAGATGCCGCACATGAACTGCGCACGCCGTTGACTGCCTTGTCGCTGCAGGCGCAGCTGGTGGAGCAGGCGCAGGATTCCGGGGAACGAAACGAGGCAATCAGGGATTTGCGTCTGGGCATTGCCCGTGCATCACATTTGGTGAGCCAGTTGCTGACCCTCGCACGTCAGGAGCCGGATGCACAACGCCCGTTTGTGCAACTTGATCTGGCAGCATTGGTGCGCCAAGTGATCGGGGAATTTGCCCCATTGGCTGATTTGAAGAAGATCGATCTTGGCGTTGATGCCAGTCAATCCGGGTTCATGAACGGGGATAAAGAATCTTTAAAGATATTGGTTGGAAACCTGGTGGACAATGCCATTCGTTACACCCCGGAAGGTGGAAAGATTGACGTGACACTGGGCAATGGCAGCAGCGGTTTGGTTCTCAGCGTAAAAGATTCCGGCCCCGGTATCCCGATCGGGGATAGGGAGCGAATCTTCGAACGGTTCTTCCGGGTTGCAGGCAATGAAGTTCAAGGTAGCGGCCTCGGGCTTGCAATCGTCAAACAAATTGCCCAACGCCATGGCGCCACTGTCGAGGTAAGCAATGGAGAGAACGAAGCAGGTGCAATGTTCAGTGTCAAGTTTCGGCCATCCGTTGCGGGTTAGCTATTCAAGTTCTACCCCTTCTTGTTTTATACGTAGAACAAGGAAGCTGAACGAAATCTGGAAATTTCAGCAAGACGACAGATATGATTGCTTGCGGAAGGTTGCAAAAATTCGGTTTTGACCTATAGGAGCAGTAATGGCAATTCAATGGAAGAACACAACTTTAAAATACGGATGGCTGTCGATCTCGCTGCACTGGATCATGCTGCTGCTGATCGTTGCGACGTATACCGCGATGGACATCAAATCGATTTTCCCCAAAGGAAGTTCAGGGCGTGAGGCGTTGGCGATCTGGCACTATACGTTTGGCCTCTCGGTATTTTGTCTAGTCTGGTTGCGCTTATCGGCGCGTCAGGCGGGAGACACGCCAGTCATCGAACCGGCGATGCCTGCCCTGCAGGCTCTATTGGCGAAGGTAGTTCATTTTGCGCTGTATGCCCTGATGATAGGCTTGCCTTTGCTGGGCTGGCTGACGCTCAGTGCCAGAGGTAAACCGGTGCCGATTTTTGGTGTGGAGTTGCCGGCATTGATCGGTAATAACCAGGAGACGGCGAAGTGGCTGAAGGAAATTCACGAATCGCTGGCGACAGCGGGCTACTTTCTGATTGGCCTGCATGTGGTCGCTGCCCTTTATCACCAATTCGTGAAACGCGACAACACCCTGAAGCTGATGTTGCCACGCCGTTGAACGGAACTGCCGCGATCAGCGGTTAGGTTTTCTTCCGCTGTTCCAGTTGATGCGTGCAGTCCAGCGCGGCGAGTTTGTAGCACTCCGCCAGCGTCGGATAGTTGAAGACATTGCTGATCAGGTCGCGCACCGTGCCGTGCAGGTTCATCACCAGCTGGCCGATATGGACGAGTTCGCTGGCCTGTTCGCCGACGATGTGCACGCCCAGAATTTTCTCGTTGCGAGTATCCACGATCAGTTTCAGCATGCCCTGCGCATCGCCGATGATCTGGCCGCGTGCGCTGTCCTTGAAATAGGCGCGCCCGACGATGCAGGGAATGTTCTCCTGGTGGACTTCCTTTTCGGTCTTGCCGACGTAGGAGATTTCCGGGATGGTGTAGACCGCCATTGGCAGGTTGTCCGCGGTGACATATTCGGCGCCGCCCAGGGCATGCAGCACTGCGGCGCGTCCCTGTTCCATGCCGGTGGAGGCAAGGGCGGGACGGCCGACCAGGTCGCCCACGGCGTAGATGTGCGGCACGCTGGTCTGGAAATGCCGGTCGACCCCGATCCAGCCGTCCTGCACGCTGACGCCAGCCGCAGCCAGGTTCAGGCCGCCGCTGTTGGGCTCCCTGCCTTGCGCATAGAGCACCGCATCGGCACGGATCTGTTTGCCGCTTTCCAGTACCGTGACGGTCCCGTTTCCTTCATGCCGGATTTCCGCAACCCGTTCCCGCATGTGGAACGTGACGCCCATGCCGAGAAAACTGTCGGCCAGCACGCCGACGACATCCTCGCTCAGGTACTCCAGCAATTGCGCGTGACTGTCCACCACGCAGACTTGCACGCCCAAAGCGGCAAAGATCGAGACGAATTCGCAGGCGATGACGCCGCCGCCGACGACCAGCAGGCTGTCCGGCAGGTGACGAAGATTCAGGATCGACGTGGAATCCAGCACTGTCTTTTTGTCGAAGGGAATGTTGACAGGACGGCGCGGCCTGGAACCGCAGGCAAGAATGATGATCCCGGCGGAGATATGGCGGGTGTTGCCCCCTGCGTCGGCGACCTGGACCGTGTTCGCGTCGACAAACGAGGCTTCGCCCGGGATCAGTGCCACACCGTGGCGCAACAGTCGTTGCAGGATCACCGACTCCTGCTGTGCGATGACGGCTTCCTTGCGGCGCACCGCGTCCGCCAGCAAACCGTGACGGCTGCGGCCGTCGGGCGCGAGCGCCTGGCGCATGCCGCCGGAGCGCGAAAGCAGGTACGACACTTCGCGCATGGCCTTGCTGGGTATGGTGCCGGTCTGCAGTCCGGCACCGCCGATCTTGGGTTTGCGTTCGACTATCGCGGCACGCTTGCCCATGCGCGCTGCCTGCCAGGCCGCATGTTGGCCGGCGGGGCCGGAACCGATGATGAGAACGTCGTAGTCCATGTTGGGTTGTCCGCTATGAAAGTATCAATCCGTTCACCCTAAACCTGTCGAAGGGTGGACTCTTCAGTTTCTGCCTGCACCGTTTCCGTTCATGGTTCGGCAGGCCTGTCCTGAATACATCGAAGGACTCACCACGAACGGAGTTTTTTGTCGAATTACTTGATGCGCATGCCGGGTTGCGCACCCGCATCCGGCGACAGGATGAACAGCCCCGGCGTTTCACCAGAAGCCGCCAGCACCATGCCTTCCGACAAGCCGAATTTCATCTTGCGCGGCGCGAGGTTGGCGACCATCACCGTCATTCGCCCTTTTAATTTTTCCGGATCGTAAGCTGACTTGATGCCGGCGAACACGGTGCGCGGTTGCGCCTCGCCGATATCCAGCGTCAGCTTCAACAGTTTTTCCGCACCTTCCACGTGCTCGGCATTCACGATGCGCGCCACGCGCAGGTCGATCTTGGCGAAGTCATCAATCGAAATGGTCGGCGCGATAGCGCCGGCGTTTGCCCCCTCGCCCTTTAAGGGAGAGGGTTGGGGAGAGGGTAGAGTCTGTGCAGTCCCGGCGCTTGGCGAAATAGTGTGTTGCTGTGCCTCAGCATGGCGTTGCTGCGAATGAGTTTCGGTCATGGGCTTCAAGCTTTCCTGATTGGCGGCGACCATGGCTTCGATGAGTTTGGGGTCGAGGCGGGTGGCCAAATGTTGATAGGTGTTGACGTTGGTTGGAAGCACGGCGAGATCGGCCCAGGTGAAATCGCTGGCCATGCCGAACAATTCGCGTGCGACGCGAGATGTCAGCGCCGGTAACACCGGGCTCAGCAGGATCGAGAGCACATAGAATCCATGCAGTGCGCGCGAACTGATGTCTTGCAGCGCTGCACGTTGCGTTTCATCCTTGGCCAGTGTCCACGGTGCTGCAGCGGCAATCTCGACATTGATGCGGTCGGCGATGGCCATGATATCGCGCAGCGCACGGGCGTAGTCTCTGGCTTCGAACGATTCGGAGACCAATTGGCCGCTGACGATCGCGCCGTCAAGCAGGCGTTTCGAGTTGGAAAAGACCAGTTTCCCATCAAAAAGCTTGGTGAGAAATCCTGCACAGCGGCTCGCAATATTGATGTACTTCCCGATCAAATCGCTATTCACCTTCGCCACAAAATCTTCAAGATTCAGGTCGATGTCTTCCATCGTGCCGTTCAGTTTCGCGGCATAGTAGTAGCGCAGGTATTCGGTGTTCTTGATGTGGTCGACATAGCTGCGCGCGGTGATGAAAGTGCCGCGCGATTTGCTCATCTTCTCGCCGTTGACGGTGAGGAAGCCGTGAGCGAACAATTTGGTCGGCGTGCGGAAACCGGCGTGTTGCAACATGGCGGGCCAGAACAGCGCGTGGAAATACAGGATGTCCTTGCCTATGAAATGGTAAAGCTCGGCATCCGAGCCTTGCTTCCAGTAGTCGTCGAAATTCAAGGGCGTGCCCTCACCTCCAGCCCCTCTCCCGGTGGGCGAGGGAAGGGATTGCCCCCTCTCCCCATGGGAGAGGGTTGGGGTGAGGGTGCTTTTGTTGCACAGCTGCTTGAAGCTGCCCATGTAACCCACCGGCGCATCCAGCCAGACATAAAAATACTTGCCCGGCGCATCGGGGATCTCGAAGCCGAAGTAGGGCGCATCGCGCGAGATGTCCCAGTCGGTCAGTTTGTTCTCGCCTTCGGCGCCCAGCCATTCCTGCATCTTGTTGGCGGCCTCTTGCTGCAATGGAGGCACATTAGTTAGCTTTCCTGTTGTCCATTCGCGCAGAAACTTTTGGCAGCTTGCAGATGAAAGTTTGAAGAAGTAATGGTCGGAGTTGCGCAGTTCCGGCTTGGCGCCGGACACGGCAGAATAGGGCTCGATGAGGTCAGTGGGCGCATACGCCGCACCGCACACCTCGCAGTTGTCACCGTACTGGTCCTTGGCGTGGCACTTGGGGCATTCGCCCTTGATGAAGCGGTCCGGCAGGAACATGTTCTTGACGGGGTCGAAGTACTGCTCGATGGAACGCACCTCGATCAGGCCGTTGGCTTTCAGCGTGCGGTAGATGCCCTGGGCGGACTCTTTGGTATCGTCCGAATTGGTTGAGCCGTAATTGTCGAAAGCCACATGGAAAGCGGCAAAATCGTCGAAATGCTCCTGCCAGACGCGGGCGATCAGCTGTTCCGGCGTGATGCCTTCCTTTTCGGCGCGCAGCATGATGGGGGTGCCGTGGGTGTCGTCGGCGCAGATGTAATGGCAGGTGTTGCCGCGCATCTTCTGGAAGCGGACCCAGATATCGGTCTGGATGTATTCGACGAGGTGACCTAAGTGGATGCTTCCATTGGCATATGGAAGGGCGGAGGTGACGAGGATTTTACGCGGCATATTGCAAGATTCCCTGGATAAGGCGCGATTGTAGCAAAACCCGCACACGGCTGCGGAATTGGGTAAAATCGCGCCCGTTGAATTTCAAGGAGAAGCGGGAAGGGGTAGGGCGAGAAGGGGGAAGAGGGAAGGGGGAAGGGTAACTTCAGTGCAGTGCTGAACCTTTCTGCTTTTACCCTTCACCCTTCCCCCTTTACCCTTCCCGGATTTTATGAGCATCAAGGCAGACAAATGGATACGCCGCATGGCGGAACAGCACGGCATGATCGAGCCGTTCGAGCCGAACCAGGTGAAGGAAGTGGACGGCAAGAAGATCGTATCCTACGGCACATCCAGCTACGGCTATGACATCCGTTGTGCGCGCGAATTCAAGCTGTTCACCAACATCAACAGCACCATCGTCGATCCCAAGAACTTCGACCCGAATTCGTTCGTGAACGTGGAAGCCGACTTTTGCGTGATCCCGCCCAATTCGTTCGCGCTGGCGCGCACGGTCGAATACTTCCGCATCCCGCGCAACGTGCTGACCATCTGCCTCGGCAAATCGACCTATGCGCGTTGCGGGATTATCGTCAACGTCACACCGTTCGAGCCCGAGTGGGAAGGCTACGTGACGCTGGAATTCTCGAACACCACGCCGTTGCCGGCGAAGATCTACGCCAACGAAGGCGTGGCGCAGGTGCTGTTCTTCGAGAGCGACGAAGTATGCGAAACCTCGTACAAAGACCGCGGTGGCAAGTATCAGGGCCAGGTCGGCGTGACCCTGCCGAAGACCTGATGCTGCGCGCAGAACAAATCGTCTGGCGCACTCCCGAAGGCAAGATCGTCTCCTGCGTGGAAAAGAACAAGGTGCTGCAGGAGAACCTCGCCGAGATCCGCCAGGTCTGCCAGGATGCACTCGAAGATGCCGCACTCATGGGCTGCGACGAGCAGCAATTCCTCCGGGTGCTGGCCGAACTGGTCGCACAGCTCAAAAACCCCTATCCGCCACGCGAATAGCGCCTTTTGTATTTACCCCGTCGCCTATAAAACCTGCGACAATCCGCGCCACTTTAATCTGTAATCCCCTGTAGGGAGTTATCCATGAAATTCAATTTTAGTTACGACATCACATTGGCCGATGGCCAATATGAGTCTCCACTGAAATTTCACCTGAGGAACTTAAGATGAAGTTCAATTTTCCCATCATCATCATCGATGAAGACTTCCGTTCGGAAAACGCGAGCGGCCACGGCATTCGCGATCTCGCCGATGCGCTGGAAAAAGAAGGCATTGAAGTCGTCGGCATGACCAGTTATGGCGACCTGACTTCGTTCGCACAGCAGCAAAGCCGCGCTTCGGCTTTTGTGCTGTCCATCGACGATGAGGAATTCGGCGCAGGGAGTGAGGAAGAAACCGAAGTCGCGCTGCGTACCTTGCGCGCATTCGTGGAAGAGATCCGCTTCAAGAACGCCGACATACCGATCTACCTTTACGGCGAAACTCGCACCTCGCGCCACATCCCGAACGACATCCTGCGCGAGCTGCACGGCTTCATCCACATGCACGAAGACACGCCGGAATTCGTGGCGCGCCATATCATCCGCGAGGCAAAATCCTACCTCGATACCCTGGCGCCGCCGTTCTTCCGCGCGCTGGTGGATTACGCGCAGGATGGTTCCTATTCCTGGCACTGTCCGGGACACTCCGGCGGCGTGGCGTTCCTGAAGTCTCCGGTGGGGCGCATGTTCCACCAGTTCTTTGGCGAGAACATGCTGCGCGCCGACGTGTGCAATGCGGTGGACGAACTGGGGCAGTTGCTCGACCACACGGGTCCGGTTGCGGCTTCCGAACGCAATGCTGCGCGCATCTTCAATGCTGACCACCTGTTCTTCGTCACCAACGGCACCTCGACTTCCAACAAGATCGTGTGGCATTCGATGGTGGCGCCGGACGACATCGTGGTGGTCGACCGCAACTGTCACAAGTCCATCCTGCACGCGATCATGATGACCGGCGCGGTGCCGGTGTTCCTGACACCGACGCGCAACAACTTCGGCATCATCGGGCCGATTCCGAAATCCGAATTCGAGCGCGAGACCATCCAGA
Organism: Sideroxydans sp. CL21; assembly: GCF_902459525.1. NCBI lineage: Bacteria > Pseudomonadati > Pseudomonadota > Betaproteobacteria > Nitrosomonadales > Gallionellaceae > Sideroxydans > Sideroxydans sp. CL21. The sequence goes on from NZ_LR699166.1 coordinate 496,019, forward strand.
AGAAGATCGACGCCAATCCTTTCATCAAAGACAAGACCAAAAAGCCGCGCATCCTCACCATCACACAGAGTACTTACGACGGCGTCATGTACAACGTGGAAATGCTGAAAGAGATGCTGGACGGCAAGATCGATGCCTTGCACTTCGACGAAGCCTGGCTGCCGCACGCGGCATTCCACGATTTCTACAAGAGCATGCATGCCATCGGCCGCGACCGGCCGCGCGCAAAAGAATCCATGATCTTCTCGACTCAATCGACGCACAAATTGCTGGCCGGCCTGTCGCAGGCATCGCAAATTCTGGTGCGCGATAGCGAGTCGCGCAAACTGGATCGCGACTGTTTCAATGAAGCCTACCTGATGCACACCTCGACTTCACCGCAGTACGCCATCATCGCCTCGTGCGACGTGGCGGCAGCGATGATGGAACCGCCCGGCGGCACGGCGCTGGTGGAAGAGTCCATCGCCGAGGCACTCGACTTCCGCCGCGCCATGCGCAAGGTGGATGAAGAATGGGGCGCGGATTGGTGGTTCAAGGTGTGGGGCCCCGATTACCTTTCCGAAGAAGGTATGGCGGAGCGCGAGGACTGGGTGCTGCGCACCGAGGATCGCTGGCACGGCTTCGGCAAACTCGCCGAAGGCTTCAACATGCTCGACCCGATCAAGGCCACGGTCATTACGCCGGGTCTGGATGTGGACGGCGACTTCGCGGACAGCGGCATCCCCGCCAGCATCGTCACCAAATATCTCGCCGAGCACGGCGTGGTGGTGGAGAAGTGCGGCCTGTACTCCTTCTTTATCATGTTCACCATCGGCATCACCAAAGGACGCTGGAACACCATGGTGACCGAGCTCCAGCAGTTCAAGGACGACTACGACAAGAACCAGCCGTTGTGGCGCGTGCTGCCGGAATTCATCGTCAAGAACCCGCGCTATGAAAAGATCGGCCTGCGCGACCTGTGCGATCAGATCCACGGTATCTATAAAACCAACGACGTGGCGCGCCTCACTACCGAGATGTACCTGTCCAGCATGGTGCCGGCGATGAAGCCGTCGGATGCGTTTGCCAAGATGGCGCACGGCGAGATCGAGCGCGTTTCCATCGACGATCTGGAGGGACGTATCACTGCCGTACTTCTGACGCCCTATCCGCCGGGCATTCCCCTGCTGATCCCGGGTGAACGTTTCAACAAGACCATCGTCGATTACCTCAGGTTCGCGCGCGATTTCAACAGGCGTTTCCCCGGTTTCGAGACCGATATTCACGGACTCGTGGCGGAGAAGAGCAACGGTGATTGCGTGTATTACGTGGACTGCGTGATATAGCGATTCCCTGTTTCATGCCTGGGGGCTGACATAGAGAATGCCAGGTAGGTCATATGAGTGAAGACAACGACAAGCTGCGCATCGACAAATGGCTGTGGGCTGCCCGCTTCTTCAAGACGCGCAGCCTTGCTGTCGATGCAGTGGAAGCCGGCCGGGTGACAATGAACGAGGCGCGCATCAAACCCGCCAAGGCCATCGGCCCCGGCGACCATCTGGTCATCCGCCTCGGACAATATCATTTCGAAGTCGAGGTGCTGGGACTTTCCAACAAGCGGGGTCCCGCATCGGAAGCGCAGAAGCTTTACCGCGAAAGCGAAGAAAGCAAAGCGCGGCGGGCCGAGATCGCCGCCAATCTCAAGGCGCTGCCGCAACCGACATTCAAAGGCAGACCGACCAAACGCGACCGGCGCGAGATCGAGCGTTTCGAATCCGAAACCAGGGGCGTATCAAAGAGTGCATGGGGCGATTTTGAGTAAGGCGGCCTGTATTGACGCCGCAACTTTCATGGCCGCCATATCAATATGACAAATGAAACCGGCAGCAAACCGCGTCAAGCAAAATGGCGCAACCATGCCGTCAACGTATTGCTGTTCATTGTTGTCGTTGTCGGCATCCGTGCCTGGCAGCAGCGCGACATGATCAGCGGCACGGCGCCAGTCTTGCGGGGCGTTACACTGACAGGACAACCCTACATCCTGCCCGCGCATCCCGCGCAGCCTGTGCTGGTGCATTTCTGGGGAACATGGTGCCCGATCTGCCGTACCGAGCAGAGTTCCATCGCGGCCATCGCGCACGATCATCCGAACATCATTACCGTCGCCATGCAAAGCGGCAAACCGGAAGAGGTTGCCAGGTACATGCATGAACAGGGCATCGATTTTCCGGTCGTGAATGATGCCGACGGCGCCATCTCCAACGCGTGGGGAGTGCATGCAGTCCCTGCCAGCTTCATCATCGCACCCGACGGGAAAATCCACTTTATCGAAGTGGGCTACACCACCGGGGTGGGGCTCAGGCTTCGACTTTGGCTGGCTGGAATAATCTGATTCGGAACTCGGCGACGAAAAAGATAAACTCATCAAAAATGACGACATCGCCATGTATCATGCAAAGGTGAGCGGACAAGACAATATGCAGATATACCGTTCAAGCATGGATGGAACAAGTATTTGATACAGGATTTTATTCTTTTCACGACCCTATGAATGACATAGAAGCCCTAGCCGAAAGCCAGCTCAACGATAAGCACTACCTGCAAAGTGTGACCCATCTGGGGGATACCCGCTCCATTGTGGCCAACCGCGAGATCTACACGTCCACCGGGATGAAGCTGATCGGCGCGGGTATGCAGATCAACAGTTCGCTTTACGAACGCCTGCTTCAGCACAAGCTTGTTCCTCCGCTGGATCAGAGCCTGACTACCGAGGACGCCGTCAATGGCGCGAGCCTCGTGGAACAGGCGACACGGATGATGCAGGAGGACAAACAGCTGGCTTTGATACAGTCCGTCAAATCGGACGGGCAGACGTTGGTATCCGTGTTGAAGCAAGTGCCGCTGAATCCAGCCATCGCGTTCAAACTGACAGTCATGCGCGAGACCAATGCGGATCTTTTCAGGCGCAGTATTTATGTGGCGCTGGTCAGCATTTATATCGGCATGAAGTTGCACATGGACAAACACCAACTTAAGGACATCGCCACTGCGGCAGTGCTGCATGACATCGGTCTTTTGCATGTTGATCCAAAGCTGCTGGAGCGGGAACACAGGATGTCGGAGACTGAGCGGCGTCATTTATATGTTCACTCAGTGACCGCATGGATGATTTTGAAAGCCTATCCGGAATACAAGAATAAGGTCCTGGATGCGGTCTTGCAGCACCATGAGCACCTGGATGGCAGCGGCTACCCGCGGGGGTTGAAATCAGGCGAGATAGGGCAGTTCGCACAGATCATCGCAGTAGCAGAGATCGTTGCAAGTCGGTATGGCAGTGATAATGACGCGCAAAGTTGGTCAAGGCTGGAAACGATATTGAAACTGAATTTGCGCCGATATGGCAGAAATCTGATTCCTTGCCTCAAGATATTCTATCAGGATGAAGTCGAGGCTCCGCCCTGCTCGGAGATTGACATGCAGAACGCGCTGGAGAAGATGTCGGGGATCTCGGCCATATTCACTGCCTGGGAAAAAGCGCAGAGTGAATGCGATGTGAAGATACCGGCCTGCGCCTTTATCGACGAACGCATGACGAACCTCAGGATGGAAATCATCGATGCCGGGCTCAATCCCAATGTGGAAGACAATCAGCTGTTCGGGCTGGAAGGGGACGCCGAAGCCTGTTTTGATGCAAGGATGTTGCTCGATGAAACGATGTGGCAACTCGGTAACATCCTGCGGGAGATTCAACGCCGCTGGCCCGCTGTTGATTCGGATGATCCCTTGCCTGAATTCAAGACTGCAAAGGCATGGATGCAGGAGGTCAAGGCGTTGCTGTAAAGCACGGCAACGCACAATGGCCGGGTAGCGATTATTCCTTCACTGGCGGCGTGGCGCGATATTGTCCCTGGAATGCGAGCATCCATCCCGGATATTCCGGTGACAGCGTACTTGCGTCATCCAGTGTCTTTAATTCCGCTTCAGCCAGGACCAGTTTCGAGGACGCAAGATTGTCCTTCAACTGTTCCATCCGGCGCGCACCGATGATGATGCTCGACACCTGCCTTTTGCTTAAGATCCATGCCAACGCAACTTGCGCAACTGATACGCCATGCGCCTTTGCGATCGGTTCCATCGCAGCCAGACAATCAAATGCCTTATCCTTGCTCAATGGCGGGAAGTCGAAATTGGCACGGCGCGAGCCTTCGGGGGAAACTTGATCGCGTTTGAATTTTCCGGACAGGAACCCACCCGCAAGCGGACTCCAGACCATGAGCCCCAGCTTTTGATCCTGCAGCAAGGGAAAAATTTCTCGCTCAAGATCGCGACCGGCGATTGAATAGTAGGCCTGCACACTCACAAATTCATTCCAGTGATGGAACCTGGAAATCCCCAGCGCCTTCATGATTTGCCAGGCTGCCATGTTGCACAAACCGATGTAACGTACCTTCCCTGATTTTACGAGGTCGTTCAGCGCAGAAAGTGATTCCTCAAAAGGCGTAAGCGGATCGAAGCCGTGCAATTGATAGAGGTCGATATGGTCCAGTTGCAGGCGCTTGAGACTTGCATCGACCTCGTTGAAGATATGAAAACGCGATTGGCCGCGCCCATTGGGAGATTCATTCATGATGCCGGTGGATTTCGTCGCGACCACGATCTCATCTCTCGGCAGGCGATTGTTTCTGATGGCTTGCCCGAGCAATTTCTCCGATTCACCCAGCGAGTAAACGTTGGCAGTATCAAAAAAATTAATCCCCTGATCGAATGCTTCGCGCACCAGCAGATCGACCTCGGGTTGCTGGAGACCACCCATGACTTCCCAGAATCCCTTTGCGCCGAAAGTCATGGTTCCCAGGCACAGCTCGGAAACGTAGAGTCCTGTATTTCCCAATAAGCGATATTTCATGATTACCAACTCCTGTCAAAATTTGGCGAGTGACGATTATGAAAAATATTTTAGACGTCGGGCGTATTGACTGCTTGTATCGCCAGAAGTATTTTGAAAGACAGCATTTTCAAGCCTGCGAGGCGACCAACAATGTCCACTCAATCGCTGCCACGGGTGGCTGCAAACGATGTTCGATAGCGCACAGAACAGTAGTCTAACGGATGTCAAAGTAAGCAGGTGAATCCTGTCGCATGCGGTGCAAGCCGCTTGCCAATACGACCGACATGGGATTCGTGAGTTGCATATCAATCACTCTAGGAGAATGGCATGAAAAGAACAACGAAGGTAGTAGCGCTAGCGCTGCTTTATGGCATGGCGCTTCCACCGGCCATGGCTGAAGGGTTCTACGGTGCGGTTGACCTGGCACAAACGAATGAAGGTGATGCCTGCAATAGCGGATTTGTAGGGAGTTGCAACGGCACTTCCACCGCGCTCAGGGTTGGCGGTGGGTATCAATTCGTTCCGATGTGGAGTGCGGAAGTCAGCTATGCCGATTATGGCAATGCAAATACCGGAGGACCGGCAGGAGAATGGCAGGCTACCGGCCTGGAGGCTTCAGGAATCGGCACGTTCCCGGTCTGGAAGGATATTTCAGTGATCGGGAAGGTCGGTCTCGCCCGCACAGATTTAAAGCTGACAAACACATCCCGTTCTTCCACAACAACCAATCTGGCCTTCGGCGTCGGCGTTCAATACGAGTTCAGCAAGGCCATCGCTTTCCGTGCTCAATATGAGAATCTGGGTACGGTCGGAGATGCAAATACGACCGGCACGACACAGCTGACACTGCTTTCTGCAGGCATCCTTTTCAGGTTCTGATCTTGTCGGTTTTTCAAAAACCGGCTCCATGATATTGGAGCCGGTTTGTTTTGCGCCTTTGTAGTGTCGACCTACTTGTCAACGATGAGACTGCGCAATTCGTTAAATGTCCCGCAACACTGTCTTTCATAATGTTAATAACAGGAGGGGTCTACATGTATAAAACAAAATTGCTGCTTGTTGCTTCAGGTGCCGCTTTGAGCCTGTCCCTGCTGTCGGTGGCTCATGCCGCCGAGGGCGACATCAAGCAGGATACACGCGACATTCGCACGGACAAAAGAGACATCGCGAGGGATAGCCGGGATGTGGGACAAGACAAGCGTGAAAAGAATGCGGATGTTCGCGAGCGCAACCAGGATCGGCGCGAACTCAACCAGGATAAACGCGAGGGTAATACTGCCGGAGCAGCCAGAGAACGCAAAGAACTGGGCAAGGACAATGCCGGAATCAGGAAAGACAATCGCGATTTGAACAAGGACCGCGCAGATCGTCGCAATGACAAGCGCGACTTGAAAAAAGACCGTCAGGAACGCCATCGCGACAAGCTGGCAAAACGGAAGTAGTTCGTCTGTAATCGGCGGGCATCGAGCCCGCCGGTCACTTCATCCGATTACTGATATCAATCCCAAGTTGTTCCCAATCCGCAAAAATAATTGCTACCGGGTCCGCTTGCGTTCGAAGTCTTCCATGAAACCCACCAATTGCTCGACAGCCTGGAGCGTCAGTCCGTTGTAGATGGACGCGCGAATGCCGCCGGTGGATCGATGACCGGCCAAGCCGGAGAATCCGGCAGTTTGTGCTTCTGCAAGGAATCGCTTTTCAATTTCCGGGTTGGGTAAATTGAATGTGACATTCATCAGGGAGCGGTCTTTTGTTTCGGCTCTTCCGCGATAAAAGCCATTGCTGCCGTCCAGTGCGCTGTACAGGAGTCTGGCTTTGTCACGGTTGATTTCAGCCATGCGCGACAGGCCGCCGATGTCGTTGAGCAGCCAGCGCGTGATCAGCAGCACGACGTAGATCGCAAACACGGGCGGAGTATTGAAGATGGAATGAGCCTGGATCTGGCTGCGGTAGTCCAGGAAACCCGGGAGGTCGGTCGGTGCATCCTTGAGCAACTCGTCCCGAACCAGGACAACGGTAACGCCGGCCGGGCCGATGTTTTTCTGCGCATGGGCATAGATGAGCGAGTAGCGCTCCGCCTCGCAAGGTTGGGACAGGAAATCCGACGACATGTCGCACACGCGGGGAACATCGTCCCGTCCCAGTACACGGTGGAATTGCAGTCCTTCGACCGTTTCATTCGAGATGTAGTGGAAATAGGGCGCTGTCGGCGAGAAGGCCAGTTCCTCGTTCTCGGGCAGTCGGTGGAATCCGCCGGATTCGCCGCTCCAGAGCACGCGAATCTCGCCCTCGCGCCTGGCTTCGGCCAGCGCCTTTCCGCTCCAGTAGCCGGTGTGCAGATATTCTGCGGGCGAAGTTTTGCCGCGCAGCAAGGTCATCGGGATCATCGAGAACTGCTGGGTTGCACCGCCCTGCATGAACAATACGTGGTAGTTGTCGGTCAGGCCCAACAGCTTGCGCATATTGGCTTCCAGCTCGGCGACGACTGCGGCAAACCAGTCCGAACGATGGCTGATGCCGAGTACCGACAGACCGACTTCCGGCACCTCCATGATGGATTGCTGAGTCTGCAGCAAAACGCTCTCGGGCAATGCCCCAGGGCCGCCGGAAAAATTGAGATTGTTGAGCGGGTTCATGTGCATGCGATTATTTGCCGGTCAGCCGGAAAAGAAAATCCCTGAATGCGTTTTTGACTTTGAGCATGTGGACTTGCTTGTAGGGAAACAGCTGTTCCGGGTCCATGGCATGCACGACCATGGTGTGGTCGATCTCGAAAATGAAGAGCTGCCCATCCTTGGCTTCCGCACAATCGATGCAGAGGTAATCGAGCCTGGTGCGCTGATGGATCGCATCCAGTGCCGCATGGTGGCGCAGCGCAAAGTCGTCGAAATGTTGCATGAAGGCGGCTTCTTCCCCCCGTTTTTTTGCATCCTCGTACATGCCGGCATTGACGTAATGAATCATCCAGTGCGATGAGACACCCATATGGCAAGCATAGGGTTTTCCATCAATCAGGACCACACGGTACTTGCGGAACAGTCCGTCCTTGCCGCTGTAATCGATGAAGCGCGACAGGAAGAAATCTTCGCCTTCCACCTTGTCGAGATAGGTGGCGAGTTCTTCGGGGCGTTCGATCCTGTCGAGATCGCGCCCGGCGTGGGAGCCGACGGGGCGCACAATGATCGGGAAATCACAATCTGCAAACTGGCCGGAAAGCATGGTGTTGCCTGCAGCGATTTCCAGCAAGATCGGACGTGAGACATGCAGTGTCGGCGGGATGAGCAGGCCCGGAGCGTCCCGCAATAGCCTGCTGGCGGCTTCGCGCCCTGTTGGCGGAATATATTGCGGTTTGTTGATGACTGGCCTGGGCCAATGTGCCAGCGGTTGTTCCAGCGCCGCGAGTGTCGCGCGGTTTTCATCGGATTCGCAAATGGCGACAAACACGGCGTCGTGCTCGGGGATGGGCAAAGCCAACGGATCGTGCGGGGAAACGTAGTAGAAAATCAGGTCGACGTCGCTGTTTTCCAGCAGGCAATCGAGGGGTGTATTCTCGGAAATGTCGCCCGGGACAGAGAGCATCAACAGGCGCAATTTTGCGGGTTGGTTTGCAGCCGCCAGGCGATAGATGCGTTTTTGCTGCAGGGCCAGGGACTGGATGGACAGCCCAAGTTCGCGTTGGCCGAAGCATTGCACGATGATGGACAGGTTCAACCAAAGTTCAGCATCGGCTGTATTCTGGCCGGCACGACTCAGCATCTCCTGACCGAGCGGGCGTAGATCAATGCCGGCAATACTCGCACGAAGAAAAGGAGCAAGACCAAGGAATGGCGTCACGTACTGAATCTGGTTGTCGGTGGCGGTAGTGGTTGTCAAATTTAATGGTTGCGCTTTATCGTTATTCGAGATGCCCGGCGTTCCAGGCAAGTTCATTTCCAGTATCTCACGAATGCTGCCAAGCCAAGAATATCCTCCTGCATCGCTATCAAAACCGGGAATAGAAGGATGTATCCTAGGCTAAAGAGCGCTTTGATTGCCGCTCGGGCTGGCGCGGATGAAAAGTGATGGGCACTGTCGAGGGCGGCGGAGCCTTCAAAATATGCTTCTTCATCTTGCCCATGACATGCATCTCGCAATTCCTGCAGTCGAATTGCAATGTCAGATGTTCGCTGCCGTTGATCAACGTCATCGGCTCGGCCCTCACCTGGCCCTGAACACCGATCACGCCCTTGGCCTGTTTCGGGCACAGACTCAAGGAATAGCGTATGCAGTGACGGGTGATCATCAGTGGGACTTCGCCGGCTTCCTCGTGTGCTTCGTAGGCTGCCTCGATCAGCTTCACTCCGTGCTTTGCATAAAAGGTACGCGCGGCTGAATTGTAGACATTGGCGAGGAAAGAAAGGGATTCTTCCGGGTATTTTGCCGGGGGCTCCACCGCCGCTTTGCGTAAAGGGCGTACCCAAGCTTTGAGGCGTGCGGCTTCCAGTTTTTCTACTGCATCGCGGCGCAGTTTGTTCGCCAGCGAACTTGGCACGAACCACGGTTGTGCCCACTCTACGGTAAGCCTGCCCAATTCGAAATCGGTATTGCCGAAGCGTGCCAGATGTTCCCGCACGCTACCTTCCGCTTCAGCCGGATGTTGTGCCGGTTGCTTGTCGAAGGTGGCGCCGGACGTGACCGTGATACCGTCTTCATCCCGCAGCGTAAGCGAAAAACCATCCGCAGTCTCGGCAAAGACGGCATCCACACGGATGCGGCGCTCGGCGGACTTTTTGGTGAGCGCCTGTTCCCATGCATGGTCGCGGTTGCGGCTGATCGCCAGCCCCGGGCGCAAGCCGTGCAATGCGTGCATGGGCTCGTTCGGATAAACACGCCAAACCTTGCCTTTGCGCTCGACCACGTTCGCCTGCAGGCCGATCACCTCGCGCTTGTGCAGGTAGTTCAACCCGTCACTGTTGGACAGGTCTTCATTCGATTCCATCTCGAACCATTTGTCGCCGACCTGCGTCACTGTGCCCAGTTCCAGACCGACGAAGGTGGGCGTGTCGAACGCGCCGATGTCGGCCTTCCGTCCGTTCGAGAAATAATCGGTCGCGCCGCGGTGGAAAGTCTTGTCCGGATCCGGCGTGAACAGCAGCTTCGTCTTGCCGCTTGATGTGGCATGCAGTTCCGGGCGTTCGTTCAATATCCCGTCCAGCAGCCGGCGGTAGTGGCCGGTGATATTTTTCACATAAGCCGCTTCCTTGTAGCGGCCTTCGATCTTGAAGCTGCGCACGCCCGCGTCGATCAGGGCGCCCAGGTTGGCGCTCTGGTTGTTGTCCTTCACCGACAGCAGGTGTTTTTCAAATGCGACGATACGACCCTGCGCATCCTGCAGCGTGTAGGGCAGTCGGCAGGCTTGCGAGCAATCGCCGCGATTTGCGCTGCGTCCGGTGTGGGCGTGGCTGATGTTGCACTGGCCGGAATAAGCCACGCACAGCGCGCCGTGGATGAAGTGTTCGATGACGGTGTCGGCAGGTACAGCAGCGCGCACCCCGGCAATTTCCCGGATGGTCAGTTCGCGCGCCAGCACGATCTGCGAAAAGCCGACGTCGGCCAAAAAACGTGCCTTCTCCGGCGTTCGGATGTCGCATTGGGTCGATGCATGCAAATCGATGGGCGGCAGGTTGAGTTCCAGCAGACCCATGTCCTGCACGATCAGCGCATCCACGCCTGCGTCATAACAGTCATAAGCCAGTTTGCGCGCCGCGTCCAGCTCGGCATCGTGCAGGATGGTGTTGAGCGTAACGTAGATCCGCGCGTGAAAGCGGTGTGCGTACTCGACCAGTCCCGCGATGTCGGCGAGCGAATTGCCGGCCTTGTCGCGAGCACCGAATGCGGGGCCGCCGATGTACACCGCGTCGGCGCCATGCAGGATCGCTTCGCGTCCGATGGCAGAAGTCTTTGCTGGAGCGAGCAGTTCGAGCGGTTGGGATGAATGGTGTGCAGACATGCGTCGGAATTATACCGGAAGAGGGGTTCGCAACCTGGCGCCGCAACTCTCCAACTGGTAACACCAAATTCTTATGAGGATAAATAACATAAATAATTAATTTATTTTTAATATGGCGCCAGTAAATTTGCGCGGTCGTTAATTTTGAGTGAAGACGCGTAAATAAAATGCTTGCATGGAACGAAGACGAAACACCCAAGAAAGCCAGAATAGAAATCATCCCGATGATCGATGTGATGATGTTTTTATTGGTTTTTTTTGTATTGATCAGCCTGAACGTGATTCCCGCCCTGGGGATCAAGACCACCCTGCCGGGCTCGGCGCAGCCGGACAAACTGCAGGTGCGCAAGCACGCTGTCGTGACCATCGCACCGCAAGGACAGGTGCAACTGGACGGCACCGATTACTCGCTGGCGGGATTGTCTTCCGCGCTTAAACAACTGAAAGCTTCCGGTGACGTCGATGTGGTTATCAACAGCGACAAGGACGTATCCGTGCAGCAGTTGGTGGATGTGATGGACAGCATCAAGTCGTCCGGCATCACGGCCATCGCGATTTCATCCAAAAAGAAATAAGCGACCGCGATGAACATGGCAACGAACTGGTCTATCTACCATAGACGTGAAACTGCTGCGCGGCTCGGAACGGTCGCGACCGGAATCCTCATCCTGGTGATGTCGCAAACGCTCGCGATGAACCAGGAAGTTCCCGTGCAGGAAGAGCCGATCAGCCTGACCCTCGCGGCGGAGCCCGTTGCGACGGAGCAATCTGTCCAACAGCCGGTGCAGAAGGTCCAGCCCCCTCCTCAGAAAGTCGAACCGCCCAAGGAGGTGGTTCCGGTGACTGATGCACCTGCTCCCGCAATCCAGGAAGTCACACCGCCACCCAAGGTCGTGCAGCCAACCCAGCCCGAGCAGCCGGCCAAGGTCGAGCCGCAGGCTCAACAGAGGAGCAATGCCGATTCCGAAAGCCAGTTCGCGCAGGATGTGAGAACGCGGATCGAGCGCAAAAAAGTCTATCCCGATACAGCCCGTGACCTGGGCATGACGGGGGAGGTCGAGGTGCTGTACGAGCTGGATCGCTCCGGAAAGTTGATCCGGGCGGAGATCGCCTCTTCCTCCGGTTACAAGTTACTCGACCAGGCCGCAATCAGGGCGGTGAAGTCGGCTTCCTACCGGAGCTTCCCTGATGACGCATGGATGGGTGCAAGCAGCAAGGTATTTCGTACCAAATTGATCTTTTCAATCAACTCATAGGGAGTGTGTATGCAACGTAACAAGTGGAAGTTGAAGCCTGTTGTGATCTTGCTGGCGTCGGTGTTTTCGACCTGCGTCTTCGCTGATGACGCAGCAGTGGTACAAACAGAAGACGTATCCGTGTTGGGTCATGGACAATCTCGCCAGGTGCAGAGTATCACCGCTGAAGATATGCAAAAGGCTGCTCCGGGTACCAGCCCGCTCAAGGTGCTGGAAAAGCTGCCTGGCGTTAGCTTCCAGTCATCCGACCCTTTTGGCGCTTATGAGTGGTCCACTCGTTTTAGCGTGCGAGGCTTCAGTCAGAACTACATGGGCTTCACTCTTGACGGCATTCCGTTGGGCGATATGAGCTATGGCAATAACAACGGTTTGCACATCAGCCGCGCGATCGCCTCGGAAAATATCCAGCGTGCGGATCTGTCGCAAGGTTCCGGTTCATTGGGCGTGGCATCCACCAGCAACCTGGGCGGCACGGTGCAATTTTATTCGGCTGATCCGGAGAATAAGGCAGGTATGCGCCTGGATCAAAGCCTGGGCAGCAGCAATATGACGCGCACCTTTGCGCGTGTGGATACCGGCATGATGGATTCGGGTACCAAAGTGTACCTGAGCTACGCGGGCCAGAACGCCGATAAATGGAAAGGCAGCGGCGCGCAAAAGCAGGAACAATTCAACACCAAACTGGTTCATCTGTGGGGTGAGAACAAATTCAGCGCATTCGTGAACACGTCCGATCGGACCGAAATTGACTATCAGGACATGTCGATCGACATGCAGCAAAAATTGGGTTGGGGCTGGGATAACTATGCGCCTAATTGGCAAGCTGCGATCAACGCTGCTAACGGCACTCTTGCGCCGAATGTGGCGAGCATCAATGCAGCAACCGGACCGTTGGACGCAGCGTACTACCAGGGAAGCGGTTTGCGCAAAGACCGATTGGCCGGCGCTGCTGTGGATCTGGCGCTGACAGATGATGTGCGTCTGAAATCCACGTTGTATACACACAAGAATGCAGGCCAAGGACATTGGTACACACCTTATGTCCCCTCTCCGGGCACAGCTGCCGGTCCGGGCGTGTACTCCGGTCTGGGATTGCCAATCTCTATCCGCACCACCGAGTACAGCATCGATCGCACTGGCATAGTGAATGACCTGACATGGAATGCGGGCGCACATACGGTCAGTGCGGGTCTGTGGTACGAAAAGAGTGACAGTACCCTGGCGCGCAACTACTATGGAGTAACGGGCCCGGCCGACACCAACTACTTTTTGAGCAATCCGTTCCGAACCGATTTTCTCCAGACCTTTACAACGACAACGACACAGATCTACGCACAAGATACGGTGGCGTTGATGAACGGTCAGTTGAAGGCAAACTTCGGTTTCAAATCCCCCAAGGTCCAGATCGACGCGACCAATCTGGTAGGCTCACGTTCCGGCGGCAATCTGACTGCCAAGAAGAGCATATTGCCTCAGGCGGGCGTCAATTTTGCCCTGAACGACATGAGCGAAATCTTCGCGTCTGTTTCGCAGAACATGCGCGCATATCAGCCGGGTGTCGACGGTCCGTTCAACCAGACCCAGAGCGTATTTGATGCCAACACGCCGAATCTGAAACCCGAAACTTCAATCAGTTATGAAGCGGGTTACCGTTTCCACGGAGACGCCTTGCAGGGTTCTGTTGCCGCATACTTGACTGATTTCAGGGATCGTTTGTTGAGCGTAGCGACCTGTCAGGGAATTGTGGGTTGTCCCTCGACTTTTGTGAACGTGGGCAAGGTGCAAAGTACAGGTGTGGAATCGGCATTGATCTGGTCTGTGGCGCAGAACTGGAATTGGTTCAACTCTTTGACTCTGGATAATTCCCAATACAAGTCTGATTACATGAGCGGGACGACTCTGGTCGCAACAAATGGCAAGACTGTGGTTAATACTCCCAAAGTCATGTTCGCTACCGACATCGGGTATGAGAAAAACGGCTGGTTCAGCAGCCTCGACGGCAAGTATACCGGCCAGCGTTACTACACCTACACGAACGACAACAAGGTCGATGGTTACTGGCTGTTCAACGCTTCCACCGGTTACAGGGAGAAGAACGTCGCGGGGATGAAGGAGCTGGCGGTTCAGCTGTCCATCACCAACCTGGCGAATACGCATTACTTCGCCACGGTTGGCAGCAACGGCTTCGTCGCCTCCGATCCTCAAGGCGCGTTTGCCACATTGCAGGAAGGCGCTCCGCGTCAATTCTTTGCAACAATGAGCGGTAAGTTCTAATTAAGTAATAGTAATTTGGCCGGGGCAATGTTGTCCCGGCCATTTTTTAACTGGGATCCCAAATGTCATTTAATCTGATTCACGATCTGGTCATGTATTTCATGATCGGAGTACTTTTGTTGGCTACCTACGTCATCATCGAACGCCTCATCTTTTTTGCAGTGACCCTGCGGGAAGGAAAGAATGTAGAAAACTTCGTGCACAGCCATTTGCACGACAAGAAATTGCACAGCCAGATAATCGATACTTTCCAGACGCAAACCAGCCCCCAGGCGCAGGCGATCTGTGCCGTGGTGAAAGCGACGGAAGAGCAACATACCAACGAGCAGCTGGAATTTATCGTGCAGTCCATCTACGTCGCCAAGAAGCCCCTGGTGGGGCCGCGCCTGTGGATATTGGACACGATCATCACCATGTCGCCGTTGCTGGGCCTGCTCGGCACCATCCTGGGCATCATTGACGCATTCCACAGCCTGGCCTCGGGCAATGCGGCCGCCGACCCCGCTGCGGTCAGCCGCGGCATCGGCACGGCTTTGTACGCGACCGGCTTCGGCATCTTCATCGCGCTCTACGCAATGATGTTCTTCAACTACTTCAACAACAAAGTGGAGCAGATCAACAACCAGATGAAGCTGATCTCGCTGACGGTGTTGGGTGCGCGTTAAGCAGAAAAATCATGTCTCGTCATTCCGGCGCAGGCCGGAATGACGGCTGATGAAACGAGGTACAGGGGCAACAATGAAGCATCGAATCAAACTGAGTTTACTGGCATCCATTGCCATCGCATCGCCGGTACTGGCCGCCTCGACACCCAAGCCCGTCACGCCTATCGAGCATGTCATCGTGATCGTCGGGGAGAACCGTTCGTTCGACAACATGTTCGCCACATATCGCCCCCAAAAGGGCCAGACGATCTCGAATCTGTTGTCGCGCGGCATCGTGAATGAAGACGGAACGCCGGGCAGGAACTTCAACCTTGCGGCGCAGCACCTTGCGCAGAGCAAAGGCGCATATGTCCCGACTCCCGATATTGTCGGCGCATATGGATCGCTGCCGCAGCCTTACGCATGGGGGGCTTTCGGGCAACGCAAGGATGTTCCCGACGCGCGCTTTCCGGCGGACCTGCCGAACGGCCCATTCCAGATCACCAAATATGTGAGCTACGGCACACACACGGGCGATCCCCTGCACCGGTTCTTCCAGATGTGGCAGCAAGTCGATGGCGGCAAGAACGATCTGTTCGTCTGGACTGCGGAATCTGCCGGCGTCGGCCCCAGCAACGGAAAATCGCCTGTTGCATACGGCAAGACCTTCCAAGGCGGCGTGGCCATGGGCTTCTACAATATGGCAAAAGGTGACGCACCTTACATTCGCCAACTTGCCGACGAGTATGCGATCGCCGACAACTATCACCAGTCGATCATGGGCGGCACGACAGGAAATTACCTGGCGCTGACCACGGCCGACGTCGCCTTCTTTACGCATGACGGCAAGCCCGCGGTTCCGCCGGCCAAGCTGATCGAGAATCCGGATGCGCAGCCCGATACCAACAACTGGTACACGGAAGACGGTTACCTGGGCGGGACGTACGTGAATTGCTCCGATACCGGAAACCCCGGCGTCAAGGGGATCGCCGATTTCCTGAAGCGTCTGCCGTACCGTCCGTTCCGCGACGGGAATTGCGATGCGGGCACTTATTACATGGTGAACAATATGGAGCCGTCCTACTCGCCGGCGGGAGAACTGCTGGCTGCGGGTAACGACAAGCTGCCGCCGCAAACCATCCCCACGATAGGCGACGCGTTGACAACCAACGGCGTGTCCTGGCGCTGGTACACCGGCGGGCGCAACGACGGAAAGAATGTCGACAAGGAGTATTGCGCGATGTGCGATACGCACCTGTACTTCTCTTCCGTCATGCAGGGTGCGGACAAAGCCAATCTGCGCGATCTGCAGCAGTTCTATGTGGATGCGCAACAGGGGGAGTCGGCGTTCCCCGCGGTTGCCGTCATCGCGCCCTACGACAGCATATCCGGACATCCGGGCTACGCGATGGAGACAGGCTTCGACGAGCTGTTGCGCAGCGTGGTGGACAAGGTCAGGCAGAACCCCGAGCTATGGAAGAAGACCGCGATCTTCGTGACCTTTGACGAGAGCGGCGGCTACTACGATTCGGGCTACGTCCAGTTCATCGATTTCTTCGGCGACGGTCCGCGCATCCCGCTGCTGGTCATTTCCCCGCACGCCAAGAAAGGCTACGTCGATCACACCTATTACGATCACGCATCCATACTCAAATTCATTGAACACAATTGGGGCATACCGCCGCTGTCGAATCGCAGCCGGGACAATCTGCCCAACCCGATCCACGACAAGGCATCGCCCTATATACCCAAGAACAGGCCCGCCATCGGCGACCTGATGAACCTGATCAAGGACTAACAATGAATAATTTGAAATTATCCCTGTTGCTGGTGTCATTGCTGATGCCGGTTGTTTCGCTGGCCGAAGCAGCGGTGGAGTCGGTGGAGTTCACTTCGACGCCGGCGCCGGAGACGGATGCGGAACGCACCAGTTTTTATACGCGCTCCAGCGCCATCGTGACTTACCGCGACGGTACAAAGAAGGTATTCCCGCTGACGTACCGGGCGCTGTATCGCTCATCGGACAAGATCGGCCACTGGCAGGCAGGTGCCATCGTGGACAAAGACGGCAAGCTGATCCAGCGCACCGCCGCCAATGCAGAGGGCGAAGTCGCCCAGGGCCCGTTCTTTTCATATGCGCCGGATGCAAACTCTTTGCTGGGAACGAAAAAGGGCAAGTACACGGCGTACCTTATGACGCACTATGAATACAACACCGAAGCGCCAAATGTGGATGCTGGCAAACCGGCCGTGCAGTTGTATGCGCAATTGCCCGCAGCGATCAATCAGGCAACGGTAGTTCAGGACAAGAAGACCGGGTTGCTGAAAGTGGTCGACCTGGCCAACGTCGATGCTTCCGCCAGCGGCGGGATATGGACGCCCTGCGCGGGCAGCATGACGCCATGGGGTACGCACCTGGGCGGGGAAGAGTACGAGCCGAACGCCAAGGAGTTTGAAAACGAACCGCTGCAAACCATGAATCTGTACACCGGCACCCTGGACAAAACCGCGCAGTCAGGCGGCAGCAATCCCTATGCCTACGGTTACAAATTCGAGGTCTCGATCGACGACAAAGGCCATTCCCATTTTGTTAAGCACTATGCAATGGGCAGGCTGGCAAATGAACTGGGCGATGTGATGCCGGACAAGCGTACCGTGTACATGGGCGATGACGGACGCGACACGGTGATGTTCATGTTCGTCGCCGACAAGGCCGGGCAACTGACTGCGGGTAACTTGTACGCGGCGATCTGGATGGAGGTGTCTACGGTCAATGGCGGCAAGGCCGGGCTGCGCTGGATCCCGCTGGGCCATGCCGGCGAAGATGAAGTGCACAAGCTGATACAGGGCGGGATCAGGTTCTCCGACATCTTCGAAGTGGCCAGCCCCGGCGACGTGAAAGCGAACCCGGCAAAATTCGGCGACTTCAAGCCGGTCTTTGTGTACGCCGGAACAGGCAAGGAAGTGGCGCATCTGGAGTATCTGAAGCTGAAGCCGGGCATGGCGAAGGCTGCAGCTTTCCTGGAAAGCCGTCGCTATGCCGCACTGCTGGGTGCGACCAGCGAATTCACCAAGATGGAAGGCGTAACGCACAATGCGCGCGACAAGCGCCTGTATGTCGCGATGTCTTATGTCGAAAAGAGCATGGTGGACAAGCTGAACGAAGATCGCCCGCGTGACGATATCAACCTGGAAGGCGACCCCAAGGACATGGCTTGCGGTGCCGTATATGAAGCGAACCTGAAAGGCGGCGAACGCGACCTCGATGGAAACAGGATCGACAGCGACTGGGTGGCCGGCAGCATCCAGGCATTGGTGACGGGCGCAAAGAAGCCGTTCGGCCAGCAATATGGCGAGCTGGACAAGTGCGATACGGA
Organism: Sideroxydans sp. CL21; assembly: GCF_902459525.1. NCBI lineage: Bacteria > Pseudomonadati > Pseudomonadota > Betaproteobacteria > Nitrosomonadales > Gallionellaceae > Sideroxydans > Sideroxydans sp. CL21. Next base: position 514,426 of record NZ_LR699166.1, read on the forward strand.
CCGCATTGCGAATCCGGACAACCTGAAATATTCGGAAAGCCTGCACACCTTATTCATAGGCGAGGACAGCGGGAATCACCTGAACAACTTTGTCTGGGCGTACGACGTAAGCCAGAAGCAGGCGAAACCGGTCCGCATCTTTTCCGCACCGATCGGAGCCGAAGATACGGGCTTGCAAGTGGTCGATGACTGGAACGGCCATTTCTATCTGATGGGCAATATCCAGCACCCCGGAGCGACCGATGACCTGAAGCAATACCCGGTGGCGATAAAGGATGTGCTGGGCAAGAAAGTCGATCAGCGGGGTGTGGTTGGCTATCTGAGCGGGTTGCCGACCATCAAGTAATACCTGGTTTGGGTGGGAGAAAGGGCAGCGCATGCGCGCTGCCTTTTTTAATTGGGGATGCGCCGATCAAGTCTGATTTTCCCCCTCTCGCCCCGCGCACCGTGTTTGGCTGGTATTCGGCCAAAGCGGAAGTTTCATATGTGCTGCCGGTATGTCCGCTCCGTGAGATTTTGCCGACGGTACGAACGCGGGTAATTTCCGCTCCAGCCGATAGGTGGCCACGGAGCCTGGCAAGCGATAATTTAAAGCGAATTGCCATCCTCGGCTACCAGCTTTGGGTTTCCGCCCGTACAGTTTAGACTGCACAATTACATCAGAGAGCGTCGAGAACCCAGATGAGTGCGCAACGGAAGAAAAAGAAGAAACGGAACTCCCCCAACAAGAAGACAAGCGTCACCTCAAGAGTAATTCAGAATGACACAAAACAGCTAAGTAAACGGGGGGCTGAGGCATTTAGATTTCTAGCCACGACTGATCCACGTTTCAAGATTGTCTATCTGATCCCTCATCACCCGCAGGAGCTAGGAAGATTCAGCCTTTTTGCTTGGTACTCCCCGGGACTGCTCGAAACTGCACCTCTTCTAACGAAGGCCGCCACTCTACCTGCTGATATTCGCGAGATAGTTTCAAGTCCAGGGAATATCATTTCACACCGCCTAATGCGGCGAATTTGGCCAAGTATTATTCCGATTGAGCTGGATGCACTATTTGAAGCAAAAGACATTCTGAAAGGACCATTCCGCGTTTTTTTGTCAAATGACGAATCGATAGCCAAAGAAATTGACCGTTTTATTATTCAATCCGGGTGGCCTTGCTTACACGTTTCTTCGGTTGAGGGGATAGGGCGAACTTCACTTGACGATTTCGACCTGAGGATATTGCTGGACTATTGTCAGCGCGTTGTTTCGACTATGCGCGCAAACCCAGAATGGCGCACGTTTGCGGAAACTGCATGGAATGAAATTGGCGACAAATTACCGAGATCGCCGAAAAGGCATCATTTGCGTCGCGGATTGCACAATGTCACCACCCCCAACGAACTTGCCCTAGAAACGTTTGGTTGGACACTGCAACAAGCCGAACCAATAAGCAAGGAATTAACTCCCGGGCTACCAAATCCGCAGCGCTACGTTGATCGCATATGCCTTAGCGCAAAGGCAGTTCTAGACGCGCGCGCAGGGCTGACAAAAAAATATGACCGTAGCATGATGGACTATCGCTACATTGTTGCCATTCAAGGCATGTACTGGGGGCACTATAACGAATTGCAGCAGTCAATACTAAAGGCCAAATCTGATGATCGGTTTATTTTCAGTTTTACGTACTTAGCAGCGGTTAGAGCCACAACATATTTTGATTCTATTACCACGGAGGCGCAAGAAAAGGGCATATTGAATAATGAAATATTCCGCGCACTTCAATCTACGCGCTCATCTGAGGCACGCGCATTTACCGTCGGCCTAACGGTTTTGGCTTCTGCATCTCTGGCGCCTGTGCTTCGTCTTGAACCTAAGCTAAACCAAGTCCGTGGGGATCTTAAACAGATTGCCCAATGCGTTAGAGCACACTCACATCATCAATTTGACTGGAAGATGTCTAGATTGACGCGAAAGCTCGGTGAGAAAATGTTAACGAAGATTGATCCAAAGTTCCTGGCACTATTAGAAAAGCCTGAAGACCACGGGATCATAGAAGGAATCAAGCTTGTAACCGATCTTCCACTTGAGTTAATGCCAGTAAGGCAGCTACCACTATCCATGCGTTTTGATACATCGAGAGTGACAGCAATGCCAGGAAACCTATATTTGATGAACTGCATTATGCCTCCTGTAGTCATAACGCTTGATGCATTCCGTGAGATATTGGTTGTTAGATCGTTTGGCCACAATGATCCATTACGCGACATGATCGCAAAAGCTATCGAGGCACACGAGCATGAGCAAACGTCGGCGACGTTAAACGTGAAGATTCGGCTCGTTGACGTCAGTACTGAAGATGAGTTTGTTGATGCGCTAAATAGTTACAGTGGTGCAATGATGATTTTCGACGGCCATGGCAGTTATAGCGACAATATTGGTGCTGGGACTATCGTAATTGGAGGAAAGGAAATAGACGCATGGCAGCTAAAAAAACGATGTTCTGTCCCGCCTATTGTTGTCTTTAGTGCGTGTGATACTCAGCCGCTTGACGGAAGTCATAGCTCGGTGGCGACCGCAGCCTTTACGCTTGGAGCTCGTACTGTTTTGGGAACGATGATGCCAGTTGATGGAAGAAAAGCGGCGATTTTTATAGGCAGGCTACTTCTCCGCATAAGAGAATTTTTGCCCATTGCGATAAAGTACCGCCTCAAATTGACGTGGAGAGACGTGATTTCCGGCATGTTGAGAATGACCCATGCAACCGAGGTAATGATGCTGTTGAAGAAGAACGGCGGGGCGGCGTATCGGGGCCTAAATTTCGATGATGCCCAACTCGTAGCTAACCGGGAAATTAATGCTAGGAACCCAAAATGGTATGACATGTATCGCAAGGAACTATCGAGACTCACTCAAATGCCTATCGAAGGTATCGATCATGATATTGCGAAATGGGCATCTATGACAGACGCAATGAAGTACGTCCAGCTCGGCAATCCAGAGAACATCATTATCTTTGAGGAAGATGCATCCGTGGTTTTTCAGGACGAGGTGGCGGCGCTAGCTTCTAACGCAGCCACTTAACTTGGCAACAGCCACGTCAGCTAAGCGACTCGTCGCGGACATTACGGCGACTAGCTGAGACTTCCGCTTCGGCCGAGTTTGAGACGTCTAGTATCAACGGGCCAGTAGTTGGTTGGAAGTAGAAGTCCTCTCATAGTCTCCTCCCGCCGCAAAGCCGCCATCACTTCGACCGGAAGATGATCTCCCTCATGCGCTGCAGTTTCGGCGATGCCACCGGCACGGTAAGCATGGTGCTGGCAACCGCCATCAACAGCAGCGCGGTAAAGGTTTCGCTGGTGATGATCTGTTTGTCCAGCAGCACGTTGGCGAAGATGATCATGATGAGCGCCTTGGTCTGCAGCAGCCAGCCGATGATGGAAGCTTCGCCCGGTTGCCATTTGAGAATTTTTCCGGCGACGTGGGTGCCGATCAGCTTTCCCGAGACCGAGGCAAGCAGCAATACGCCCGCGGCGATGAACACGGCCGTGCCGCCCATGGCCCAGTTGGTGCGCAGGCCGGTGCTGAGAAAGAACACCGGCATGATGACCAGCAGGACGTGATGGCGGAGCATGTCCATTTGCTTCAGGTTGAACCAGTGGCTATCCATGACGGCGCCGGCGAGGAACGCGCCGACCATGAAGTGCAGCCCCGACCAGTCGGCGCCGAAGCCGCAGACGCCCAGCCAGATCAGGCCGACGTACCAGCGATCATGCTCCTGCAACCTCAGCATGAGTTTGCGGAACAGATAACTGGCGATACCGAAGGCCAATAGAAATCCGGCCTGTTTCCCGACGCGTTCCCAATCCATCAGGATCAGCGCGAGCACACCCCAGATCGCGATGTCGTCCAGGCTCGCGTAGCGCAGGATGCGCTGACCGATCGGCTGGCGCAGGATGTTCAGTTTTTCCAAGAACAGGATAAGGATAGGAAGCGCAGTGACGGCGCAGGCCATGCCGACGCCTGCGACGAATTGCCAGGTCATGCCCTTGGGGCCGATCCAGCCGTCGTACTTCAACATGCCGATAGCCACGATGCTGCCGAACAGCAACGGCGTGCCCAATGCCAGCGCGGCGGTGATGCCGCTCTCTTCGCGATGCTTCCAGGCCTGGCGCAGGTCGAGTTCGATACCCGCGATCCAGACGAAGAGCATCACCGCCCACCAAGCGATACCGTTCAGCAATTGGATCACCTGCGGCGTAAACACGAAGGTGTAATAGTCGGGGAAGGCAGCCCCCAGAACGCCGGGGCCGAGCAGGATGCCGGTGATGATCTGCACCACGACCAGCGGCGCGTAGTATTCCGTCTTGCCCACGCGCCAGATCAGGTAGGGAATGCTGAAGATCAGCGTCATGGCGATCAGGAATATCTCGGTGGTACTCATGTGCATGATGTTGCCAGCCTGGTGTTATTAAAGGGATGTACCGATCAAGTCAGGTTTTCTCGCTCTTCCAAAGGGAGATGGCCGGGGAGGGTTCAACGAGTTATCCCTCACCCTAACCCTCTCCCGGTGGGAGAGGGAACTGAAGCGGTACTTTCGTAGATAGATTAAAAGTATGCCATAGGTCCCCGGATCGGGTGTGCCTGCAGAGCGCGGCATTGCCAAGCATAGGGTTGATCGCGGCCATGCCTTGTCCGGCATGAATGAAAAAGTGATAATGCCGCCCATCGGGGATAAAGCAGCCTCCCCGCTTCAAGACATCCCATCGTCCAAGGCCTGCTCTGAATTTGGATATTCCAAGGAGGAGTCATGGACACAGCGCAGCAACAAATTTCGATCGATATGCACCCACCCGAGCCGGTGACGCTGGCACAGGCGTTCCGGTACTGGCTCAAGCTCGGCCTTATCAGTTTCGGCGGGCCTGCGGGGCAGATCGCCATCATGCATCAGGACCTGGTCGAGCGTAAACGCTGGATATCGGAAAAACGCTTCCTGCATGCGCTCAACTATTGCATGGTGCTTCCCGGCCCCGAGGCGCAGCAGCTTGCAACCTATATCGGCTGGATGATGCATCGCACCTGGGGCGGCATCATCGCCGGGACGCTGTTCGTCCTGCCTTCGCTGTTCATACTCATTGCGCTGTCGTGGTTCTACATAGCCTTCGGTGATGTGCCTCTGGTGGCAGGTTTGTTTTACGGCATCAAGCCGGCGGTGACCGCCATTGTGTTGCAGGCGACACACCGCATCGGCTCTCGCGCACTCAAGAACAGCCTGTTATGGGCGATTGCGGCGGCATCCTTCGTGGCGATCTTTGCGCTGAACGTGCCATTCCCGGCCATCATCGCCTGTGCGGCCTTGATTGGTTACGCGGGCGGACGCTTCGCGCCGGACAAGTTCAAGGTCGGCGGAGGTGGGCATGGCAAGGCCGGAAAATCTTTCGGCCCGGCCTTGATTGACGACATCACGCCGACGCCGGAACATGCAAAATTTCGCTGGTCCGGATTGGCCAAAGTCGCCGTTGTTGGCGGATTGCTGTGGGTGTTGCCCATGGCGTTGTTGACGGCGAACTACGGCTGGAATCACACGCTGACGCAGATGGGATGGTTTTTCACCAAAGCGGCATTGCTGACTTTCGGTGGTGCATATGCGGTGTTGCCTTACGTTTACCAGGGCGCGGTCGGACACTACGGCTGGCTCACGCCGCCGCAGATGATCGACGGCCTGGCGCTAGGCGAGACCACGCCGGGGCCGCTCATCATGGTGGTGTCGTTCGTGGGTTTCATCGGCGGCTATGTGCACGCGCTGTTCGGTCCGGATAACCTGTTCCTGGCCGGTGCTGTTGCCGCCACGCTGGTGACCTGGTTCACTTTCCTGCCATCTTTCGTCTTCATATTTGCCGGTGGGCCGCTGGTCGAGGCCACGCACGGCGATCTCAAATTCACCGCGCCGCTGACAGCGATCACTGCCGCTGTCGTTGGCGTTATCCTGAATCTGGCCATGTTTTTTGCCTACCACGTCCTGTGGCCCAAAGGGTTCTCCGGCACTTTCGACTGGATTTCCGCACTGATCGCGCTGGCGGCAGCCATCGCGTTGCTGCGCTATAAGCGCGGGGTGATGGAAGTCATTGCGGTTTGCGCCGTAATCGGACTCGTTTTGAAAACACTTCTGTGAACCAAGGCAGGTTCCATCCAGCAGCAGTGGCTGATTTTTTTATTTCGGATGAGACAATGCGATGAGTCTGGATCGATCAGGAAAAAAATGGAAAAAAAGAATAAGGGTAGAAGATTGTACTGGTGGGCCGGAGTGCTGTTCATCGTCGCGATATTGCCCGTGCGGGCCTGGGGAGAGGGATATTCAATTGATGAATCCGTAGGGGGATGGGAAGGGTTCGCGTTAGGTTTTGCATCCGGTATTGTTGCCCATGAAGCAGGTCATATTGTTGTCGCAACGAGCAAGGGAGACAGCGTCCGTTATGATGGACTTTCCATCGTTTATCCGGGAGCCCGGCTTACCCGGTCCGGGCAACTGCAGTTGGCTTCCGCCGGATTCCAGACGCAGTGGGTGCTGTCGGAATTCGTGTTGCGCGACAGAAATGGCGATGAGCATATCAAGCCGCCCAGCGATTTCGGCGCCGGGGTTGTGTGTTCATACCTGGGTGTTTCCTTCGCATACCTGACGTTTTTAAAGAACCAGTACAGCGGCGATGTGTACGGCATGTCTCAGGCAAGCGGCTATTCGCGCGACCGCATTTCTATGATGCTTGCCGTCCCCGCAGTGCTGGATACCTGGCGCTTATTCGGAAATGATGTGCCGAAATGGGTGCCTGCGCTTTCCGTGCTGAGCAAGGGGATGGGTGCAGCCTGGATATGGAGTTATTGAGGTTGCGCCTGACCGGTCATTTCCTGCGGTAAGTCACGAAGTGGAAGTTCAGCGGTTGCGGTGTTATCTGTGAGTTCACCACGCGCAATGTTTCACGCCACGCGTTTTTATCGAACTCGGGGAAGTATGCATCACCATCGACGTCTTGCTGAATCTCGGTAATGTAAAGCGTGTCCGCCAGCGTGATGGCCTGGCGGTAAAGCTCGGCACCACCCACGATGAAAGTCTCATCGTCCCCCGCACAAGCGGCAATCGCCGCTTTCAATGAATGTGCGATCTGGCAGCCCTCGATTTGCAAATCGGAGTTGCGCGTCACCACTACCGTGGTGCGGCCCGGCAGCGGCTTGCCGATGGAGTCGAATGTCTTGCGGCCCATAATCATGTGGTGGCCCATGGTCAGCGCCTTGAAGTGCTTCAGGTCTTCAGGGCAGCGCCATGGCAGTGTGTTGTTGATGCCGATGGTACGGTTCTTCGCCATGGCGACAATGATGGAAAGGCGGGATACAGGATTCGGGATACTGGATTCAGGATTTGGGGAAGAGGCATGCATGGTCATTTATCCTTGGTCGCCAGAGACTTTTTAAGTCCATTAAGCATTTTTCCGATTTCGGTGGTTTTGTTGAGCAAAGCGGATGTCGTGGTCGACGAGATGAATTCCAGTCTTAATGCGATCTGCAATTGAGTTTCCATTTCCATTAATGAACCGTAGGCTATCGAGAGATGATTAAGATACGCGCCAGTCGCCTTGCGCCCATGTCCTTCAGCAATATTCGATGGAACGGAAACCGCCGCGCGTCTGATTTGTGAGGAAAGGCCAAAGCGCTCTTCACTTGGAAAGCTGGAGGTGGTTTGGTAAATTTCCGTCACCAAATCCATCGCCTTTTGCCAAACAATCAACTCCCTGTAGTCCATCGCACTCCCGCCTGAATCCTGTATCCCGTATCCTAAACAGCTACCGGCGCCTTGATTGCGGGATGCGGGTCGTAGCCATCCAGCGTGAAGTCCTCGAACCTGAATCCGAAGATGTCTTTCACGTCCGGGTTGATCTTCATGATTGGCAGCGGGCGTGGTTCGCGCGACAGCTGCAGATGTGTCTGTTCCATGTGGTTGGAGTAGAGGTGCGCGTCGCCGAAAGTGTGCACGAAGTCGCCGTATTTCAGGCCGCACACCTGCGCCATCATCATGGTGAGCAGTGCGTAACTCGCGATGTTGAACGGCACGCCGAGGAAGATGTCGGCGCTGCGCTGGTACAGCTGGCAGGACAGCTTGCCGTCCGCCACATAGAACTGGAAGAAGGCATGGCAGGGCGCGAGCGCCATCTGGTCGAGCTCGGCCACGTTCCAGGCCGAGACGATGATGCGGCGCGAATCCGGATTCCCCTTGATCTGGTCGACCGCGATCTTGATCTGGTCGATCACGCGACCGTCTACCGTTTCCCACGAACGCCACTGCTTGCCGTACACCGGTCCGAGGTTTCCGTTCTCGTCCGCCCATTCATCCCAGATGCTGACCCCGTTGTCCTTGAGGTATTTGGTATTGGTGCTGCCCTGCAAAAACCACAGCAGTTCGTGGATGATGGATTTCAGGTGGCATTTTTTGGTAGTGACCAGCGGAAAACCCTGTGCCAGGTCGAAGCGCATCTGGTAACCGAACACGCTGGTGGTGCCGGTGCCGGTGCGGTCGGATTTCTGTGTTCCGTGGTCGAGGACGTGCTGCATCAGGTCTAGGTATTGGCGCATGGTGGAGCCCGTATAATCGCGGCGTTGAATGACTTAATCGAGGATGTAATGCTAGCACAACTGACCCTGTTCCCCGCTCTGCCCAAGACACTGAAAGCCTCGCATCTGCTGGTACTGCTTCCAAAATCAAAGGCGATTCCCAAGGATGCTCCGCACGACGACCTGCTCGCCAGCGTACTCAAGCGCCGTGCCATGAAAGCGGACGAGCTGGTGAAATCGTTTGTGTCTGCGAATGCGCCCGATGGCGCGTTGGTGTGCTGGGCGATGCTCGATTTCGACCAGGATACTTTCAGCCAGCAGGTGCAGGTGCGCAAGGCGATGCAGCCGTTGCTGGACGAGCAGCCCGGGGGGATTGCGATCTCGGTATCGGGCGATACCGCACAGCGCCAGCGCATGGCCGAATTGGCTGCGTATGGCGCATGGGTGAACGGTGCACTGTTGCCAGTGCATAAGAAGAAAGACGAGCGCAAGCCGCTGCAAAAGATCGAGTTGTACGGCGTTACAGACAAGAAAGCATTCGATGCGTTGAAGGCGCAGGCCGCAGGCAACCTGCTGTGCCGCGAACTGACCGTGTTGCCGCCGAACGAACTCACGCCGGGCGCTTACCGCCAGCGCGTGAAGAAGCTCGCACAACAGAACGGTTGGAAGCACCGGGAGTTTGATATGAAAGCCTTGCGCAAGATGGGCGCGGGCGCCTTCGTCGCGGTGGCGCAGGGTAGCGATCCGGATGACGCGGCCATCGTGCATCTCTCGTACAAGCATCCCAAGGCAAAGAAGACTATTGCACTGGTGGGGAAGGGCATCTGCTTCGATACCGGCGGGCACAACCTGAAGCCGTCACGCTATATGCACAACATGCACGAGGACATGAACGGTTCCGCGGTGAGCCTTGGTATTCTGCTCGCGGCGACAGAACAGAAGCTGGCGGTGAACATCGATTGCTGGCTTGCGCTGGCGCAGAACCACATCAGCCCGAAAGCCTACAAGCAGAATGACATCGTGAAGGCGCTCAACGGTACGCACATCGAAGTGATGCATACCGATGCCGAAGGGCGCATGGTGCTGGCCGATACGCTCACGCTGGCCTCGCGCGCAAAGCCGAACTTGATCATCGATTTCGCCACGTTGACCGGCAGCATGGCGATGGCGCTCGGCGCGCGCTACAGCGGTGTGTTTGGCACGACGGATGAGTTGGCGCAACGCGCAGTGAGTGTCGGAAAACAGAGCGGCGAACGCATGTGCGCTTTTCCGCAGGATGAGGACTACGAAGCCGCGCTGGATTCCAAAGTCGCCGATATCAAGCAATGTACCTTGGACGGTGAAGCCGACCATATCCTTGCGACGCGTTTCCTCAAGCGCTTCGTCGAACACGATACGCCATGGCTGCATGTGGACCTGTCGGCCAGTCGCTGCGAAGGCGGGCTGGGCAGCGTCGCCACCGAAGTGACCGGGTTTGGTGTGGGTTGGGGGCTGCGGATGTTGCGGGAAAAATGATCGGGCTGATTCGCCCCGGCATCAATTCACGAACTCGAATTCCGCGATCAGGATATGGTGGTCCGACGCTCGCGTGGGCTTCACGATGTAGCTGACTTTGCGCAGATGCTGGCTGTGGAAGATGTGATCGAGCACGAATGGACGGTGACGCCAGGTGACCTCAGTAGACTGTACCGGTTGATAACCCGCATCGGCGAACTGATGAATCAGCGAGTCGCGGTTGCTGACGTTGAAATCTCCCCCGATCAGTGTGGGGCCGTGTGTACGGCGCAATTGTTCGACGACAAGCTGGCGCTGCTGGTTATGTTGTTCACTCGATGAATTGAGCATGAAATACGCCAGCAGATGCGTGTCAAACAGTTGTACCTCGTGTCCGAGCAGCGTTGTCTTCGCGCCGATCAGCAGGCGGTCGGTGGGCGTCGTCTTCTCGCCTTCGAACTCGAACTCGACGGGTGACGAGGGCAGTTCGAGTCGGAACGTATCGCGCAAGGGCGTCCGGGAAAAAATGGCCAGGCCGATACCGAAAGGCAACTCGCGCGGATCGGCTTTGGGATACGAGAAATAACCGTAATAACCTTTGAGTGCCGCCTTCAGTCGGGTGTAATTGGGGGGCGGATCAAGCTGCACGCCGCCGGGCTGTGCATGTTCAACTTCCTGCAGTATGACGATGTCGGCGTCACAGCTCAGGATCTCAGCGATGGTCAGGTCGAGATCGATCGGAGCCCGATCGGTATTGACTTCATCCCATATCTGGCCGAACTGCATATTGAATTGCATGACTTTGAATGTCTTCATGGGTTCCTATGATGCCATTGCTATCGATACATGCAAACCATTGTGCAATAAATACCTTTTGAATCAAATCGTAAATCCGACAGGCGAGCAATCCTGGAAATTCAAAATCACCGTAAAAGATGCGGCCAGCAATGGGTTCGAGCTCTATTACGCTGTACCGATCGCAAAATATCGCCGACGAACGGTAACAGGAACGACATCAACGGGAACGTTCCATAACCAGTCTTCAAACAACGTTCGGACTGGTTTCGGACTGGTTGTGAACATGATATCAATTACGCTCTATTTCACTTTTTGCGTTCTTTCAACCAGCAGTTTCTCAAAATCTTCCGCCGGAACCGGCGGGCTGGTGAGATAGCCCTGGTACATATCGCACCCTTTGTCTTGCAGAAAGGCGAGTTGTTCGGCGGTTTCCACACCCTCAGCCAGTACCTTGAAACCCAGTATGTGCCCCATCGCGATGATGGTAGTCGCGATCTCCATATCGTCCTGATGGAAAGGGATGTCATCGATGAAGCTTTTGTCGATCTTCAATATGTCGAGCGGAAAGCGCTTGAGATATGACAATGAAGAATAGCCGGTGCCGAAGTCGTCGATCGCGAGTCGTATGTCCTGTGCGCGCAACAAATGCAGCATCTTGACCGCATCTTCTTCCTGCTCCATCAGCGCGCTCTCGGTCAGTTCCAGTTCCAGACGATCAGCCGGAAATCCGGTCTCGGCCAGCACTTTCGACACCAGCTCCGCGATGTTGCCGCGCATGAACTGGTGCGGCGAGAGATTTACCGCCAGTGTCAGGAACGGCAGGCCGGCTTCGATCCAGCGCGCGCCTTGCAGGCAGGTTTCCCGCAGCACCCATTCGCCGATGGCGCCGATCAGGCCGGTTTCTTCCGCCAGACGGATGAAATGTGCAGGCGGAATCAGGCCGCGCTCCGGGTCCTGCCAGCGCACCAGTGCCTCGGCGCCGACGATATGACCGGTGACGATATCTACCTGCGGCTGGAAGTACACGCGCAGCTGGTTCGCGCCGATCGCGTGGCGCAGGCGATTTTCCAGCTCGAGGTGTTCGCCGGCCGCACGCGTGAGCGCATCGGTATAAAAACGATAAGTGTTGCGGCCCTGCTTTTTGGCCTGGTGCATGGCGGCATCCGCATGCTGGATCATTTGCTCGGCGTTGCTGCCGTCGCTGGGGAAAATGCTGATGCCGATGCTGGCACCGATGAATATTTCCTGTCCGCCGGGCAGCGCGAACGATTGCGACAGCAGTTCGAGCAGGGACCTTGCCACGACGGCAGTGTCCTCGGGGCTATTGATGTGCTCCAGCACCAGCAGAAATTCATCGCCCCCCAGCCGGGCCAGCATGTCCTCGCTGCGCATGTGCATGGTCAGGCGTTCGGTCAGGTTGACCAGCAACTCGTCGCCGACCAGGTAGCCCATGCTGTCGTTGATATTTTTGAAGCGGTCCAGGTCGATGTACAGCACGCCGAGTTGAGTGCGGTGCCGCTGTGCCTGCGCCAGCGCATGGGTCAGATGCGACTGCAGCAGCAGGCGATTGGGCAGGTCGGTGAGCGGATCGAAATGCGCCAGATGTTCGCGTTCTGCCTCGGACTGTTTGAGTTGGCTCAAGTCGGAAGAGATGCCCACATAATGCGTCGTCACGCCCTGATCGTTGCGCACCGCGCTGATCGCAAGCCATGTAGGGTAGACTTCGCCGTTCTTGCGCCGGTTCCACACTTCGCCCTGCCAGAAGCCGGCTTCCAGTATATTGGTCCACATCTTCCGGTAGAAATCCCTGCCCTGACGGCCCGAGTGCAGGATGCGCGGGTTCTTTCCCAGCAGTTCGGCTTCGGCATAATCCGTGTGCTGCACAAAGGATTGGTTGACGGCCACGATGTTTCCCTGCAGGTCGGTGATGATGATGCCGTTGTGGCTGTTCTGGAAAACGGTGGCGGCCTGGCGTAGCGCGTCTTCGTTCTGTTTGCGCTCGGTGATGTCGCGGAAGGTTCCCATCAGGCAGCGCTTGCCGTTGATCGTGATGGGCGAGGCACTGATGTCGGCATAGAAAACCGAGCCGTCCTTGCGCTTTACCGATACATTGTGGGTGGAGTGTTTCTCGCCGACCAGATGCCGGTCGAAGTCTGTCAGCACTTCGGACAGGTCTTCCGCAAGGTGAATGTTGTCTACCCCGAGTTGGAGTATTTCTTCAGCGCTGTAGCCCAGCATGTGCTGGATCGCCGGGTTGCTCATAACGAATTTTCTCGTGACGGCATCTGCAAGCAGTATGCCATCCACCGCGCTGTTGAAGATGTTGCGTAAACGATCTTCGCTCTCGCTCAGGGCTTCTTCGGCACGTTTGCGCTCGGTGATGTCATCGTGCACGACGACGAACTCACCCGGTGCGGGACTGTAGATCGAGAAGGAGAACCATTTGTCCAGTGCGGCCAGATAGTGTTCCCATCGGGTGGGCTCGCCGGTCCGGGCAACCTTGCCGAAGATCTGGAGCGAATCCGGATTCGCTTCGGCATATCCGGGAATGACCTCGCTGACCTTCTTGCCGACCACATTCTTCAACCCGGTTGTTAACTCGAAGGCGGGATTGACGGCGATGAACTCGTAATCCACCGGGATGCCATCGTGGAAAATCATGCGGTAGTGGGCGAGGCCGTTCAACATGTTGTCGAACAGGGAACGGTAAGTTGCTTCGTTCTTGCGCAAGGCCAGTTCAGCCTGTTTGCGTTCCGTGATGTCTTCAGTGACAGCAATAAATTCTCCGGGGGCTGGGCAGTAGATGGAGAACGAGAACCATTTTCCTACTGCGGCCAGATAGTGTTCCCAGCGGGTGGCTTCTCCGTTCTTGGCTACCCTGTCAAAAGTCTCAAGCGACTCCGGGTTGTCCTCGCCATATCCGGGAATGATCTCGCTCATCTTCCTGCCTACGACATTCTTCAGACCGGTCGCTGCCTCGAAGGCAGGATTGACGGCGATGAATTCAAAATCCACCGGTATACCATCGCGGTAGATCATGCGGCTGTGCGAGACTCCATTCAGCATGTTGTCGAACAGCGAGCGGTAAGTTGCTTCGCTCTTGCGCAGTGCCAGTTCCGCCCTTTTGCGCTGGGTGATGTCGTCGATCAGTGCAACGATATAGTTGGCCTTGCCATCCCGCCCTCGCGTACACTTGACATTGATGGTGGCATTGATGGGACTGCCATCCTTCCGTATGAAGCGCTTCTCCAGCGTGTAGCCGTCGATCTCACCGGCCTTCATGCGTTCAAATTGATCAACATTGCTATCCAGGTCGTCCGGGTGCGTGATGTCAGCCCAGGTGGTTTGCTGCAATTCGGCCCGGGTATAGCCGAGCATGTCGCACAAGCGGTCGTTCGTATACAGCCATTCCTTGCTGTCCGGTGAACTGATGGCCATGCCGATGAAGGGCAGGTCATGGAACAGCTTGAGTTGCTTGTCCTTGTCGGTTGCCTGGATGAGCAGCTTGCGCATCAACAGAAACAGCAGCAGTGCGGTAGCGGCGACGAAAAAAAGGCCTTTGATCAGGCCGATCCAGAGAACCATTTCTTGGTCAGGGAGGGATAGCGCCAGCAGCCTGTCGGATGCGAGTATCCATAATGCCGCGAATGCTGCGTATAACAATGCGATTCTGGCTGGGGTCAGGTACTTGACCATCAATAAGTGAATTTAATATACATGTTCAAGAATGTATTCTGTAAGCAAGACAGTTGCAATGCCTGATTGAAATTCCCACAATAAAAATGAGGTATATGTCGCGCCTCGTCAAAAATGCGTGAATTCCGCAATCACCCAATAGCGTGCGAATTTCCCGATTGCAATGAACAATGCCGCCTTCCACCAGTTGAGGGGCAGCCAGCCCGCGGCGAGACAGAGCGCGTCGCCGATCAGCGGCACCCAGGCCAGCATCAGCGCCGGGGTGCCATAGTGCCGTACTTTCTCCACATGCTTGAGTTGTTGCGTCTGTGGCAACATCCACCCCATGCCGAAAGTGACCATGCCGCCCAGCGTGTTGCCGAGCGTGCCCAGCAGCAGCGCAGGCCAGAACAATTCCGGATGGAGTTTCAGCACGCCGAACAGCACGGCTTCGGAACCGCCCGGCAGCAAAGTCGCGGCCAGAAAACTGCTGATGAACAATCCCCACAGGCTGAGGTCGCTGGTTACGATGGAATTCAGAGTGTCCAATTGGCTAGTCCGGGGTGCAGTGGAAAGTCTTCAATCCGAGGCCAGGTACGACGGCGACGAACAGCAAAGACCGTCAATTATATTCGCGCATGCATCCCGTTAATACATGCGGTGGCGGAACAGCCAGCCGGCGATTCCGAACGCGGTCACTCCGATCAGCGCCATCGGCCAGAACTGCGGGATCAGCAGATCGAACGGCATGCCTTCCAGGAACACGCCGCGCAGCACCAGCAGGAAATAGCGCATCGGGTTGAACAGCGTGATGTCCTGCACCAGCACCGGCATGTTCCGTATCGGCGTGGCGAAGCCGGACAGGATGATCGCCGGCACCATGAAGATGAATGCGCCCAGCAAGCCCTGCTGCTGCGTGGCCGCGAACGACGAGATCATCAGCCCCACGCCTACGCCCGAAAGCAGGAACAGCGCGATCCCCGTGTAAAGCGTCAGCAGGCTTCCCAGAAGCGGTACCTTGAACCAGAACACCGCCGCGACCATGATCACGCTGGCTTCCACCATGCCGATCAGGAACCCCGGCAGCGTCTTGCCGATCAGGATTTCCACCGGTCGCAGCGGCGTAACCAGCAGTTGGTCGAACGTGCCTTGCTCGCGTTCGCGCGCCACCGACAGCGCCGTGACCAGCATGGTGAGCAGTAGCGTCAAGATGCCGACGATGCCGGGCAGGAAGAACCAGCGGCTTTCCAGGTTGGGGTTGAACCACGCGCGCATCTGGATGTGGGCGGGCGGCGTCGCGCCGCCATGGCTCTGTGCCCAGGCCGTATTGAAGCGATCGACGATCACGCTGGCATCGTTGATTGCGAGCATGGCGGTGTTGGAATTGCGTCCGTCGACGATCACCTGCAGCGGTGCCGGTCGGTCGGCCGCCAGCTCGGTACTGAAGTTGGGTCCGGCATGGATCACCATCAGTACCTGCTTGCCGTCGATGAGCGGTGCGATCTCGCTCTCGTGGGTGATCTGCGCCACCGGCGTGAAGCTCGTTGCGCCGTCGAAGTCGGCGAACAGCTCGCGCGCGGCGGAACCGCGGTCCTCGTTGTACACCGCGAACGGCACGTTCTTCAGGTCGAAGGTGGCTGCGTAGCCGAACACTATGAGCTGGATCAGCGGCGGGCCGATGAGAACGAGACGCGTGCGCTTGTCTTTCAGCAGCGCCAGGAATTCCTTTAGCACCAGTGCAAATATGCGTCCGAACATGTTGTCACTCCAGTCTCTTGCGCGCATTGCGCCAGGTCAGGCCGAGGAAGATCGTTGCCAGCAGCACCAGCGCCAGTGCATTCGGCACGATCACTTCCCACACGTTGCCCGCGAGGAATACCGTCTGCAGGATGGCGACGTAGTAGCGCGCGGCGACGATGTGGGTGATGACCTGGACCACAGTGGGCATGCTGCCGATATCGAAGATGAAACCGGAAAGCAGGAAGGCGGGCAGGAAGGTGGCGATGAGTGCGATCAGGCCGGCGACGAACTGGCTGCGCGCCACGGTGGAGATCAACAGTCCCATACTGAGCGCGGTGACGAGGAACAGCGCGGAGGCTGCGAACAACACCCAGAGTGATCCGCGCAGCGGCACCTCGAACAGGAACAGCGACATGCCGACGGCCAGCACGAGGCCGCCCATGCCGAGAATGAAATAGGGCAGCAGTTTGCCGATGATCACCTCGCGCATCGACAGCGGCGTGACCAGCAGCGCTTCCATCGTGCCGCGTTCCCATTCGCGCGACATCACCATCGCGGTCAGCAAGGCGCCGATCAGCGTCATGATGACCGCGACCAGTCCGGGTACCAGGAAATTGCGGCTGCGCAATTCGCTGTTGAACCACACGCGTTGCTCCATCTGCACCGGGACCTGCAGAACCTGGCCGCGTTTCTGTGCCGCATGCGCCAGCCAGCTGCCCCACGCGCCCCGCACGTAGCCGGAGATGATGCGTCCCGTGTTCGCGTCCACGCCGTTAACGATGAGCTGTATCGGTGCGCCGTCGCTGCGACGCAGTGCGCTGGCGAAATCCCGGCGCAGCACCACGATGGCGCTGACGCGCCCGGCCATCATGGCCTGCTCTGCCTCGCGCGTGCCGGAATAGTATGAAGTCACGAAATACTTCGAGTGATCGAACTCCGCGGTGAAGTCGGCGGTATCCGCGTTCGGCTGTTCCACCACCAGCGCCAGCGGAATGTGTTCGGAATCCAGCGACACGCCGTAACCGAACAGCAGCAGCAGGAAGATCGGCATCAGGAAGGCAATTGCAATACTGCTGGGGTCGCGCACGATCTGCAGGAATTCCTTGCGGATCAGCCCGCGCAACCGCATGCGGCTATCATGACGAAATAAACCTACTGCGCGAACCGGCAAAGAGGTCGCACTAAAAGTACGCAATCCGCTACCCGCTGAAGCGGGTGCGGAATTGTCGGCGCGGTGCTCGGCATCCTCATGTACTGACGTGTACACTCCGGTGCCTGCGCTCCGTGCGACCCCGTTGCCGGCTCGCTCGCTACGGTTTCTATCGTCATGAATCATCATGCCACCTCCCGCTGCTCATGCGCCATGATCAGCCCGATAAAAGCATCTTCCATGGTGGGTTCGGGCTGTGCTGCGGTACGCGCCTGCGCCTTGATGCTGCCCGGCGTACCCATGGTCAATATCTCGCCAGCCGCCATGATGGCGAGCCGGTCGCAATATTCCGCTTCCTCCATGAAGTGCGTGGTGACCATGATGGTCACCCCCTGTCCTGCCAGCGCGTTGATGCGCGACCAGAACTCGCGCCGTGCCAGCGGATCGACACCGGACGTCGGCTCGTCGAGGAATAATATCTCCGGCTCGTGCATCAGCGCGCAGGCCAGCGCCAGACGCTGCTTGTAGCCTAGCGAAAGGTCGCCACTGGTAAGCTCCGCCATCGGAGCCAGTTCGAATTCCTGCAGCGCCCAGTCCATGCGCTGCCTGCGGCGCGCACCGGACAAATCGTAGGCGCTGCTGAAGAAGCGCAGGTTCTCGGCCACGCTGAGGTTTTCATAGAGCGAAAATTTCTGCGACATGTAGCCGATGCGCGCACGTGCCGCCGCCGCGGCATGGCGCAGGTCGGCACTCGCGACGCGCAGCGTGCCGCCGCTCGGCGGCAACAGGCCGCACAGCATGCGGAAGGTGGTGGACTTGCCCGCACCGTTTGCACCGAGCAGCCCGAACACCTCGCCCCGGCTGACTGTAAAACTGATGTTGTTCACTGCATAGAAACTGCCGAAACGGCGCTGCAGGTTGCGCACCTCGATGACCGGCTTGTCCATTGCCGCGCGCGGAGCGGGTGCTGCCTGTGGCGGCTGCTTGCTCGCCATCCCGGTGCCGTCCGCCCCGGCCTTGAGCAGGGCGACGAAACTGTCCTCGAAACGCGGCGCCACCGCTGCTGCCTCGATGCCAACCGCAGCAGGGCATAGAACTGCGAAATCGACAGGTGCATCGCTTTTCATAACCACGCGCACGTGGTCGCCCTGGATCAGCGCATCCATCACGCCCGGCGCTTGCGCGATACGGTTCTGCAGCACGCGCTTGTCCATGCCTGCCACCGTGACGCGGTAGGTGTGGCCGCGCATGGTTTCGCGCAGCACGGCGGGCGCGCCCTGGTCGAGCAGCCGCCCTTCGTGCAGCAATACCACGTCATCGCAGCGTTCCGCTTCATCGAGATAGGCCGTGGTAAGCAGCACGCTGGTGCCCTGCTCGCGCACCAGGCGATAGACGATGTCCCACAGTTCGCGGCGCGACAGCGGGTCCACGCCGACCGTGGGCTCGTCGAGCAGCAGCAGTGCCGGCTGGCGCACCAGCGCGCAGGCAAGGCCGAGTTTCTGTTTCATGCCGCCCGAGAGTTGTCCGGCCAGTCGCTTGGCAAACGGCTCAAGCCCGGCCATGTGCATGAGTTCGCGGTAACGTTCCGCACGCGCCGCTTCCGGCACGCCCTGCAGGTCGGCATAAAGGTCGAGGTTCTCCTGCACGGTAAGGTCTTCGTAGAGGCCGAAGCGCTGCGGCATGTAACCGATAGTGCCCTGTACCGCGAGCGACTGCGTGGCGGCATCCATGCCGAGCACGCTGATGGCGCCGCTGTCCGGCACCATCAGTCCGGCCGCGAGACGCATCAGTGTGGTCTTGCCGGCTGCGTCGGGGCCGACCAGTCCGGTGACCACGCCTTGGCGCACGCTGAAGCTGACGTCATGCAGCGCCTGGATCCTGCGTTTGCCAATGAGGAAGGACTTGGAGAGTTGTTCTACGACCAGTGCGACCCCGCTGCCCGGGCTCGCGGGAGCGGGTGACGCCATCTCGTGATTAACCGCGTTCACGCCAACCTCACGGATTCGGGCAGTGCTCGTTGTCCGTGGCGGCGGATTGGCCCAGTGCGATCGTAACCGTGGCAGGCATGCCGAGGCGCAATTCATTCTGCGGGTTGCACACGAAGATGCGCACCTGGTAGACCAGACTGCTGCGCACTTCGGTGGTCTCCACCGATTTCGGTGTGAATTCAGCAGTCGGCGAAATGTAGCCCAGCCACGCGTTGTAGCGCTTGTTGGGATAACTGTCGGTCGCCACCTCGGCGTGCATGCCCGGCCTGATCTTGCCGAGATCGCCTTCCTTCACATAAACGCGCACCCAGAGCGGGTCTGTCATTGCGAGCGTGTAGACCGGGAGTTGCGGTGTAGCCATGTCGCCCGGTTCGAGAATGCGTTCCTGGATCACGCCGTTGTCCGGTGAGTACAGTGAGGCATCGATCAGTGCCCTGCGCGCCAGTTCAAGCCCCGCCTGAGCCGAGTGGAACCCCGCCAGCGCGGCATCGGATGCGGTACGGGCATCGTCCACCTGCTGCTGCGCAACGAAGTGTTTGTCGACCAACATCCTGGTCCGCCGGTAAGTGTTCGCCGCATTGACTGAGGCGTAGCGCGCGGCCTCCATGTCGGCCTCGGCCTTGCGGACTTTCTGTCGCAGCGTTTCCGTGTCCAGCGTCGCCAGCAACTGGCCCTTTTTGACGGGGTCGCCTTCCTTCACCAGCATCTTCGTGATGCGCTCCGAACCGTTGAAAGCAAGTTGGACCTGTCTGATGTCGACGTTGCCGTAGAGCGTCAGCGTGTCGGCGTTTGCGGTGCGACGGCTACCAAAATACGCGGCGCCGGACGCACCGAGTACTATCGCAGCGGCAAGGAAAAGGAGGATTTTCTTTTTCATGGTTTTGGTCCCTGGACCCGTGCCGGGTCCGAAAATCGCAGAAGTGTATTCATGATCGCGCCCGCTTTACCGGCTTGGGGGTCAGTACTCGAATCAGGGTGGCTACGCCATCGCGCACTTCATTTGCAGACTCTCTGTTAAGCCGCGCTTGATGCATGACGGCCAGCCCGATGATGGTGGCGTGAAACAATCGTGCTGCTTCATCGTCTGCAGCGATGCCCGCCTCTTGCAGCAGATGTTGCATGACAGTGCGCGTATGCCGGATCAGCTTGCGCAGCAGTTTGCGGATATCGGGGTCGCTGTCGGCGGCGACGATCAGACCGATAAACACGCGTGGTGGAATGCCTTCGATCAAGATCTTCGAAACTGCATCCGCCAGTGTCTTGCCCTGCGGCTTCGCCTGCAACTGCATGGCCACATTGTCCATCACGCTGAAAATCGTGAACTCGGCAATCGCCAATAAAAGATTGGCGCGAGTCGGGAAGTAGTAGGTCAGGTGGCTTTGTTTGATGCGGGCCGCCTGCGCGATCCTGGGCTGTGTCAGTGCGGCCACGCCTTTTTCGCGCAACAGCGTCGAGCCTGCAATCAGAATGTCTTCCCTGATGCCCATTTATCCACCCGGAAGTCGCTTCGGTTTGGTAAGGCTACCAATTTTGTCCGCGAACTTCAAATTTATCCGGGATCGCTGAAAATGAAAACGCCCGTCTCTGTTGCAGAGACGGGCGCATTGAAGGAATGATCAGTGCTTTTTTTTCGGGGAAATCAGGTCTGTGATGGTGCCTTCCGCCATCTCTGCAGCGAAGCACAGGGTTTCGGACAGCGTCGGGTGCGGGTGGATGGTGAGGCCGATGTCTTCCATGTCGGCACCCATTTCCAGTGCCAGCACGCCTTCGGCGATCAGTTCGCCTGCATTCACGCCGACGATGCCCATGCCGAGGATGCGGCGCGAGGTCGGATCCAGCAGCACTTTGGTTATCCCCTCGGGGCGGCCCACTGAACCTGCACGGCCGGAGGCCATCCACGGGAAGGAAGCTTTTTCGTAGGTGACGCCTTTGGCCTGCGCTTGCGTTTCGGTCAGTCCCATCCATGCCACTTCGGGATCGGTGTAGGCCACGGAAGGAATCGTCATCGGTTCGAAGAAGGCCTTGTGTCCGGCGATGTTCTCCGCCGCGACCTTGCCTTCATGCACCGCCTTGTGTGCCAGCATCGGGTCGCCGACGATGTCGCCGATGGCGAAGATGTGCGGCACGTTGGTGCGCATCTGTTTGTCCACGGGGATGAAGCCGCGCTCGTTCACGGTCAGGCCTGCCGCTTCGGCGTTGATCTCGCGCCCGTTCGGGCGGCGGCCCACGGCCATCAGCACCTTGTCGTACACCTGCGCTTCGGCAGGTGCCTGTTCGCCTTCGAAAGTGACCTTCAGTCCAGCTTTGGTCGCCTCGATCTTCGTGACCTTGGTTTTCAGCATGATGGCTTCGTAGCGCTTGGCGATGCGGGTGTGCAGCGGCTTGACCAAGTCCTTGTCCGCGCCGGGCATCAATTGGTCCATCAACTCGACCACCGTGATCTTGGAACCGAGTGCGTCATACACCGTCGCCATTTCCAGGCCGATGATGCCGCCGCCGATGACCAGCATGCGCTTCGGGATATCCTTCAGTGCCAAGGCGCCGGTGGAATCGATCATACGCGGATCGTCGTAGGGGAAGCCCGGGATGCGCGCCACGCTGGAACCGGCGGCCACGATCGCATTGTCGAACGTGACGGTCTTCACGCCGTCGGCGGTTTGCACAGACAGGCTGTTGGGCGAGGAGAATTGTGCCTTGCCGCTCAATACCTGCACCTTGCGTTGCTTGGCGAGTCCGGCCAGGCCGCCGGTGGATTTGGAGATCACGCTCTCCTTCCACGCGCGGATGCCGTCGATGTCGATCTTGGGCTTGCCGAAAGTCACGCCGTGATGGCCGACCTCTTCCGCTTCCGTGATGACCTTGGCCACATGCAACAGCGCTTTGGACGGGATACAACCGACATTGAGGCACACGCCGCCAAGTGCGGATTCCTTCTCGATCAATACGACCTGCTTGCCGAGGTCGGCGGCACGGAATGCCGCGGTATAGCCGCCGGGGCCGGCGCCGAGAACGACGACTTCGGCATGTAGATCCGAGGATACGGGATTCGGGATTCGGGACTCAGGGGTGGGGGCTGCGGGTGCGGACGCGACGGCGGGTTTTACTGAATCCTGTTTCCCGTCTCCTGTATCCTGACTTTCAAGCAGCAGAATCACCGAACCTTCACTGACCTTGTCGCCCACCTTGATCTTGATCTGTTTCACCACGCCTGCAACGGGAGACGGCACGTCCACTGTGGCTTTGTCTGTTTCCAGCGAAACGAGGGCTTGCTCCTTTGCGATTCGATCGCCGGGTTTTACCGAGATCTCGATGACGGCGACATTTTTGAAGCTCCCGATGTCAGGGACTTTGATTTCAATGGTTTGGCTCATGTTTTTCTCTCTTATTATTTAGACTCTGATTTGCCCGTTGCCGAGCACAATGTACTTCTGCGAAGTCAATCCTTCCAATCCTACCGGCCCGCGTGCATGAATTTTGTCGGTGGAAATGCCGATTTCAGCGCCCAGGCCGTACTCGAAACCGTCTGCAAAGCGTGTCGAAGCATTGACCATGACGCTGCTGGAATCCACTTCTCTCAGGAAACGCATCGCTTTGGTGTAGTTCTCCGTCACGATACTGTCGGTATGTTGTGAGCCGTAGGTGTCGATATGTGCGATTGCCGCATCCAGATCGGCGACCACACGGATGCTGAGGATGGGCGCGAGGTATTCCGTGTGCCAATCCTCTTCGGTCGCGACCTTCATCTGCGAGACCAGTTTGCGCGATGCGTCGTCGCCGCGCAGTTCCACACCTTTGTCCAGATAGATTTTGCATAACTCGGGCAGCACTTTCGCCGCAATGTTCGTATTCACCAGCAGGGTCTCCATCGCGTTGCACACGCCGTAGCGGTGAGTCTTGGCGTTGTCGGCGATGCGGATGGCTTTGCCGATATCCGCTTCGTCATCGATGTAGACGTGGCACACCCCGTGCAGGTGCTTGATCACCGGGATGCGCGCCTCGTTCGATATACGTTCGATCAATTCCTTGCCGCCGCGCGGCACGATCACATCCACATAAGCGGTCAGGGTGATGAGTTCGCCCACGGCAGCGCGGTCGGTCGTATTGACGACCTGCACTGCGGTCTCCGGCAAACCGGCGGCTTTCAGGCCGGCGTGCACGCAGGCGGCGATGGCCTGGTTGGAATGGAGTGCCTCGGAGCCGCCGCGCAGGATGCAGGCGTTGCCGGATTTCAGGCACAGTCCTGCGGCATCCGCCGTCACATTCGGACGTGATTCGTAAATGATGCCGATGACACCGAGCGGCACGCGCATCTTGCCGACCTGGATGCCGGACGGGCGGAATTTCATGTCGCTGATTTCGCCGATGGGATCGGCCAGTTGTGCGATTTGCTGCAGGCCTTCGGCCATGCCTTTGATCGTTTTTTCGGTGAGGGTGAGGCGGTCTACCGAAGCGGCATCCAGGCCGTTGGTTTTGGCTGCCGCGACGTCTTTGCTGTTGGCGGCGATGAGTGCAGCGCTGCTGTGCAGAATGGCATCGGCGATGGCAAGCAGCGCACGGTTTTTTGTGTTGGTATCAGCCTGAGCCATCAGGCGCGACGCGGCGCGCGCCTGCTTGCCGACGGACTGCATGTATTGCTTGACGTCTTCCATGAAGGCTTCCAAATGTTGCACTGTGCCCTGCATTTTAGCATTCCGCTTGCGATAGAATGCAGACTCTATAAAAAGAGAACCACAGCATGTCCGACATCCTCAACAAGATTCTCGCGGTCAAGAACCAGGAAATTGCCGCCGCATTGTTTGCCAAGCCCCTGCCTGTGATGCGTGCGGAAGCCGAACAGGCAGCGCCTGCACGGGACTTTGCAGGCGCCATTCGCGGCAAGATCGCTGCCGGACAGTCGGCGATCATTGCCGAGATCAAGAAAGCCAGTCCCAGCAAAGGGGTTATTCGGGCTGATTTTCGTCCGGCCGAGATCGCCGCCAGTTACGAGCGGCATGGCGCAGCCTGTTTGTCGGTGCTCACCGATGAGCAGTTCTTTCAGGGCAGTGCGGCGTACCTGAAGCAAGCGCGCGAGGCTTGCAGCCTGCCGGTATTGCGCAAGGATTTCATCGTGAGCGAATACCAGGTCTACCAATCGCGTGCGATGGGGGCGGATGCCATCCTGCTGATCGCTTCGGCACTGACGCTGAACCAGATGAAGTCGCTCGAGAAGCTGGCGCACAAGCTGGGCATGGATGTGCTGGTGGAAGTGCATGACGGCAAGGAGCTGGAAGTCGCGCTGCAGCTCTCGACGCACCTGATCGGCATCAACAATCGCAACCTGCGCACCTTTGAGGTCAGCCTGCAAACCACGCTCGATCTGCTGTCGCGTGTCTACGCATCCGAAAAAGGGCACGATTGCATCGTTGTCACCGAAAGCGGCATCTTCACGGCTGACGACGTCAGGCTGATGCGCAATCACCAGGTCAATACCTTCCTGGTCGGCGAGGCGTTCATGCGCGCGCCCGAGCCGGGAGCGGAATTGGCCAGGGTTTTCGGGAATGTATGACCCTGGTCGTCGGTATTTAAATCAAAAGGTGACACCTTGAGCGCTATTCATCCTTCAGAAATTTCATTCATTACCCGGCACGCGCCGTTCGATCACATGGAGCTCCCCCATGTTTTATGGATGCTGCAGCGCATGCGGCTGGGATATTACCCCGAAGGCGAGGTGATCGTGTCGCCGGAGCAAGGGCCGGTGGACCGGTTCCTGGTCATCAAACAAGGCATGGTGCACGGCGAGCAGAGCGTGGCGCACGCTTCCGAGGCAGATACCTGGCTGGAGTTGTCGGAAGGGGAATGCTTTCCGTTGGGCGCGTTGCTGGCCAACCGCCGTGTCGCGAGTGTTTATCGGGCGGGCAACGATGTCTTCTGCTACGAACTGTCCGCGACCGACTTTCGGGAACTGATCGGCTTGAGTGCCGCGTTCCGCGATTTCTGCACGCGGCGCATCGCCAATCTGCTGGAACACTCCAAGCAGGTCATCCAGGCTCAATACAGCAATTCGAGCGTCGAGCAACAATCGCTTGCCAGCCCCTTGTCGACGATTATCCGGCGCACGCCGATAACATGCCCGCCGGATATGACGGTGCGGCAGGTGCTGAAGATCATGCATGAACAGCAAGTCGGTTCCATGATCGCGGTGGATGAGGATGGGCGTCCGCTGGGCATCCTGACCTTGCCCGACGTGCTTGAGCGCATTGCTTTGCCGCAGATCGATCTGGATCAACCGGTGATCAATGTGATGTCGACATATCTGGAGACACTGACGCCGCAAGCACTGGCGCATGAAGCAGCGCTGACCATGGCCAAGCACGGCTTCCGCCATGTGCTGGTGGTCGAGAATGAAAAGCTGGTCGGACTGGTGTCGGAAAAGGACCTGTTCGCCTTGCAGCGAGTCGGTCTGCGCCAGATCGGTTCTGCCATACGCCATGCCGATTCGATCGAAGTGTTGCAACAGGGAGCAATGGACATTCGCAATATGGCGCGCAACATGATGGCGCAGGGAGTTGCGGCCGAACAGTTGACCCAGTTCATTTCCACTTTCAATGACCTGCTTACGGTTCGGGTTGTCGAGCTCGAGTTTGCAGCCAGCGATCTTGCGGGCACGCCGCTGCTTAACGGAGTGTGCTGGATGGCTTTGGGTTCAGAAGGCCGTTTCGAGCAGACCTTGAATACCGATCAGGACAACGCGATCATTTTCGACACGCCGCAAGGCATGACCGCGGATCAGGCTCGGGAAAAACTTTTGCCTGTTGCGAAGCGCATCAACGAAAAACTCGCAATGTGCGGATTCCCGTTATGCAAGGGTGAAATCATGGCAAGCAATCCCCAATGGTGCCTGTCGCTGGAAGAGTGGAAGCAGACTTTCTCGGGCTGGATTCGGGGCGGGACGCCGGAATCACTGTTGTATGCAACCATCTTCTTCGATTTTCGCGCGCTCCACGGGGCACAGCATCTGGCCGAAGACTTGCGTTTGTGGCTGGCACGGGTCGCCAGCGACAATAGCCGTTTCCTGTACATGATGGCCGAGAATGCCCTGCGCAACCGTCCGCCGCTGGGCGTGATACGGGATTTTGTCCTGAACGATTCGGACCGGATCGATCTCAAGCTCAACGGCATCACCCCGTTCGTGGATGCGGCGCGCATCTTCAGTCTGGCGACCGGGGTGACGCACACAAACACCGTCCAGCGTTTGCGCCTGAGTGCGGCGAAGATGAACCTGCCAACGTCTGAAATCGAAGCATGGATCGATGCGCTGCTGTTCATACAGGTGCTGCGCCTGCGCCACCACGATGAATCGAGCGCAAAGGGCCTGAGTGAGGACGCACTGGACAACCTGATTGATCCGGCATCATTGAACGAGCTGGATCGCCGCATTCTCAAGGAGGCATTCCGTCAGGCGCGCAAAGCGCAGGCCAAATTGAGGCTGGATTACCAACTTTGAAAAAATTGCTGCAACGCTGGTTCGCTCCCGCGCCGAATCTGACTCCGCAGCAAAGGGCACGTCTGAATGCGTGGCGTGCACTACCCGCGGGCGAGAGGAAGAGCGCGTTCGACCATTCGCGGTATGTAGTGGTCGATGTCGAAACGACGGGCTTGAACCTGATTACCGACACGCTGATCTCCATCGGTGCAGTGGCAATGGTCAATGGCCGTATTGTGCTCGAAGACAGCTTTTCGGTCGTGCTGCAACAGCAGGAGAGCAGCGGCAAGGAAAACATACTGGTGCATGGCATTTCCAGTACTGCGCAACGCGAAGGCGACGATCCTGTGGAGGCCTTGCTGGCCTTTCTCGAATATCTGGGCAAATCCCGACTGGTCGCTTTTCACGTTGCTTTCGACGAAACCATGATCCGGCGTGCCATGCGCCAATACCTGGGATTGTCATTCAAGCATGCCTGGCTGGATCTGGCCTATGTGATGCCTGCCCTGAATCGTTCGCTGATGGGCACTCATCGTGTGCTGGATGACTGGATCGGGCGTTTCAACATCCGCATCGAGGCCAGGCATAACGCATTGGCGGATGCACTGGCTACCGCGCAACTGTTCCAGATCGCCATTGCACAAGCACACAAGAGAAACATTAATGACTTCGAGGGCTTGTATGACCTCGAGAGGACACACCACTGGCTGCGTGATGTAAGCTAACCGTAAGATTCCTGACGTAACCTTGTGTTCGGTAGCACGAATGGGTCGGGAGACTAATCCTTGAAACGACTGTTTCGCAGTGGCAACAATGCGGAATCCGCCGCTTCAAGCCGGGCACACGGTATTCAACTGTAAAGTACAATTTTTTTGCACCGTCAACTTTTCAAGACCATCGATGAGTCGTCACCTGTTGTTGAGCTATTTTCATTTCTGTAAATAAATAACTGAGGGAGGAAGTCATGTCGTTATTGATTGCAAGCAAGATACAAAGCAATCCGAAATACCTTCAATTGGTCAGCCGTCGCGATACGCTTTCCTGGACGTTGTCGGCGATTGTTTGTGTGATGTATTTCGGTTTCATTCTGTTGATTGCGTTTGCCCCGGATGTTCTTACCCAGCCCATCGCTGCCGACAGCGTGATTCCGGTAGGCATGCTCGCAGGAGTAGGCGTGATCCTGGCGTCTTGTGTGCTGACGGGCATTTATGTGTACAAGGCAAACACAGTCTTCGATCCCATCGTCAACGAAATCGTTCGCGAGGCCTCCAAATGAATATATTCAAATCTGCATGCTTCGCATTATTGGGTTTTGCTTCGCTGCTTACTGCTGATCTGTCCTTCGCCGCAGACGCCGCCATGTCTGCCCCAGCGCCAGCTACTGCAACCGCATCTGCTGCCGCACCTGCGTCTGCCGTAGCGCCTGTAGCCGCTGCCGCAGCAGCCGTTGCTCCGGCGGAAGTGCCGCTTAACTGGCATGCCATCATCATGTTCGTTCTGTTCGTTGCGGTCACGCTGGTCATTACTTACTGGGCCGCTACCCGTACCAAGACGGCAAGCGACTTCTACGCCGCCGGACGCGGTATCACGGGCTTTCAAAACGGCATGGCCATCGCGGGCGACTACATGTCGGCAGCCTCGTTTCTGGGTATTGCCGCGCTGGTCTATTTCAACGGTTTCTATGGCCTGTTGTTTTCAGTGGGCTGGCTCGTCGGTTGGCCGATCATCCTGTTCCTGATCGCAGAACGCTTGCGCAATCTCGGTAAATTCACCTATGCCGACGTTGTATCGTTCCGTCTCAAGCAGGGACCGGTCCGCACCATGGCCGCGATCAGCTCGCTGATTGTCGTCATCTGGTATCTGATCGGACAGGCAGTCGGTGCAGGGCAGTTGCTGCATACCTTGGTACCGCAGATCTCCTACCGCGAATCGATTGTCGTCGTCGGCGTGCTGATCATCACCTACGTTACCTTCGGCGGCATGAAAGCCACGACCTGGGTGCAGATCATCAAGGCCGGTCTGCTGCTGGGCGGTGCAACCATGATGGCGTTCGGTGTGATGGCCCACGAAGGGTTCAGCTTTGCGAAGCTGTTCACCGACGCTGTTGCCGCCCACCCGAAACATATGGAAATCATGAAATCCGTGGTGCCGATCGGGGCGAAGGCCAATCCTATCGAGTCTATTTCCCTGGGATTGACACTGATGTTCGGCACGGCCGGATTGCCGCACATCCTGATGCGCTTCTTCACGGTTACCGACTCCAAGGCGGCACGCAAGTCGGTGCTCTATGGAACATGCTTCATCGGCTTCTTCTACATCCTGACCTTCATCATCGGTTTTGGCGCGATCGTTCTCGTGGCCAACAATCCAGAGTATGTGGCCGACATCAGCAAGAGCGTACTGAACCTGAAGGGTGGGGGCAGCATGCCGGCGGTTTACCTGTCGCACGCGCTGGGTGGTGACTTCTTCCTCGGCTTCATTGCAGCGGTCGCCTTTGCCACCATTCTCGCGGTTGTATCGGGTCTGACGCTGGCGGGTGCATCTGCTTTGTCGCACGATATCTATGCGAACGTGATCATGAAGGGCACCGCATCCGAGAAGCAGGAAGTGTGGGTTTCAAAGATGATGGTGATCGGATTGGGCATACTCGCCGTGATCCTCGGTATCGCCTTCGAGAAACAGAACGTTGCCTACATCGTGGCGTTGACCTTCTCGATCGCCGCCTGCACCAACTTCCCCGTTCTGGTCATGTCCATTTTCTGGCGCGGCCTGACGACACGCGGTGCAGTACTCGGTGGCTATACCGGCATCTTCGGTTCTATCGGCCTGCTGATCATTGGCCCGACGGTATGGACCAAAGTGCTTGCAATGGGACCGGCAATCTTCCCGTACGACTTCCCGACCTTCGTGGTTCTGCCGGCAGTGCTGATCGTCGCCTATATTGCGTCGATCACCGATAGCAGTGAAAGCGGCAAGAAAGAACGGGCTGCCTATGACGCGCAGATGATTCGTGCCGAAACCGGCTTGGGCGCTGAGGTGGGTGCTTCTCACTAAGACGTAACTGTTTTTCATCAAGAAGGGCCACCGGCTGTTTTCCCGGTGGCCTTTTTCTTGTGCGCTGGAAAGCAGCCCGGATTTACTGCCCGGTTCCGGAAACTCCGTGTTGCATGGCGATCAGGGCGGCTTCTGTGCGCGAGCGTACATGCAACTTTTGCAAAATGCTTGTCATGTAATGTTTGACGGTCTTTTCCGCCAGGAAAGTGCGCTCGCCGATCTCGCGGTTGGTGAGTCCCTGGCTCAGGAGCTGGAGGATGGTGGTCTCGCGCGGTGTCAGTTCGGAAAAAGCATCAATGGGGTGCGGGTTGGAGAACTCGGTCAGCATATCCGCTGCCAGGGCAGGGGTGACATAGGCTTCGCCGCTTGCCACGCGACGGGTGATGGATCGCAACTCGCTTGCGGAAACCCCCTTCAGTACATAGCCGTGCGCGCCTGCCTTGAGTGCAGCCATCAGGTTTTCCCGATTTTCGGAGACGGTGAGCATCATGATGCGCACGACGGGTGCGCTGGCGGCGATCTTTGCTGCGGCAGCGATCCCTCCCATGCCGGTCATCGAGACATCCAGCAACACGATGTCGGGGTGCAGGTTTTGCACCATTTCAACTGCTTCTTCGCCGCTCCCAGCCTGGGCGATCACTTCGAAATCGGGTTCAGCGCTGAGCGAGTGGGCGACGCCCTCGCGGAACAGGGGATGGTCATCGGCAAGCAGGATGCGGATCGGATTAGACATGGATCATCTCGTCGGTTGATAGAGGAAGCCGGGCGCGGATGCTGGTGCCGCGACCGGGTGCAGAATCGATTTCAAAAACACCCCCGAGCAGGCGGACGCGTTCGCGCATGAAGGCCAGCCCCAATCTTCCGCCGACAGCGGCCGCCTGGGGATCGAAACCGGCGCCATGATCGGTGATCGTCAACAACACCTGCCCGTCGATCTTTTTCACCTGTACCTGGGGTGAACCTCCGGGCGCGTGCCGCCTGCAGTTGGTCAACGATTCCTGCAACAGCCGGTACACCGTGATCTTGATTGCCAGCGGTGCTTTGCCCAGGGTATCGTCGATTTCGGCTTTGATGGTTTGCCCGGACAAGCGTTCGAAATCGCGCACGGCACGTCGGGCGGTGTCGGCGAGCGTCATTTCGGCCATGCCCGGGATCGCCAGGCCGGAAGAAATCTTGCGCACATCGCGCAGAGAGCTTTGCAGTGCATTTTGTATGCTGTCCAGCTCATGCGGGGCTTCCCCCTGCGAAGATACGCAGCCATGACAGGTTGCGGCAAACTCGTCGAAACGCATCAGGGCAAAAGCGATGGTTTGCGCCGGTCCATCGTGCAGGTCGGCCGCGATCCTGAGCAGGAATTCCTCGTTGAGCGAAGTCGTACTCACGCCAGCCTCGTGCAATTGCTCGCGCATGCGGTCGTTCTCGTTGAGTACGCTGTGCAGTTGCCGAAGCTGATTGCGCAGGTCAAGTTGCTGCGCATTGATGGTGTTGTTGGCGCGTCGTACCAGACCGTACAACAAAAGATAGACTGCGAGAGTCGAGAGTGCGACTAGCCCCCAGCTGCGTTGCTGGGCGGCGAGGATGTCGCGTTTCAGTTTGTCCACCGAAAGATAGAACTCGGCAACCGCATACACCTTGCTATCGGCGGAGCGTATCGGCACATAGATCTCGAGCAGTTGATTCCAGTTTACCAACTCTGGCAGGTTATCAGTCTCTTTGAGATCGCTGATCTGGGCTTGCACCGTGCCGGCGAAAGCGGCAGCAAGACGGCCTTGCACCGGGAAGATGTGGCCGATCTGTGCATGGTCGTTGCTGTAAACGATGCGACCGCTGGTGTCCCAAAGCTTGAAGCGAAGCACTTCCCGATGCAAAGGACCGTCGATGAAAATCCGGTCCAGATCTTCGTGCGTTTCGCTGTCTACTGTCCCGGCACGCGACCAATCCGTAAGTTGTGCCGCGGACATGCTCTCCAGGTAAACCGCCGAGATTGCAGCGGTGCGGTTCACCGCATTCCTTTCGATCAGATGCCCTATCCACGTACCGATGATCAGCATGCCGACAGTGAGCACGGCGATGATCGCCAGCATGAACTGGCGCGAAAAACTCAAACGGTCGAAAACCTGCTTGAAGGCTGTGAACATCGAGATGCCTTGGGTCTGTGATTGCGAAAGCTTGCTAAACGGTCATTGTGCGATTAATGGTATCACGCGATGGTTGTTCCGGACTAAGACCATGGTCTGAAAAATTGGAACCATAGTCTTACGCAATTTGAGCTTATAGGCCGTAGTGGCGGAATCGGGGTTTGAAGACAATGCTGACACGAAAAGATTTTGTACATGTTGTGAAAATAATTTTGATATCCAGGAGATGCAAATGACACATTCAGCTCGTAAGTCAATGTTACTCAGTATCACCGCCGCTGCCCTTACCCTTTCTTTTTCCCTTAATGCATCCGCCGCCGTCGATGTCGATGCTGCAAAAGCATTGGCGCGCGAAAACAACTGCTTCAAGTGCCACGGCGTGGACAAGGAAAAAGACGGCCCTTCCTATAAAAAGGTAGCCGAAAAATACCGTGGCAAGCCCGGTGCCGAAGAAAAGCTGATCCACCATGTCACCTCCGGCGAAAAAGCCAAATTCCCCGATGGCCATGAAGAAGAGCACAAAAATATCAGCGGCAAAGCTTCGCCGGAAAGCATCAAGAATCTCGTGGACTGGATACTTTCGCTCTAGCCAATCGAAAGAAAACGAAAGAATTTCAAGTTTAAAAAGGGAAGAGCCATGAAATTATTTAGAAAAACAATGATGTTGTGCGCATTCATCACCAGCATGGGCACCGCAACCAGCCTGTTAGCGGCGGAAGGCCAACCGGCGACAGACACACAGGCAGCTGCGCAAAATCAGCCTGCGGCAGAAAACAAACTTCCGGATCTCAGCATGGAAGCGGCTACCTCCAGGTCAGCTCAGGAGTCCCTGAAAAAAGATGCCGTCTGTACACGCTGCCACGATGAAAGCGAGACAACGCCGATCCTGGCCATCTATCAGACCAAACATGGTGTCAGAGGTGATTCCAGGACGCCGAATTGCCAGACTTGCCACGGTGAAAGCGCGAACCACCTGAAGGGTAACTTGGATGGAAAAGGTCGCCCGGCACCCGATGTCGTGTTCAAGAAACACACATTCCCCGCATCCGACGTGAAGGTACGTGCAGATCAGTGTCTGGCCTGCCACAAGGGAACAAACCGTACCAACTGGGCAGGTAGTCAGCATGAAAACAACCAGATTGCCTGTAACGACTGCCACAAGGTGCATGCGCCGGTCGACAAGGTGCGCGACAGAAAGACGCAAACCGAGGTCTGCTTTACCTGTCACCAGGATCAGCGCGCCGATACCCACAAGATATCGACCCATCCGATCGATGCGGGCAAGGTTGTCTGTTCCGATTGCCACAACCCGCACGGCTCCACCGGTCCCAAGATGCTCAAGAAGGCCACGGTGACGGAGACTTGCTACGTTTGTCATGCCGAGAAGCGCGGCCCCTTCCTGTGGGAACACCAGCCTGCGACCGAGGACTGCACCAATTGCCATACGCCGCACGGCTCCAACATCACGCCACTGCTGAAATCGCGTCCGCCGTTCCTGTGTGACGAGTGCCACGACGGCCCTCACAACAGCCAGGCTTCATATGGCGCAAACGTTGCAGGGATTCAGGGTGGAAATGGACTGATCGCCAACGCCACCAACCCGGCGTCCCCGAATACAAATGCTGTTGGTCGCGCGTGCATGAACTGCCACGTCATGGTTCACGGCTCGAATAGCCCGGCCGGCGCGTTCTTGCATCGCTAATTTCAGGAAAAAAGGGAAATTATCATGAAAACCAAAAAAGAGCTTTTCGAAGTCAGCAAGTTGACCTTGGCGGTGCAAGGCGCGTTGCTGGTAATGCTGGCCATGCCCTTGGTGGCCAAAGCTGAAGACGCGGATGTTGCGGCTTTGACGCACCCCACCGACTCGGTTGATGTCGGCGTAGAGACTGTGTCCAAGGATTCTGCCAAGTTCGGCGAATATAACGGCTTGAACAAAAAAGGTGCTTACCTGATCGGCAACTTCAAGGCACAAGGCGGCGATGCTTTTAACTCATACGATGGAGGTGACGGACTTAATCGCTGGGAATTCAAAGGCAACGATCTCGGCACGACATCGCGCGAAATCGGCGCCAACATGAGCAAACAGGGAAAGTGGAGTTTCGGCGTCGGTTACGATGAGTTGCGCCACAACATTACCGACACCTATCAAACGCCCCTGCAAGGAAGCATGGGGGGGAACAGCTTCATACTGCCCAGCGCCTTTGGTGTCATTGATTCGAGAACCAAACCCGCTGCAGTAGGCGGGGTGATACCTCCTTATGGAGCACAGGCGCTGACGCCGAATCAACTGGCGAATTTCCATAACGAGGACGTCCATTCGGATCGCAAGAATGCAAAATTCAATGCTGGCTATCATATCGATCAGCAATGGAGCGTGCAGTTCGACTATAACCGTCTCACCCAGGATGGCGCGAAGCTGATCTCCGCAGCATCCGATGCTAATCTTGCCAATGCATCGATCGGTGCCGTCCGCGGCGAAAATATCCTGATGCTCATGAACCCCACCAACTATCAGACCGATACCATGAACCTTGCCCTGAATTGGATGGGAGACAAGTCGCATTTCACCGGCAGCTACTACTTTTCAAAGTTTAGCGACACTTACAACGGCGTGAATTTCTCGAATCCGTTCTTTCAGGTGGCTGCGCCCAACACGACTGGTTGGAATCCCGGAGTTGCCTTCCCGGTGGATACATTGAGCACCGCTCCGGACAATTATTTCCAACAGTTGAACCTGAATGGAGGCTATGACATTTCGCAAGCCACGAAACTGGTGGGGGGGGTGTCTTACGGGCGCACCACCCAGAATGCGTCTTTCAATAACCAGGATCAGATGCAGGCCGGCGGGTTGCCGCAGTCTTCCCTTAACGGGCTGGTGGTTACAAAGCACGTCGATCTGAAATTGACCAACCAGACAACCAAAGACTTGTCGTTGTCTGCCGGCATGAAGTTCAATGATCACGACAACCAGACGGCATCGAATGTTTATAAATTTAACGACCTTGGGGCTGGAGCTGAAACCTCCATTAGCACTCCAATGAGTAACAAAAAGACCCAGTTCGAACTGGCTGCTGATTATCGGGTTAGCCAGCACCAAAAACTCAATATCGGGTTCGAGCATGAACAGATTCAACGCTGGTGCGACAGTTCGCTTACTGTAGCTCAAATCGTCGCTGCAAGTGGAGGGCCTGGAGGCGCAATTAATTCAGCAACGTCAGCAGCTTATTACGCCAATGGCGCATCCTGTGTTCAGGTCCCAAATAGCACAGAAAACAAACTGGCAGCCAACTACCGTTTGCAGGCAAGCGATGATGTGAAACTCAATGCCGGCTATTCCTATGCTCGCCGCAGAGCAGATGTGAATTCTTCTTTTTATAACCCGATGCAAGCAAAGCTTGAGGGCTATGAACTGCCTGGCTACGTTGCCTTTTTCGACGCTTCAAGGAATGAGCAAATGCTGAAGGCCGGGGTTAACTGGCAAGCTTCAGAAAAACTGAATGTGGGTTTGAACGGCCGGTATGTAAATGACAACTACAGCGCAGTTCTTGGCGTGCAAAATGGTACCGCGTGGAGTGCAAACTTGGATGTTGGGTATAACTTTGCGGAAAATACTAGCGCTACTGCATATGTGACTTTACAGAACCGGAAACGTGATCTTGCTAACGATCAGTGGGGCCATACTACGGCAACATATGGAACAGCCATTGCTGGAGGTTCGCTCACTCAGCCGTGGACTAATACTCTTTCGCAGGACGATAGCACCGTTGGGATTAACGCTAAACATGGTGGGTTAATGCAAGGTAAACTCGATCTGGCTGCAGACTTGACGTATTCATTTGGAAAGACAAGCTACCGGACAACCGATAACTGGGTCAATACCAGTTGTACTGGGACTAGCAATGGTGGATATGCCTGTGGCTCTACACCGGACATCAAGAACGAAATGTTGCAGCTCAGACTTGCTGGCGATTACAAGCTGGACAAGGCAAGCAAAGTCCGGTTGGCATATATCTACCAGAACCTGAGGTCAAACGACTATTACTACAATGCTTACCAGACCGGATATACGGCGACCAGCATGCTGCCGACCAACCAACAATCGCCGAGCTACGCTGTCAGCGTGGTGAGCGCGAGCTATTTCTATATGTTTTAACAATGCATTCTGAATTAAATCGAGCGAGCGGTGCACGGCAATTTAGTGCACCGTCTTTTTTCTTATTGCTCGAAACACATTTGCTCAATAGATTCGATATTTGAAAGCGGAGAAAAACATGAATAACAAACCGGGTATCCTGAAACGCACCTGGAGCATTTTGAAACAGCCAAGTGCAAAATATTCATTGCTTGCACTGCTTGTGGTGGGTTTCTTCTCCGGCATCATCTTCTGGGGCGGTTTCAATACCGCGATGGAAGCGACGAACCGGCTGGAATTCTGTATCGGTTGCCATGAAATGCGCGATAACGTGTACCAGGAATACAAAAAGACCATCCACTTCGCCAACCGCACCGGCGTGCGTGCAATCTGTTCCGATTGTCATGTGCCCAAGGATTGGGGACACAAGATGCTGCGCAAGATGCAGGCGAGCAATGAAGTCTGGGGGGCACTCACCGGCTTCGTCGATACGCCGGAAAAATTCGAAGCTCACCGGATGGAACTGGCAACCCATGAATGGGAACGCATGAAGGCATCGGACTCGCGCGAATGCCGCAACTGCCACAACTTTGATGCCATGAGCGGCGACATTCAAAAGCAGACGATCTACAACAAGCACATGAAGGCGAAGGCCGAAGGCGGAACCTGCATCGACTGCCACAAGGGCATCGCACACCATCTGCCCAAGGAATACAAGGATCCGGACGAGGAGTGATTTCCTGCTGACATGTACTTGCAACATCCAAACCCTGTCCTGTTCGGCAGGGTTTTTTATCGGGTGTGTTGTGTGTGTATTACACTTCAAGCCCGTTACACATTTCAATGCGCGGTGGCGAGCAAACGATCAGGGCAGAGGCGGGGCCATTAACAGCAGTGTGAAAAACGGTTGGGAATTTTTACATTCTCCAGGTGTGATGCTGAATTTGAATTGACGCAGGAAG
Source organism: Sideroxydans sp. CL21 (assembly GCF_902459525.1). Lineage (NCBI taxonomy): Bacteria > Pseudomonadati > Pseudomonadota > Betaproteobacteria > Nitrosomonadales > Gallionellaceae > Sideroxydans > Sideroxydans sp. CL21. The sequence goes on from NZ_LR699166.1 coordinate 551,599, forward strand.
ATCAATGCTTCGCTTTGTATTTCGGCATGCCGGGATGCTAACGGCAACCAGCTAATGCAACAGTAGATGGCGACACAGGTATTGCCTTGATGTTCTGAACTTCCCGTGGGAAACGTAATTTTTTGCTGACGCGCCCTTCATACGGAAACAGGATCAGAATGCGAGCCCTAATCCAACTTTAGCTATTGTATAAGTTGTCTTGCTATCCGGTTCCCATGCGACGAAGCCTCCGCCAACTGGATATGTTCCGCTGATGCTATAGTTGAAACGCATATAATCAACGCCTACGTTTCCGTGAAAGCCTTTCGCAAACGCATAATCAGCGCTGATCCCTGCCTTGTACAAACTGGAGTTGCCCAAGGCGCCTGAGAATGCACCAACAACATCAATGTTTGATTTAAACGTACTGCCGATCATGGCATTGGCTGAAAGCACCAGCTTGTGTATGGGGGAAAACTGACACAGTGCACCGATACCATAATAATCGTGGTTATAGGTTTCACCTTGATTGACCCCCCTGTCCCATTCGTGACTGCCGAGTTCAACGTAGGGTGTCAGCATGAGCTTGCTATTGACAATGAAGCCTTTGCCGTAGCGGGTGCTGAAGTCGACAAGTGCTGCAGTGGAAGTTGAAACTACTGAGCCAAACACGCCGCCCTGAAGGGAGCCAACGTAATTCGTGTTGCCGCTGGCACGAGCATATTCGGCAAAGATATAGTCGTTCCCGAGCCACAAATTCTGCATGGCGGATATGGACAGGGCATAACCGGATACACGGCCCGTCTCGGTATCCAGTGTACCTGTTGCGGTGTTTAGTTGCCCATTGCCGGTTTCTGTGTAATCGACGTTTGTCGATCTGATTTGGATGCCGAACTGATTATTGGAGGCCTTGATGTCTGACACGTCCGCGAATGCGCTGACAGAAATTGCAGATAGCAATAAAACGGCAGTAATTTTTTTCATGTACGATTATCTCAAAATGCTACTAATGTCCGTTTAAATTGGAACGTGCCGACATTTTTTCATATCGTTGTGATGCACGTGCCGCAGGGAAAAACCATTTTAATAATGCATGTAATTTAACAATTGAGCAATAAAAAATAAGATCTATATCTTTTCTGCTTTTTGCTATGAATATTCAGTAAAGCAGCGCGGAATAAGGCGAGAGAACATCTTCGAGCAGGGCGGTACCAAATGAATATCCAATAGTAGGCGGGTATTTATAATTCACGGTTCATACAATTCTTGCCGGATAGTTGCCGGCAATTTTTATTTCAATTACGAAATCGTAATTTCCTTGATCAATTGTTGAAGCATTTAATGTAGCCAACTGAAACGAGAAGAGGGGCCCATCGTAATGCAGCCCAGTGCTACGGATATCATTCGATCATCGGTCAGTAAGCTTCAATATCCGATGAATGCTTCAGCGGGAATCGCATGGTGATCCTGGTTCCCCGGCCATTGCTGCCCGTGTCCAGTGTCAGCTCGGCGCCGTGGCGTTTGGCGACCTCGGCGACGATGGAAAGCCCGAGCCCGCTGCCGCTTTGCCCGCTGCCCAATATGCGGTAGAACCGTTCGAACACTCGCTCGCGGTGTTGCGGTTCGATGCCGGGGCCGTTGTCTTCGACGCTCAATTCCGCACCCTCCGGCGCCGCTTTCACGCCGACGGTAATGTGACCGCCCACCGGTGTATAGCGGATCGCGTTGTCGATCAGATTGTTGAGCATCTCCATCAGGCTGTTCGCATCTCCTTGCACGGTTATCGGTGAGGACGCCCCTTCGTAGCCAAGGTCGATGTTCTTTTCCAAAGCCATTTGTACCCAGTTGACAGTGCATTCCTGCGCAAGTTGGTTGAGGTTAAGGGATGAGAAATTGCCTGTGTCTTGCCCGCCCGGCTCGTTGCGTGCCAGCGCCAGAAGCTGATTGACCAGACGGATACCGTGTTCGGTGCTGGTGTGGATGTGTTCGAGCGCATGCTGTTTGCGTCCGGGGTCGTCCGTGCGCAGCGCCAGTTCGGATTGCGTCTTCAGGCCGGCGAAAGGTGTGCGCAATTGGTGTGCGGCGTCGGCGACGAAACGCTGTTGCGCCGCGATCACCTGTTTCAATCGTTCCAGCAGATCGTTGACCGCATCGATCAATGGTCGCACTTCTGCGGGGGCTTTGCTGCCATCGAGTTGTCGCAGGTCGTCGCGCCGCCGGTTCAGCACTTCGTTGCGCAAGCGATCCAACGGACGCAAACCTTGTTTCAAACCGTACCAGACAACTGCAAGCGCGATCAGGGTCAGCAATAACTGGGGGATAACGATGTTGGCCAGAATGCCGCGGATGAGCGCTTGGCGCTGTTGCGTGGTTTCGGAAACATGCAGTTGCAGGATGTTGCCATTGGAATTGAAAGTCAGGCTGACCATGCGCGTCTTTTGTCCCTCGCGTTCGCCGTTGCTGAAGAGCGGACCGGGCCTGTCGCGCCGGTATGAGAGCGGGCGCAATGTGTTGCCGTTACCGGCGAGTTTTCTGCCTTCGCTATCTGTTACGGTATACAGCACCCGGTCCGGCATGCCCAGTTCGGAGCCGTCGGGGAGGATGGGTATCACGTCCAGCTGTTCATGGCCGCTGCCCAGCTTGAGCTGTTCGGCCACCGCATTGGCGCGTTGCAGCAGGACCAGGTCGTAGGGCTGGTTGGCGTAGTTGATGGTGGCGAAATAACCGACGACGGTACTGACGATCCACAGCAGATAGAGCGAGATCAGCAGCCTCTGCATGAGGTAGCTGCGCAGGGAACGAATGTTGTTACCCATGAAACTCAGGATGGCAGGTTGTCGATGACGTATCCCAAGCCGCGGATGGTGCGGATGGTCACTCCCGCAGGCTCGATCTTTTTGCGCAACCGATGTATGTAGACTTCGATGGCGTTGTTGCTGGCTTCTTCCGCGTAACTGTAAAGCCGCTCCAGTAACTGTTCCTTGCTGACGACCCAGCCGGTGCGCAGCATCAGTGCCTCAAGAACGCTCAACTCGCGGGTGGTGAGTTCCAATGTGGAACCATTGATCGTTGCGCGGCGACCGACGCTGTCGAATGTCAGCGTGCCGCAGCTGTAGACCGGGTTTACCCCGCATTGACCGCGTCGTATCAGCGCACGGACCCGTGCCTCGAGCTCGGGCAGGCTGAACGGTTTGATCATGTAGTCGTCGGCGCCGAGATCGAGTCCCTTGACCCGGTCGCCTTCGGCATCGCGCGCGGTGAGAATGATCACGGGTACCTGCTTGTTCTTTTCGCGCAAACAGCGCAATACATTGAAGCCATCCACTTTGGGCAGGCCCAAGTCCAGGATCACCAGATCGAAAGGTTGTTCTCCGCTGAGGATGAGGGTGGCTGCCAGTCCGTCCTTCACGCAGTCGACGGCGTAACCGGAATGGCGCATGGAATTGCATAAACCGTCTGCCAGTACGTCATCGTCTTCGGCGATCAGGATTCGCATAGGAATGTAAGTGCCGTGTAAGAATTGAGGGTTAAGTTCCCGACAAGGACAGATGAATATTGTCACCACATCCGCCCTGCATGCAGCTATTCTAAGTGGAAGAGGTTAATTGTCCAAGCCGCGGGCTGGCAGGGTCATGAATTCATTGTTTTTTAAGCGGGAAAAACATGCAGCTGAAGGATAAACACAAACAATACTGGCAGCAGAATCTCCGCCTGACCGGTGTACTGCTGGCCATCTGGTTTGTGGTTACCTTTGTGGTGGGCTGGTTTGCGCGGGATCTACAGTCCATCACTTTTCTGGGTTTTCCGCTTTCGTTTTACATGAGTGCCCAGGGAGCTTTGCTGGTCTACGTGATACTGATTGGTTATTACGCTTACCGCATGGACAAGCTGGATCGAGAGTACGGCGTGCAGGAAAAGGATCTGTGATGGCGGGACCGGCTCAATCGCGATTCGTCTCGCAACTCAAACGTTACTATGCGCTGTACACGGGCGGCTTCATCGGCTTTGTCGTTTTGTTGTCCATCCTTGAACAAATGGGCGTGCCCAACAAGATGCTGGGCTACATCTTTCTCGGGGTGACGGTATTGCTGTATGCCGGGATCGGCATTCTGTCGAGAACCTCGGATGTTGCGGAATATTATGTGGCGGGGCGGCGTGTACCTGCTTTTTTCAACGGCATGGCGGTGGGTGCCGACTGGATGTCGGCTGCCAGCTTCATCGGTCTGGCTGGCACGCTGTATCTGTCCGGCTACGACGGCCTGGCCTTCGTGCTGGGATGGACCGGAGGGTTCGTGCTGGTGGCCTTGCTGCTGGCTCCGTACCTGCGCAAGTTCGGCCAGTACACCATCCCTGATTTTCTCGGCGCACGCTACGGCGGCAATATCCCGCGCACCATTGGCGTGTTCGCGGCGATATTGTGCTCGTTCACTTATGTGATCGCCCAAATATACGGTGTGGGACTGATCACCAGCCGTTTTACCGGACTCGATTTCGGGGTAGGCGTTTTCGTCGGCCTGGGCAGCATACTGGTGTGTTCATTCCTGGGTGGGATGCGCGCCGTGACCTGGACTCAGGTGGCGCAATACGTCATCCTGATTCTGGCCTACATGATCCCGGTGGTCTGGTTGTCCGTGAAGCACACTGGCAATCCGATTCCACAGGTTGCTTACGGCTATGTGCTGGAAAAAGTGACGGCTCGGGAACAGGTCCTGAATGACCCCTCCACGCCGGACGGCGCGCGCGAGGCTGAAGTGCGCTCCATCTTCAGGCAGCGCGAGAAAACGGTTCGGGATGAGTTGGCTGCGTTGGACACAGCAGGGGCGGGCTATCTGGCCGGAGAAAAAGCCAAGCTGATCAAAATTGTTGCCGATCTGCAGGCCAAACACGATACGGACCCAAAGGTGCTTGAAGCGGCCAATCGGGCTGCGGCCGATTTCCCGGCGGATGTCACTACTGCACGCAGCAAATGGCGACGCGAGGCGGAGATGGACAAAGAAAAGTCCGGCCCGATCATGGCGCATGCCGAACCGTTTGCGGGGCCGGATGAAGCGACGCGCGATAACAAGCGCAAGAATTTCATGGCGCTGGTGTTGTGTCTGATGGTTGGAACCGCGGCACTGCCGCATATCCTGATGCGTTTCTATACCACCACCTCGGTGAAGGAAGCGCGCCACTCGGTGTTCTGGTCCCTGTTTTTCATCTCTTTGCTCTATATCACCGCTCCCGCATTGGCGGTGCTGGCCAAGTACGATGTGTATACCCTGCTGGTGGGATCCAGTTTTTCCGAATTGCCGAGTTGGGTCTCTGCCTGGGCTTCGGTGGACAAGACGCTGATGAGCGTGACCGACATCAATCATGACGGCATTGTTCAGTTGGCCGAGATCACCATTGGTGGTGACCTGATCGTGCTGGCGACGCCGGAGATCGCAGGCCTGCCTTATGTGATCACGGCTCTGGTGGCGGCGGGCGGACTGGCCGCTGCACTGTCCACAGCCGATGGATTGATGCTGACCATTTCCAATTCGCTGTCGCATGACGTGTACTACAAGATGATCGATCCCAAGGCGCCGACCGGCCGCCGCTTGTTCATCGCCAAGGCATTGCTGCTTGGCGTGGCGGTGTTCGCGGCCTATATCACTTCGCTCAAGCCCGGCCACATCCTGTTCCTGGTTGGCGCGGCATTCTCGCTGGCCGCATCCGCGTTCTTCCCGGCCCTGGCGCTGGGCATATTCTGGAAGCGCGCCAACAAAACGGGGGCCGTCCTCGGCATGCTGGGCGGATTGTTTACCTGCATGTTCTACATGTACATCACCTATCCGTTCTTCGGAGTGAATGCCCCGCTGTGGTGGGATATCAATCCGATCTCGGCCGGGATATTCGGCATACTGGTCGGATTCATCGGCGTAATAGTCGGCAGCTTGCTGACTGCTCCGCCAGACAAGGACATACAGAATCTGGTTGACCACGTACGCTATCCAAATCTGGATAGCGATTTCAAGCCCAAGGGCTATTAACGGACTTCTGCGGAAGCAGGGTTAAAAGCCGCCGGCGTATACTGCGGCGACTTGGTCAAAATCATTCAGGATTGTGGAGCTATGGCGACTCAGAAACGTACCGTCATCTATGTGTCGGACGGCACCGGTATCACCGCAGAAACACTTGGGCACGGTTTGCTTTCGCAATTCGAAGGGATCGAATACCGGCCTTTGCGTTTTCCTTTCATCGATAGCGAAGACAAAGCCAATGAATGTCTGGCACGCATCAATGATGTGAATCGGCGGGAAGGTGTGCACCCCATTGTCATCCTGACACAGACGAATCAGGAGCTCAGCGCGATCCTGCATCGGGCCGATGCATTCTTCATCGACATGTTCGATTCCTTTATCGCCCCGCTGGAGCAGGAACTGGGTTGTCGCTACTCCCGTGCAATGGGGCGTTCGCACGGGCAGGCCAATCCTGAATACAACGCGCGTATTGCAGCCATGAATTTTGCACTGGCCCATGACGACGGCGTTTCAGATACCGATCTGAAGAGCGCCGACATCATTCTGGTGGGGGTGTCGCGCAGTGGCAAGACACCGACCAGCCTGTATTTATCCTTGCAGTTCTCACTGAAGGCGGCCAACTATCCGCTGATCCCTGAAGACTTTGAACGCGATGTCTTGCCGTCGAGGTTGCAGCCTTACCGCGACAAACTGTACGGTTTGACCATCGCTCCCGATCAGTTGCAACGCATACGCTACGAACGCCGTCCGAACAGCAAATATTCATCGCTGGAGAACTGCCGCTATGAAGTTGCGGCGGCAGAACGGATGATGCGGCGCGAAGGCATCAAATGGTTCGACACCACTTCACGTTCGATTGAAGAGTTGGCCGTGCAATTGATGCAGGCGCTCAATCTCGAACGCTAAGCTGGGTCGGTGTCGCTTCCAGACCGTAAACTTCCTGCAGTATCTCGACGAAGCGCCTGGCCTGCGGCGACAGGAACCGACCTTTGCGCAACACAAGTCCATAACCGCGCTGCGGGAAGTATTGATTGAGCGGGATGCTCACCAGCTTTTCGGTGCCGGTCAGGCAGATGTCGGTCACGATGGAAATGCCCATGCCCAATTCCACGTATTTCTTGATGACTTCCCATCCGCCCGCTTCCAGCGTCACGGTAAAGGTCAGGTTGTGCTGCTGGAACACGTACTTGACCATGCGCCAGGTCGAGAGATGGCGGGGCGGGAGGATCAGTCCATATTGGCTGATCTCCTCCAGTGTGACCGAGGGGTGGTCGGCCAGCGGGTGATTGAGCGGGACGATCAGGGCCGGGTCGAACGTCGCCACGGGTTGATAGGTGATGTCGTCGGGCACATCCAGCATGGAACCGACGGCAAAATCAATCTCGTCTGCACGCAGCATCTTCAGCCCGTCGCGTCCGGTGACATTGTCTATTTTGAGCTGGATGCGCGGGTGTGCGTTGACGAAACGGCTGACCGCTTCCGGCAGTATGTAGAGGATGGTGGATTCACCGGCACCGATGTTCAGTACGCCCGAATCCAGCTTGCCATGCTGTGCCGCGAAATTTTCCTGCAGGCTGTCTATACCAAGAACTAGAGGCTTTGCAAGTGAGTGTAGCGCCTCGCCATCCGGTGTCAGCTTGAGTACTGGACCACGGCGCTCAAATACTGTCACGCCCATTTCCCGTTCCATTGCCTGGATCTGCAAGGTCACTGAGGGTTGGCTCAGGAATAGTCTTTGTGCGGCTAAAGTAACGCTTCCGGTTCGAACGACCTCGCAAAACGCACGCATCTGCTTAAGGCGATTGTTCTTGTAATAACTCTTTTTATCGGTGTCCATCTCCGCCTCCCCTGGCCGATCACACAATAATTCAAATTTTTATAATTATGATTGAAAGAATTGATTCGCGGAATGATTGTAGCTTGGATTAATCTTCCCTTAACAATAAAAAAAGTAGGGATTTGAAGTTTTTTAAGTTCACCAGAGACGCTTTGTGGGGCGTTGATAAGTATAGCTGAAGAGAGCAGAGTGCAAGCTCTAACAGCAGATTTATTGAAGCGGGGAGAGACATGGAAATTCTAAACAGCGTGCTTGTCACGGGAGCATTTATGGCCGTCTTGGGCGGCCTGTTGGCATTTTTCCTGGCCATAGCCGACAAGCGACTCTATGTATATGAAGACCCCCGCATCAGTCTGGTCGAAGAATTGCTCCCTCATTCCAATTGTGGCGCCTGTGGTACTGCAGGTTGTCGCAACTTTGCCGAGCGCGTGGTCGAAGGCCTGATCGAACCCGCCTCCTGCTCCGTCAATACTCCGGATCAAAACAAAAAGATTGCTGCCATGCTGGGCGTTGCCATGGGCAATGTCGAAAAACGCGTGGCGCGATTGGCCTGCGCCGGCGGCAAGCATGTCGCCAAGATGCGCGCCCATTACGCGGGGTTGTCTTCCTGCCGCGCCGCCGCCGTTGCGGGCGGCGGCGGCAAGAGTTGTGCCTGGGGATGTCTGGGTTTGGGCGATTGCGCCGACGTGTGCGAGTTCGATGCCATACATATGGATAGCCAGGGCCTGCCGGTGGTCGACTTGGCCAAATGCACCGCTTGTGGCGACTGCGTCGATATTTGCCCCAAGAACCTGTTCTCGATTCATGGCGTGTCCCACAAATTATGGATGGCGTGCCGCAACGAGGATGATGGTGATGCGGCAGAAGCTGCTTGCGAAGTGGCGTGCACCGCCTGCGGCCGTTGCGTGGTCGATGCGTCTCCGGGCCTGATTCATCTGGAACGCAACCTGGCCGTGATCGACTATGCCAGGAACGACAGTGCAAGCCGTCAGGCAATTGAGCGTTGCCCCACGGGCGCCATAGTTTGGCTCGAAGGCGACCGTATCGGCAAAGGCAAGTCCGCCAAAAAAATTATCCGTATCGAACCATTACCTGTCATCGCAGAAGCATAGGGGAAATCATGTTAAGCAAACTCAAGCAAAAATTGATGGGCGCCGATTCCGGTAGCCATACACAATACAAGTATCCCGGTACGCGCGATGCCATCGACGGCAACACGGCCGTGATCATGGTCGAGCGCGAAGCCTCGCAGGCCGCGGGTGCTTACCCCATCACCCCGTCCACGCAAATGGGCGAATACTGGGCGGAAGAAGTCGCCAAAGGCCATTTGAATACGGGCGGTCATCCGTTGATCTTCGTTGAGCCGGAATCCGAACACGCCGCTGCCGGTGTCACCGCCGGTATGTCCATGACCGGCCTGCGCGCCGTGAACTTCACTTCGTCGCAAGGCCTGGCCTTCATGCATGAGTCGCTGTATGCCGCCGTTGGCAAGCGCCTGCCTTATGTGCTGAACCTTGGCTGCCGCGCCATTACCAAGACAACGCTGAATGTGCACTGTGCGCATGACGATTATCACTGTGCGGATGACACAGGATTTATCCAGGTGATGGCCAAGAACGCGCAGGAAGCCGCCGACCTCAACATGATCGGTCGCAAGACTGCAGAGCTGGCACTGACCCCCGCCATCGTGGCGCAGGACGGCTTCCTCACGACCCACCTCATCGAGCCGATGATGGTGCCGGAGCGTGAACTGATCGCCGAATACCTGGGCAATGCCGACGACCTGATTGATACACCGACGCCCGCGCAGCAGATGTTGTACGGACCCAAGCGCCGTCGTGTGCCATCCAACTGGGATGTGGACAATCCCATGCAAACCGGCGTGGTGCAGAATCAGGATGCCTACATGCAGGCCGTGGCTGCACAACGTCCATATTTCTTCGACCATATCCCCGCGCTGTTCGACAAGAATGCCGCAGAGTTCCATGCGCTGACCGGCCGCCAATATGGCCGTATTGACAACTACCGTTGCGACGATGCCGATTACATCATCTTGGGCCAGGGCAGCATGACCGTGCAGGCTGCAGCTGTTGCCGACTGGCTGCGCGAGACGCGCAAGATCAAGGTGGGCGTAGTCAATCTGACCATGTACCGGCCGTTCCCCGGCGATTTACTGGGCCAAGTGCTGAAAGGCAAGAAGGGCGTGGCTGTGCTGGAACGCACAGACCAGCCATTGTCTGAAGACTTGCCGTTGATGCGCGAAGTGCGCTCCACCGTGACTAAATGTCTGGAAAACGGGCGCGACAAGACTTACCCCGAGTACGCCACCTACGACAGCGCCAAGGATATGCCGTCGCTGTATTCCGGTTGCTACGGCCTGGGTTCGCGCGACCTGCAACCCGAAGGCTTGATCGCGGCAGTGGAAAACATGCTGCCCGGCGCGGCACACCGCAAGTTCTATTACCTGTCCGTGGATTTTGTACGCGACGAATCGGCCAATCCGAAGCAGGAGATCCGCCAGCAGGAATTGCAGACCGCCTATCCCGGTATCAAGAATCTGGCACTGCGCGGTTCCGAAAACCCCAACCTGTTGCCCAAGAATGCTATCGCCGTGCGTATGCACTCCATCGGCGGCTGGGGTGCGGTGACCACCGGCAAGAACCTGGCGATGACCCTGTTCGAATTGCTGGGCTGGGACATCAAGGCCAATCCGAAATACGGCTCCGAGAAGAAAGGCCAGCCGACGACTTATTATCTGTCCGCCGCGCCGGAACCCATCCGCATCAACTGCGAATACACCAACGTTGATGTGGTGATGTCGCCGGACCCGCAGGTGTTCGGCCATACCAACGCGCTGGAAGGCATGCGCGAGGGCGGCGTGTTCATCATCCAGAGCAATCTGGGCACCGCAGAAGCGCTGTGGGAAACCCTCCCCATGCAGACACAGAAATATATCGTGGACAAGAAGATCCGCGTGTTTTTCCTGGATGCATTCAAGATCGCCCGCGAAGAATCCAGCAACACCGACCTGCAATTGCGTATGCAGGGCAATGCCTTCCAGGGCGCGTTCTTCCGCGCTTCCGATGTGAAGGAGCGTGCCGGTCTCTCCGAAGAGACCCTGTTTACCGCCATTGAGAACCAGCTCGAATCCAAGTTTGGCAAGAAGGGCAAACGCATCGTCGAGGACAACCTGCGCGTGGTGCGTCGCGGCTACGAAGAAATGCACGAGATCAAGCCGGAGCAGATGATCGTGGGCAAGCGTGCCAAGGTTGTGGGCAAGGCCGCACCCGCACTACCGGTGATGCTGCAGCAACTGCCGGAAGGCGACGGCGGCATTTCCGATATCCACCGCTTCTGGGAACAGACCGGCAGCTTCTATATGAAGGGCCAGGGCTCCGACAATTTGGTCGACCCATTCATGGGCTTGTCCGTGATTCCCGCCGTGACAGGCGTGTATCGCGACATGACCGGTGTGCGTTTTGAGCATCCGGAATGGATGGCCGAGAACTGCACCGCTTGCGGCAATTGCTTCACGCAATGTCCGGATAGCGCCATTCCCGGCCTGGTTACGACCACGACAGACGTGCTCAATACCGCTATCCAGAAGATCGAGACCGGCGGGCGTCCGACGCGTTTCCTGCGCAAATTCAGCCGCGTCATCGACAAAAAACTGCGCAGCGCGCTGGACAAGGATGGCTTGGATGTTCGTGCGCTGTTGGCCAATGCCATCACCGAAGCGTTCGCGGAAGACCCGACGCAAGGCGAAGACCGTGGCCGTCTGGAAGCCGAATTGAACCTGTTGCGTGCCGAGGTCGGCGGCTTCAAGTTCGCCACCACCAAGCCGTACTGGACGCAAAAAGAGAAGAAGGAAAAAGGCGCTGGCGGACTGTTCTCGATCACCATCAATCCCTACACGTGCAAGGGCTGCGCGATCTGCGTGGCGGAGTGCGGCGACAATGCGCTGAAAATGGTCACGCAGACTGCAGAATCCATTGAGACGATGCGCGATGACTGGAACTTCTGGCTAGACCTGCCGACCACGCCGCCGCAATTCAGCCGCATCGACGATCTGGACGAAAAAGTTGGCGCACTGGAAACGCTGTTGCTGGACAAGCACAACTACCAGTCCATGGCCAGCGGCGACGGCGCCTGCCTGGGTTGCGGCGAGAAGTCGACCATTCACTTGTTTACCAGCACGGTCACTGCGCTGCAGCAACCGCGCGTGAAGAAATTCCTGGGCAAGCTGGATAACTTGATCTCCAGTTTGGAAAACCACGTACGCATGAAGCTCAGCAGCTCGGTCGATCTGACTGACACGCAAGCGCTGATGCAGGCGGTACAGGCCAACAAGGGGCACGACCTGACCTTGGCCAACCTGTCGGAAAGCCTGCTGGCAAAACATCCCGGCCAGCCTATCGACCCGCAATGGTTGCGTCGCGTGAGCCAGATGCTGGAAAAACTCAAGGACCTGCGTTGGCGCTACATGGAAGGGCCGAGCAAGAAAGGCCGGGCCGAAATGGGTATCGTCAACTCCACCGGCTGCACCTCGGTGTGGGCGTCCACTTTCCCGTTCAATCCGTATCCGTTCCCGTGGACTTCGCACCTGTTCCAGGATTCGCCATCGGTAGCGATGGGCGTGTTTGAAGGACACATGGCCAAGATGGTGGAAGGTTTCAAGACTGTGCGCCAGGTCGAGATGGAGCTTGCAGGTGGTTATGATCCGGTCGAGAAAGACGACTTCTTCGCACGCTTCAACTGGGAACAACTCAGCGACGAAGAATGGCATCTGTGTCCGCCGGTGCTGGCAATGGGCGGCGACGGTGCGATGTTCGATATCGGTTTCCAGAATTTGTCGCGTGCCCTGATGGCGGGCAAGCCGATCAAGATCCTGATCGTGGATACGCAGGTGTATTCCAACACCGGTGGACAGGCCTGTACCTCCGGCTTCATCAGCCAAGTGGCCGACATGTCGCCGTACGGCGCAAGCAAGCACGGCAAGACCGAGAAGCGCAAAGAGATCAGCATCATCGGCATGGCGCACCGCACTTCTTTTGTAACGCAGGGTTCACTGGCCAACACCACGCACTTGCTGGAAAGCTTCATCGACGGTTTGAACAGCCGCCGCCCTGCATTGTTCAACGTGTACGCAGTGTGCCCGCCTGAACACGGCGTGGGCGACAACAGCGCCGTGGAGCAAAGCAAGATGGCCGTGGAAGGGCGTGCTTTCCCGTTGTTTCGCTACAACCCGGATCTGGGCGTGACCTTCTCCGAGTGTGTCACGCTGGAAGGCAATCCGGCGCTGGACGCCGACTGGCCGGTTTACAACCTCGACTATGTGGATGAGAAGGGCGTCAAGAAATCGATGAACGTGCCCATGACGTTCGCCGATTTCGCATTGACCGAAGGCCGTTTCGCCAAGCAGTTCAAGAAGGCACCGCCGGAAACCTGGAATGACAACATGGTGTCGCTGGGTGATTTCCTCAAACTGTCCGAGGATGAACGCGACGGCAAATTCCCGTTCATCTGGTCGGTGGACAAGAAGAATCGCCTGATGCGAGTGCTGACGTCGGTGGAGATGGTGCGTGCTTGTGAAGAACGATTGCAGTTTTGGCACCAGCTCAAGGACGTGGCCGGCATCAACCGTCCGCAGGTCAACGAAGAAGCCATTGCCAGCCGCGTGCGGCAGGAGTTGATACAGAAACTGTCTTCCGGTCTCGGCCTCAGCTCCAGCGACGCGCCGCGAGCGGTCGTTGCGACAGCACCCGCCGCTAATGCGGACGGCTATGAGCAGGCCTGGGTCGACACGCCGGAATGCACGGCGTGCGACGAATGCATCAACATCAATTCAAAGGTATTTGGCTACAATGATGCGAAAAAAGTCGTCGTCCTCAACCCGAAGGCGGGCACTTATCTGGACCTGGTTAAAGCGGCAGAAAAATGCACCGCAGGCGTCATCCACCCCGGTACGCCGTGGAACATGAATGAGCCGAACCTGGACAAGCTTAAACAACGCGCAGCGAAGTTTAATTGAGGGTGTGATTGTGAAAAATGACGCGATTGTAATGAAGAGTAAAGGGGGAAAGGAGAAGGGGGATGCCCACCCCGCGCCTATGGCGCGACCCTCCCTGCCGGGAAGGTTCTTTCCCTTTTCCCTTCTCTCTTCCCTCTTCTCTCGTAACGCGACCTTCGAGCACGGCATCCATCCGGACTATCACAAAGAGACCGGCAGCTTGCCGATACGCCGAATGGCGTTCGCACCGCGCCTGATCGTGCCGCTGTCGCAGCACATCGGAAAAGCGGCGGTGTGCTGCGTTAACGTCGGTCAGGAAGTATTGCGCGGCCAGGTCATTGCGACGGCGGACGGATTCGTTTCCCTGCCTGTACATGCACCGGCCACCGGCGTGGTCGAAGCGATAGGGGTGATGCCCGCTGCCAACGGCAAGATGGTGGATTCCATCACCATTCGCGTGTATGAAGCCGACGGCCAGGAAGTACAGGTGCGTGCGCCGCTTGATGTCGATGCATTGGACAAGAATGAATTGATGGCCGCGATTCAGAGTACCGGAATTTCCGGTCTGGGCGGCGCCACTTTCCCCGCGCATGTGAAGCTCAGCGTGCCGCCGGAAACCGTCATCGACACCATGGTGGTGAACGGTGCCGAATGCGAACCTTTTCTCACTTGCGACCATCGCGTCATGGTCGAACGCACACAGGATCTGCTGCGCGGCATCCGCATCGCCATGAAAGCCAGCGGTGCGCCGCGCACTGTCATCGGCGTCGAGAACAACAAGCCGGATGCCATTGCGGCGATTCAGGCCGCGCTGCCTGCCGACGGCAGCATTACGGTAAAGGCGCTGGAAACCAAATATCCGCAGGGCGCGGAAGACACCATTATCTACGCGCTGCTCGGGCGCGAGATTCCTGCCGGACAGCGCCCAGCTTCCATAGGCGTGCTGGTGAACAACGTGATGACGCTGGCTTATCTCGGGCGTCTGTTGCCTGCCGGGGAAGGCATCGTCGAGCGCGTGATCACTGTGGCCGGCCCGGCGGTGGAACGTCCCGGCAACTACATCGTGCCGATAGGAACCCCGTTGCGTTTCCTGCTGGAGCAGGTCGGTGCGCGCAGCAGTGCGAAAGAAATCATACTCGGCGGGCCGATGATGGGCATGACCATCTCTTCGCTGGATGTGCCCGTCACCAAAGGCACTTCGGGTGTGCTCGCGTTCGGCAAAGGCCAGCTGCCGGTGGAAACCCAGCGCACCTATTCCTGCATCAAGTGCGGCGAATGTCTCAAGGTATGTCCCAAGTTCCTCAACCCGTCGCAAATGGGATTGCTCGCGGCCAAGAGCGAATACGAGCTGATGGCAGAACGCTACAACCTGGAGCGTTGCTTCGAGTGCGGCTGCTGCAGCTACGTCTGTCCTTCGCATATTCCATTGGTGCAGCAGTTCCGCATCGCCAAGGCACTCAACCGTAAAAAGGCCACAGCATGAGCATAGAGTTACGTACCTCGCCCCACCAGCACAGCGGGCGTGATGTCCCTGTCATCATGCGCAACGTGGTATTTGCACTGTTGCCGATCTGCGTTTTTTCCATATGGCAATACGGACTGTCGGCTGCCGCGTTGATACTGGTCGTTACGCTGGCCTGTCTGGCCGCGGAGCGTGTCAATAACCTGATCAGGGACAACGGCAATTCTTTGTCCGACTGGAGTGCTGTCATCACCGGGGTGCTGCTGGCGCTCACGCTGCCACCTTCCTTTCCGCTGTGGATGGGCGCGGTTGCGGGCTTTGCGGCGATCTGGCTGGGCAAGTCGCTGTTCGGCGGTCTGGGCCAGAACCCGTTCAACCCGGCGCTGATCGGACGCGCATTTGTGCAGGCCGCGTTCCCGACGGCGATTAGCACCTGGGTGCCCGCCTATATGCCGCATCGCTTTGGCGAATTTATCCCGTCGTCGCTGACTGCGCCGTTCATGGTGCCGCCGGACATCGCGCTCTGGGTCAAACAGCAGGGCATGGACGCCTTTACCGGCGCAACGCCGCTGGCGCGCTGGAAGTTCGAGAACATCACCGCCTCTTCCATGGATTTCCTGAACGGGAATATCACGGCCAGCGCGGGCGAAACTTCGGCCATCCTGATCCTGCTGTGCGGCCTGTATTTGGCATACAGAAAATTTCTCGATTGGCGTATTCCGGTTGCAATATTGGGTAGCGCCGCGCTATTGGCCTGGGCGTTTCATTTCGCGCAACCGGCACGTTATCCCACGCCGACCTTCGTGCTGCTTTCCGGCGGTTTGATGCTGGGAGCGTGGTTCATGGCAACCGACATGGCGACTTCGCCCGTCACTCCGCGCGGCATCTGGCTTTACGGCGCGCTGATCGGCATCCTGACCGTCGTGATCCGTTATTTCGGCGGTCTGACCGAAGGAGTGATGTACGCCATCCTGATCGCCAATGCGACAGGATCCCTGCTGGACCAGTTCAATCAGCCCCGCATACTCGGCGGTAAAAAAGGTAAATCATGAGCGACACTCCGGAAATCAATACGCCAAGTTTTGCGATGGTGCGCACGCTGGGGTTGGTGTCTGTCATCTGCGGCATCATCATCGTCGGCATCTACCAGATCACGCTGCCGGCAGTGAACGCGAACAAGAAACTCGCGCTGGACAGGCAAGTGTTCAAGGTCTTCCCGAATGCGAAAAGCGTCGTGCCTTATTTTGCCGATCAAAGCGGAATTACAAATGCCGAAGGCCAGGACAAGGTGCCCGCCGGATCGGTGATGTTCTACGCGGTTTACGACGCTGCCAAAAAATTGACGGGCATCGCGGCGGAAGCTTCCTCCTCCGGCTATGCCGATCAGGTGCGCATACTTTATGCCTATGACATGGACAAGCACGCCATCACCGGCATCGGTGTGATCTCGATGCGCGAAACACCCGGCATCGGGGACAAGATACTCACCGACCAGGCGTTCCTGAAAAACTTCGAGGCGCTGGATGTGAGCTTGTCGTCCGATCTGCAAAGCCTTGCCAACGCGGTCAAGACGGTCAAGCACGGCACCAAGACAAATCCCTGGCAGATCGATGCCATCGCCGGTGCGACGGTGACCTCCAAGGCAGTGGGCCGCGGCATCAACGAATCCGCGCAGGCTTTGTTACCCCGACTTTTGCCGCATCTGGACAAATTAAGGAACCCATCATGAATACACCTACCAGTTTCGATGAATTCTTGAACGGCTTGTGGAAGCAGAATCCGATCTTCGTCATGGTGCTGGGCATGTGCCCGACCCTTGCGGTGACCGTGTCGGCGGTGAATGCGATTTCCATGGGGCTGGCTACCACTTTTGTGCTGGGGACCTCGTGTCTGCTGGTGTCGCTGTTGCGCAATGCCATTCCCAAGCAAGTGCGCATTGCCAGTTACATCGTCATCATCGCCACCTTCGTCACCGTGGTGGACTACGCGATCCAGGCCATCAGTCTTGATTTGTATGAGGCGCTCGGTGCTTACATCAAACTGATCGTGGCCAACTGCGTGCTGCTGGGCCGCGCCGAAGCGCATGCCGCGAAGAACCCGCCGCTGCCTGCCACCACCAACGCGCTCGGTATGGGACTGGGATTCACACTGGGCCTGTTCATGATTGGTTGCGTGCGCGAGATTCTCGGTGCCGGCAAACTGTTCGGCGTGGCGTTGTTCGGCGATCACTTCCAGCCGTGGGTGGTGATGGTGTTGCCGCCCGGCGGCTTCCTGGTGCTGGCGTTCTGGCTCATCACGATTGCCACTTTCCGTCACCTCAGCAAGAAACGCAACGTGCAATTGGAAGGAGCGCAATCATGAACAACGCCTCCGTTGCCAATATCCTGCTGACCACCATCCTGCCCGGCAATTTCGTGCTGGCGATGTTCCTCGGCATGTGCCCTTTCCTCGGCGTGTCGCAGAAGCTCAGCACTGCGGTGCCCATGGGTATTGCCACTGCCTTCGTGATTCTGGTGGCCTCGGTTTCGGCCTATTTCCTGAACCAGGTGCTGGTGTACTTCCATCTGGAATTCCTCAGCGTGATCACCTTCATCACGGTCATCGCCTGTGCAGTGCAACTGGTGGAAATGTTCGTGAAAAAAACTTTCCCAGAGTTGTTCCGGCAACTGGGTATCTATCTGCCGCTGATCACCACCAACTGTGCTGTGCTCGGCGTGGCGCTGTTCCAGACTGCCCGCCAGTACAACTTTGCTCAGTCGCTGGCGTATAGCATCGGCGGCGGCATCGGCTTTACGCTGGCGCTGATACTCATGGCCGGTGTGCGCGAACGCATGCAGTTGTCCAACGTGCCGACGCTGGTGCAGGGCGCCGCGCTGAGCGTGGTGATCGGCGGTTTATTGTCCCTGTCGTTCATGGGCTTTTCCGGAATAGGAGGTGGAGAATGATTTATCTGTACACGGTGGGGTTATTGCTGTTTGTCATGGTGGCGTGGGTTGTCGTGCAGGCGGCAGCCAACCGCTTTGCCCACCATCATCCGGAATTCGGCACGGCACGCAGGATGGGCGAGGGGTGCTGCGGCAAATGTACGGGCGACACATGCGAGAACGAGCACAAACACTAACATATTAGCAGTTGCCGTCATATAATTCCGGCCGGGGAATCCGGCAGTCCATAGCAACCAAATCAGAAAAACAGGAGAAGTGCATGCAACCTTACGTCATTCCATTCCAGTCTCTGGGTCTTGCAGATATTCCCGAGGTGGGCGGAAAAAACGCATCGCTGGGCGAAATGATTTCCAACCTGAGCTCGTCCGGCGTGCATGTACCCGGCGGCTTTGCCACAACGGCGCAGGCGTATCGCGATTTTCTGGCGAATGACGGATTGGACAAACGCATCGAGCAGGCACTGGTCAAACTGAATGTGGAAGATGTCACGGCGCTGGCTGAAGCCGGTCGCATGATACGCAGCTGGATCGTCGAAGCGCCGTTGCCCAAGCGGCTGGAAGAAGAGATTCGTACGCACTACGCAAAACTCTCCGCCGAAGGCGAAGGCAGTTTTGCGGTGCGTTCTTCGGCCACGGCGGAAGACCTGCCGGATGCGTCATTTGCCGGACAGCAAGAGACTTTCCTCAATATCCAGGGTATCGACAATATCCTGCACGCAATCCGCGAAGTGTTCGCGTCTCTGTATAACGACCGCGCGATCTCTTACCGCGTGCACAAGGATTTCACGCATGCCGATGTGGCACTGTCCGCCGGTGTGCAACGCATGGTGCGTTCCGATCTGGGTGCATCCGGCGTGCTGTTTACGCTGGATACCGAATCCGGTTTCCGCGATGCGGTGTTCGTCACTTCTTCTTTCGGTCTGGGCGAGATGGTGGTGCAGGGCGCAGTCAATCCGGACGAGTTCTATGTCCACAAGCCGCAACTCGCAGCAGGTTTTCCCGCCGTGATTCGCCGCAGTCTGGGTTCCAAACAACAACGCATGGTGTTCGACGAACAACGTTCCGCCGGGCGCTCCACCCGAATCGAGCCGGTGCCCGTCGCCGATCAGCAGCGTTTTTCCCTGAGCGATGCGGACGTGTTGCAACTGGCGCGTTACGCCGTCTCCATTGAAAAGCATTACGGCCGCCCGATGGACATCGAGTGGGGCAAGGACGGCATCGACGGCAAGCTCTACATTCTGCAGGCGCGTCCCGAAACGGTGAAGTCCAATGCAAGCAACGGCGGTACCGAGAAATACCGTTTGCAACAGCGCGGCGACGTGCTGGTCGAAGGTCGTGCCATCGGACAGAAAATCGGTGCGGGCCGTGTGCGCATCGTTGCCAGTACTGCCGAGATGGACAAGGTGCAGGCTGGCGATGTGCTGGTCACCGACATGACCGACCCGAACTGGGAGCCGGTGATGAAGAAGGCCTCCGCCATCATCACCAATCGCGGCGGCCGTACTTGCCATGCGGCGATCATCGCGCGCGAACTCGGCATACCCGCCATCGTCGGCTGCGGTCACGCCACCACGGCGTTGCAGGAAGGCGAGATCGTTACCGCTTCCTGTGCCGAAGGCGACACCGGATTTGTATACCACGGCAAGCTGCCGTTCGAAGTCGTTGTCCACAACGAAGCCGCACTGCCGGCCATCCCGGTGAAGCTGATGCTCAACGTCGGCAATCCGACGCTGGCATTTGAATTCGCGC
This sequence comes from Sideroxydans sp. CL21, assembly GCF_902459525.1. NCBI lineage: Bacteria > Pseudomonadati > Pseudomonadota > Betaproteobacteria > Nitrosomonadales > Gallionellaceae > Sideroxydans > Sideroxydans sp. CL21. The sequence goes on from NZ_LR699166.1 coordinate 571,585, forward strand.
AACTACCCTCGGCCGGGGTCGGTCTGGCGCGTCTCGAATTCATCATCAACAACCTGATCGGCATCCACCCCAAGGCGGTGCTGGAGCACAACAAGCTGCCCGCCAAATTGCATGAATCCGTGCTGCAACGTTCTGCCGGTTATGCCGACCCGGTCGAGTTCTATGTGGAGAAGATCACCGAAGGCGTATCCACGCTTGCGGCCGCGTTCTGGCCCAAGCCGGTGATTGTGCGTTTGTCCGACTTCAAGTCGAATGAATATCGCAAACTACTCGGCGGCGAGATCTACGAGCCGATGGAAGAGAATCCGATGATCGGTTTTCGCGGTGCCGGACGTTATGTCGCGGCGAACTTCAGCGAATGCTTTGAGCTGGAATGCCGGGCCATGAAGCGCGTGCGCGAAACGCTGGGCTATACCAATGTGGAACTGATGGTCCCGTTTGTTCGCACGGTGAAAGAGGCGGGCGAAGTCGTCGCTACACTGGAGAAGCACGGTCTGAAACGCGGCGAAAAGGGCCTGCGCCTCATCATGATGTGCGAAATACCTTCCAATGCGCTGCTGGCTGAAGAGTTCCTGCAATACTTCGACGGCTTTTCCATCGGCTCCAACGACCTCACGCAACTCACGCTGGGGCTGGATCGCGATTCCAGCCTGGTTGCAGACCGTTTCGACGAACGCGATGCAGCGGTGAAGATATTGCTGAAGATGGCGATCACCACTTGCAACCGGCTGAACAAGTACGTCGGCATCTGCGGGCAGGGACCTTCGGATCATTTTGATTTCGCGCAATGGCTGGTGCAGACCGGCATCCAGACCATGTCGCTCAATCCCGATACGCTGCTGGAGACATGGCGCAAGTTGGCCGACAAAGAAAACGCCGGGATTTAAATTTGGCTCTAAGGCAATCGGATTCAGGTGAGTCCGGCTACCGCATCGACTAACCGGACATGCTGCATGTCCGGGATCACCGGCAAGTGATTTCCCTTCCCCTCCCCATCCCACTCTCCCCTTTGGGGGAGGGGCTCTTTTTTAACTTCACCTTGTCTTTTTTATAATTCCAGCGTCACGCAAATAGTTTTCTTACAACAATCTTACATTGCAAACTTACTACAACCTTACAATCATAGGGAGATAACTGACACCCTCAATAGGCCCGCCAAATATAGGGCTTAAGGCTTTTATCTAATCCGGTTTTATTGCAGTTTTATGAAAATGGAAAAGCTGTTGCGCAATAGAGACGGTTATATGAAAAAAATATGACAAGTCGCACTTTGCTTTTCAATTTGGGCATAATGCGCCTCGAATTCTCACTCAGGAGAATTTAAAAGAATGCATCGGCGAGCGTGCTTGCCGATTGGGCCAATAAAACTTTAGGAGTTTATGAATATGCAAAAGAAAATGATCGCATTGGCAGTTGCTGCGGCATTGGCAGCACCTGCACTGGCTTTCGCCGACACCGGCGCAAGCAGTGTTACTCTGTACGGCGTGTTGGACTTGGGCGTTGCCCAGTTGACCAATGCCGGTGACTTTAGCCCGACCTTTGTGACTGGCGCAGTGCCCATCGGCGCTCAACCCAATACCGCAAAAATCGGTACGGTGCGCGGCATGATGAACGGCGGCGAGTCGCAATCTCGCTGGGGTATCAAGGGCAACGAAGACCTCGGTGACGGCAGCAGCGCATTCTTCCAACTGGAATCGGCATTCAGCCTGGGTACCGGCCAACTCGCAACTTCCGGCTTGGCTGGTGGTACCAATGTAGCGTCTGGCGGCATCAATAACGGCATGATGATCGCCGACACGGCACTGAACGGCCAGTTGTTCAACCGCATGGCTTTGATCGGTCTTTCCAATGCTGACCTGGGCACTGTGACTTTCGGTCGTCAGTACAGCCTGCAACTGGACATCATCGGCTCCGTCGGTGGTGGCTATGATCCGGTGAACGCGCAAATGTTCTCGCCGATCAACTTCTCCGGTTCTTACGGTGGTGGTGGCGCAACCGACAACTCTCGCGTTGACAATGCGGTCAAGTACGCCAAGAAGATCGGCAACTTCAACGTGAATGCCATGTACGGCATGGGCGGCATGGCCGGTGCTACATCGGCACGCAGCAACTTCCAGGCTAACGCTGGTTACGAAGCCGACACCTTTGGTGTGCAGGCAGCCGTGCAATACGCCAACGACACTACCGGCATTGGAGCTAATGCACTTGCAAATACCGTCAACGTAACGTACGAAAATCTGACCTCCTACATGCTGGCTGGCCGCTGGCAAGTGGCCGAGCCTTTGACTCTGAAGGCAGGTTACGAGCGCATGCAAATCTCCGCTCCTAGCAATTTCGGCGCGGACCGTAACATCGGTCAGATCTATGGCTATAACGTTGGTACAGCGGCTGCATTTACCGGCCCGCAAAAGAACATCAACGTGTACTGGCTGGGTGCGAATTACCAGGTCGCTCCTTCGACCAAGTTGTCGCTGGGTTTCTATGACGCGAAGATACCTGCTTACAACACATCAGGTCTCACTGGCGATGACAAGTACTACTCTGCCATGGTTGAATACAATCTGAGCAAGAAGACGAATTTGTACGCTGCTGTGATGCATGATGCGAAATCAGGTGGACTGAACGTGGTTGGCACTACCGGTCCTGGCAGTATCTCGGCCTTCAACACCTACGGTGCTGGTCTGCGCGTCAAGTTCTAATCCCTTGCTGGCTTAGCCAGTTGGAGTTTGGAAACCTTAAAACCCACTGTGGCAACACAGTGGGTTTTTTCTTTTTTCGGAGTGGCAAGAAAGTGATGGGAAATGAAAAGAGATGGATTGGATACACGCTCAACACACCGATGAGTGCCCTAATCTGCGATACATGAGCTGCCGAACATAAAATCTTGTTCATCTTGAGTCTTGTCCGTATGTGTTATTTTGATATTACAGATGGCTGCTAATAAGCCGGGGAAATGCAGATTAAGTCCCTCTCCCTGCGGAAGAGGGAGTAAAACAGACTAAATCGGCACTTCCATATGGATACGGACGGGTAATGGAGGTAACGCGGATGACAAGAATTCTGGCAATAGAAGACGACGAGACCACGGCCAGGGAAATCATGGACGAGCTCGGCAATCACGGATTTGAAGTGGACTGGGCAGGTAACGGCCAGGAAGGGCTGGACCGCGCGCTGAGCGGACAATATGACCTCATTACCCTGGATCGCATGCTGCCCTTTGTTGACGGCCTGACCATCGTGACTGCCATGCGCGAACAAAACATTGATACGCCCGTGCTGATGATCAGCGCGCTGAGCGATGTGGATGAGCGGGTGGACGGCCTGCGTGCGGGCGGCGACGATTATCTGGTGAAGCCGTTCGCCTCAGAGGAAATGGCAGCGCGAGTAGAAGTCTTGCTGCGCAGGCAAGGCCGGACAGAACGCCAGACCAGGCTGCGCGTTGTAGATCTTGAGCTCGATCTGGTGACGCGACAGGCGCGCCGCGCAGAAAAAGAGCTGGATCTGCTGCCGACCGAATATCGCTTGCTGGAATATCTCATGCGCAATTCCGGCCAGACCCTGACACGCAACATGCTGTTCGAGTCGGTTTGGGGCTATCATTTCGATCCGGGCACCAATATCATCGATGTGCACATCGGCCGTCTGCGGCGCAAGGTCGATGTTCCGTCGCTACCGCCGCTCATCCACACGGTGCGCGGTGTGGGGTACATGCTGAGTGAGCATATCTGAACTATCGCGAACGGTCGCCTTCCGGCTGACCCTGTTATACAGCCTGTTTTTCTCGGCGTGCGTGGTCATGCTGCTGGGCTTCATCTATTGGCAGACGGCAACGGAAATGACCCGTCGCGTCGATCTGATCCTGACGCTCGAAGAAACGCGCTTCAACCAGGTGGGACTCGGCAACCTGTCCGATGAAATCAACAAAAGCATACAGCTAGACCAGCGGCATGTATTTTTTTACGGGTTGTTTTCGTCCGACGGGCGCCTGATTGCCGGGAATATTCCCCGGCTGCCGTCCGGTATGCCGGTGGACGGTCACATTCACGGAACCACGCTGTCCGCGACCAATCTGGCATCGCAATCGCTTCCCGCACGTGCGCTGGCCATCCGCGTAAATTCGGGAAACATCCTGTTGATAGGGCACGATGTGCAGCAATTCACCGAGTTCGGCGAAGTCATGCGAGGTGCTTTTTTCTGGGGCGGGTCGCTGACCATTCTGCTTGGCCTGGCAGTCGGTTTGCTCCTCAGTTTTGGGCCGTTGCGACGTGTCGAACAGATTCAGCAGGTGTGCGAACTGATCATGCGCGGCAACATGAAGCAGAGGTTGCCGGTCAGCGGTCGGCATGACGAACTCGACATGCTGGCCGTCATCGTGAACAAAGTACTCGATGAAGTCGACAGGCTGATGTCGGAGGTCAAAAGCGTCGGCGACAATATTGCGCACGATCTGCGCACTCCGTTGACCCGGCTGCGTGCCGTGCTGTACCGCATGCAGCAGCAATTTGCCGATGCACCGGCCCAGCATGCCATGATGGGGCAGGTTATTGCCGAAGTGGATTCTCTGTTGCTGCGCTTCCGCGCCTTGTTGCGCATTTCCGAAATCGAAAACAAGCAGAGGCGGGCCGGTTTCAAGTTGATACAGTTGCCGGATATCCTGGCGCAGGCGGTCAATTTTCTGGAACCGCTGGCGGAAAACAAATCGATCAGGCTGTCGATGGTGGCGGAGCCGGTCGATCCCATCAATGGCGATGGCGAGCTGTTATTCGAGGTTTTCGTCAATGTGCTCGACAATGCAATCAAATTCACCCCGGAGGGCGGGCGGGTCGAAGTGCATCTTTCGCGCGGCTCCAAGGGCACGCAGGTCGACATTGTCGATAGCGGAGCCGGAATCCGGGAAAACGAAAAATCGGCTGTGCTCAATCGCTTTTACCGCGGCGAGAACGATTTGCAAGCGCCAGGGTTTGGGCTGGGGCTGAGCATAGTCATGGCGATCATCAGATTGCACGATTTTGGTTTTGAACTGGTGGACGCCGATCCTGGTACTCGTGTGACCATATTTTGCTGGCCCCAAGGTGTATAACCCATTGCGGGTATGTCTTTTACAGGCCAAACAATATCTAATTAAATTATTTTCATGATGAGGCCGGTTGTTGTCCTTTCGATACAATCGCGCAGTTTTGAAATCGGCCTATGCGCATAGCTGCAATAACCCAGTGTGCAGGTTTGAATTCAATGTTCCCTTCTGACGGAGTATACGAATGATTTGGTTTGTTCGAGTTGCACTGAGCCGCCCCTACACTTTTGTCGTGCTGGCTCTGCTGATCCTGATTATCGGTCCTTTGGCAGCACTGAAATCGCCGACGGATATCTTCCCCGACATCAAGATCCCGGTTATCAGTGCAGTCTGGACATATACGGGCCTTTCTCCGGAGGATATGTCCGGCCGTGTTGTTTACTATTACGAGCGGGCATTGAGTTCCACCGTCAACGATATCGACCATATCGAGTCGCAGTCTTTGATGGGCTTTGGCGTCGTCAAGATATTCTTCCAACCGACTGTTGACATCCGCACGGCGACTGCGCAGGTCACTTCGATTTCGCAGACGGTGCTCAAGCAGATGCCGCCCGGCATCACGCCGCCGCTGATCATGAACTACAATGCTTCTACCGTTCCTATCCTGCAATTGGCGCTGTCGAGCATCAAGGATTCGGAGCAAAAGCTGTTCGACTACGGGCAAAACTTCATACGTCCGCAACTCGCAACCGTTCCGGGTACTACTGCTCCGTCGCCATACGGCGGAAAGGTCCGGCAGATCCAGATCGACGTGAATCCGGTGGCGCTTCAGGCCAAGCATCTCTCGGCCCAGGATGTCGAGAACGCGCTTGCCGCGCAAAACCAGATCATCCCGGTTGGAACGCAGAAGATCGGCCGTTTCGAATACAGCGTGAAATTGAACAACAGCCCGGACGCGTTCCAGGAAATCAACAACATGCCGGTAAAGTATGTCAACGGCACGATCGTTTATATGCGTGATGTCGCCAGTGTGCGCGATGGCAATCCGCCGCAAACCAATATTGTGCGCGTCAACGGCAGTCGCGCCGTCCTGATGACCATCCTGAAGAGCGGGTCCGCATCAACACTGGATATCGTCAGCAACGTCAAGAAGCTGCTCCCCATCATTTCCGAAACCCTGCCGTCGTCAGTACACATCGATGCGATTGGCGACCAGTCCATATTTGTGAAGGCCGCGGTTTCGGGTGTGGCGAAAGAAGCCGTCATCGCAGCCTTGCTCACCAGCCTGATGATCCTCCTGTTTCTGGGAAGCTGGCGCTCGACCATCATCATCACTGTTTCCATACCGCTCGCGATCCTGTCTTCCATCACCGGGCTGTACGCGGTCGGCGAGACGCTGAATATCATGACGCTGGGCGGCTTGGCGCTGGCCGTGGGTATTCTGGTGGATGACGCCACGGTGACCATTGAAAATATCAACTGGCATCTGGAACAAGGCAAGGAAGTTCGCACCGCCATCATGGATGGTGCGCACCAGATTGTCACTCCGGCTTTCGTTTCGCTGCTGTGTATCTGTATCGTGTTTATCCCGATGTTTTTCCTGAACGGCGTTGCCCACTACCTGTTTGTTCCGATGGCGGAAGCCGTGGTGTTTGCGATGATCGCCTCGTTCTGTCTGTCGCGTACCCTGGTTCCGACGATGGCTGCATACCTGTTGCGTCCGCATAGCATCGGCGGCCATGCTTCCGGAGAGATGTTGCAGATCATGCAGCCGGATCACCACACCCCGTCGGTGTCACGCAATCCACTGGTGCGGTTTCAGCAGGGGTTCGAACACCGGTTCTCGCGTATACGCGATGTGTATTACTCGCTGCTGGTGCTCGCAATCGAAAACCGCCGCAAGTTCGTGATCGGTTTCCTGACGATCGTACTGCTATCTTTTGCCCTGATTCCATTTTTGGGCAGGGATTTCTTCCCAGCCGTCGATGCCGGGCAAATCAAGATGCATGTGCGCGTTCAAGTAGGTACGCGTATCGAGGAAACGGCAAAGCTGTTCGACCAGATCGAACAGAGTATCCGCAGCACGATTCCCCGGGATCAACTGGGCAGCATCGTCGACAATATCGGCCTGACGGTTAGCGGTATCAACCAGCCCTACAACAATACCGGCACCATCGGCCCGCAGGATGGCGATATCCTGATCTCTCTCAACGAGGGACACCGTCCGACCGACGAGTATGTCACCGAGTTGCGAGCGAATCTCGCGCGCCAATTCCCGGGCACCACCTTCTCGTTCCTGCCCGCGGATATCATCAGCCAGATCCTGAACTTCGGCGCACCGGCCCCTATCGATGTGCAAGTCATGGGGCCGAACGGCGACGAGAACATGGCGTACGCGCTAAAACTGCTGCGCGAGATCAACAAGGTCATCGGGGTTGCGGATGCCCGCATCCAGCAGGCCAACAACTATCCCTTGTTGAGGGTCGATGTCGACCGCACACGCGCGAAACAACTGGGAGTGACCGAACGCGATGTCACCAACAGTCTGGTCGTGACGATGGCCGGCAGCGGACAGGTCGCTCCCGCTTTCTGGTTGAACAAACGCAATGGCGTCTCCTATCCGATCGTTGCGCAGACGCCGGAATACCGTAACCAGACTTTGTCGGATCTTGAAAATATCCCGATTGCCGGAGACGCTGTCCATGGCGCGCTCATACTCGGCGGAGTGGCAAATATCACGCGCAACAGCACTCCCGCTGTCATCTCGCACTATGCAGTACAGCCGGTGATCGATATCTTTGCCACGCCGCAACATCGCGATCTCGGCGCGGTGGCGACCGACATCGAGCGCATACTCCAGGCAAACGAGAAGGATCGCCCCAAAGGTTCCACCATCAGCTTGCGCGGACAAGTGCAGACCATGAATTCCGCCTTCAGCGGATTGCTGTTCGGCCTGCTTGCCGCTGTGGTGCTGATTTATTTGCTGATCGTCGTCAACTTCCAGTCGTGGAGTGACCCGTTTGTTATCATCACTGCGCTGCCCGCGGCCCTTGCCGGTATAGTGTGGATGCTGTTTGCCACCCATACGACCTTGTCGGTGCCGGCCTTGACCGGGGCCATCATGTGTATGGGGGTCGCCACCGCAAACAGTATTCTGGTGATCAGTTTCGCGCGGGAACGTTTGCTGCACAGCGGCGACGCCATCCGGGCCGCACTGGAGGCCGGATTTACGCGATTCAGGCCGGTTTTGATGACGGCGCTGGCGATGATCATCGGCATGGCGCCCATGGCGCTGGGCCTGGGAGAAGGCGGCGAACAGAACGCCCCGCTTGGTCGCGCCGTGATCGGCGGTTTGCTTGCCGCCACCGTAGCCACCTTGTTTTTCGTACCTATCGTATTCAGTATCATACATAGACACCACCAACACATTACAACCGATGGAGAAAAGAGTGAGCTCTAACGATATACAGACGCCGCTGCGCAAAAGTCCACCCGCCAATCTCAAATTCAAGGCGATGGTCGCTCTGGCGATCGCCATCGGCATAGTCGCGTGGGGAATGAGCAGCAGGATGAAGGATAAAACAGCACTGGAGAACGTGAAACAGGAGCAGGCGATCCCGACCGTCAGCATCGTGCAACCCGCCCTCAGGCAGGATGCGCAGGTACTCACGCTGCCCGGAAATTTACAGGCTTTTTATTCCGCCACGGTCTATGCGCGAGTCAACGGATATTTGAAACACTGGCTGGTCGATATCGGTGACAAGGTCAAGGCCGGGCAGCTGATGGCTGACATCGAAACGCCCGAACTGGACCAGCAACTGAAGCAGTCGGAAGCGAATCTCGATACCGCCATCGCCAACGTGAAGCTCACGGAAATTACCAGTGCCCGTTGGCAAAATCTGCTGACAAGCGATTCCGTTTCGCAACAGGAAGCGGATGAAAAGAAGGGCGATTTCGAAGCGAAGCAGGCGCTGGTTGCAGCTGCCAAGGCAGATGTCGAACGTTTGCGCGCGCTCGAATCGTTCAAGCGCATCACCGCTCCCTTCGATGGCGTGGTGACGGATCGCAAGACGGATATCGGTGCGTTGATCAACGCCGGCCATGATGCCGGGCATGAGCTGTTTACCGTTGCCGATGTGCACAAGCTCCGGCTTTACGTCGATGTCCCGCAAAATTATGCCAACCAGATCTACATGGGCATGAAAGCGCAATTCGATGTGCCCGAGCATCCGGGACAAACTTTCACCGCGGTACTCTCCAACAATTCGCGTTCAGTCAATGAAAGTTCAGGCACTGTGCTGATCCAGCTGGACGTCGACAACAAGGATCGCAAGCTCATGCCGGGAGGATATGGATCCGTACATTTTGACTTGCCGCGCGATACGCAGTCGGTCCAGATACCCGCCAGTGCGCTGAAGTTCCAGAAGAACGGTCTCACCGTGGCCACCCTGACACCCGACAACCGTGTGGCATATCGCTCGATACAAATCAGTCGCGACCTGGGCGCCGTGGTTGAAGTCGCTACCGGCCTGTCTGTCAGCGACAGGATCATTGATAACCCACCGGACTTCATGGAAGAAGGGGATAAGGTCAACGTGGGAGGACAACCCGAAGCTCGTTCGACCGGGGAAAGCAAATGATGATTTACAAGCGGTATTGGATGGTTGTCACGATAGGAGCCGGTCTTCTGGGTGGCTGTTCGTTTGCACCTGTGTATCACGTGCCCGTCACCACTATTCAGGCCGATGCATGGAAAGACAGTCCGTGGCAGGTTGCCAAGCCGGCCGACGAATTACCGCACGGCAACTGGTGGACAATTTACGGCGACCCGGTGCTGGATGAACTTGAATCAAAGATAGAAGAATCGAATCCGAATCTTGCCGTAGCTTTGGCCCGTTATGATCGGGCAACTGCCTACACCAGTCAGGTGCGTTCGGAACTATTTCCCACGGTGGATGCGGCAGGTTTGCTGACGCATAACCGGCAATCCGCCAACCGCCCGCTACGGGGAGCGAATCTACCTAACGTCTACTCTGCGAATACGGTAGGAATCGGCATAAATTACGAGCTGGACGTGTGGGGGCGAGTCCGCAACCTGGTTGCCGCGGGCGAGGCATCGGCGCAGGCAAGTGCAGCCGACGTCGAGAACGTCCGCCTTAGCCTGCATGCGCAATTGGCCGACAACTACATCAAATTGCGCGGGGTCGAAGCGCAGGCAAAATTGCTTAGCGATGCGGTGACTGCATATGGCCGTGCCCTGGAACTGACACAGAACCGCCATGCGGGCGGGATTGCTTCGGGTCTTGATGTTGCGCGTGCTCAGACGCAACTCAGCTCGGTCCGTGCGCAGGCTGCAGAAATCGCCGCTGACCGGGCACTTTATGAACATGCGATCGCCAGCCTGATCGGCCAGCCCGCAATGAATTTTTCCCTGCCCGTTGCCGAAAAAATCCTGGATGTTCCCGAGGTTCCAACAGGCCTGCCGTCGACGCTGGTGCAGCGCCGTCCTGATATTGCAGCTGCCGAACGCCGGATAGCTTCGGCAAACGCGATGATCGGCGTCGCGCGGTCGGCATATTTCCCGGATTTCACTCTCGGGGCCGTAGGCGGATTCCAAAATACCGGGCAAGGCGATTTGCTGAAAGCCCCCAACAGCTTTTGGACACTTGGGCCGGGCGTTGTTTTCAATCTGTTCGATGCGGGCCTGCGTAATGCCCAGGTTGCCGAAGCACGTGCAATACAGGAACAGGCGGGAGCCGAATATCGCGCCGCGGTACTGGCGGCTTTTCAGCAGGTGGAAGACGATCTTGCGCGCTTGAAATACGACCATGAAGGAGAGTTGGAAGAGGATGACGCAGTCAAAGCGGCGACCAAAACGCTGACCCTCGCTTTCAATCGCTATCGCGAAGGAGCGGTCAACTATCTGGAAGTCGTCACGGCGCAGGCAGCAGCCCTGTCGGCACAGCGCGACGCACTGGATTTGCGCACCCGGCAATTGCGAACCAGCGTGGATCTCATACGCTCAGTTGGGGGCGGCTGGAATGTGACACAGATATCGGCCCGGTGATGAGGGTATTTGGCTGACGATTGATTTTGCTTCCGGGAAGTTTGCCGCGGTTGTGGGACAGCACAAGACATACACAGCCGCGCTAATTCTGAATTTTGCTGTCCATATCCAGTGATCGGTACCTGACAATTCAGGAAAAATCAGGCTGCAGATACTCCGATTGGACTCCGGCAGGCTTGCCGGGCGTTGTGCATCTTTGGCCAGGTTGGAAAGGGCAGCTATGCGCATTCAGAGTATTCACAAAAAGGTCTTCAAGCGCCTGTTCTTCGGATGGGTTTTGCTGTCCATTGCAATCGGCGGGGCCGTCTACTACCTTGAGTCCAAAAAGGTGGATCAACTGGTGTTGGGGCTTGCCCTTACGGAATCGCGTTTTTTCACGGGAGAACTCGACCGGCACAGTGCCGAACGGATGGAAATCCTGAAGCAGAAAGCCGATGTATTCCTCAAAAGGCATTTCATCGTCGTCGAACTGTACGATGAAAACAAAAACCGGATTTTGCGCGAAATCAGCCCGGGCAAGGAAGAGATCGAGAAAGAGATCGAACAGCGTGCCCGCGCATTCCCTCTGGAAAACGCAACCCGTTTCCATCAATTTCTGATGCACAGAAATTCGTTCCTGCGTGTGATGTTTCCGCTTCAGGACAAGAACGGCGATTTGATCGGCTATTTTGAAGGCGTCTATGAGGTCGATGCCGAAACCCTGCGCAACATCGAAATCGACATCTTCGGGACCCTGTTGCTGGTGGTTGTTGTGATCCTCATCACGGCCATCATGCTTTACCCCATCATCATTTCCCTCAACAAAGGACTGATCAAACTTTCCTCCGACCTGCTCAAAGGGAATATCGAACTGATGGATGTGCTGGGCAGTGCCATTGCGAAGCGGGATTCGGATACCAACAGCCATAATTACCGCGTTACCATCTATTCGATTCGCTTCGCCGAAATGCTGGGACTTTCCAGTGCCCAAATCCGCAAGCTGATCGCGGGTGCATTTCTGCACGACGTGGGAAAGATAGGCATCAGGGACAATATCCTGCTCAAGCCAGCGGGGTTGACCGACGAGGAATTTGCCGTCATGCGCACCCATGTGTTGCTGGGCGTCGACATCATCAGCAGATCAAAATGGCTTGCAGGTGCGAGAGAAGTGGTGGAGTTCCACCATGAGAAATTCGACGGTAGTGGGTATATGCAAGGGTTGCGCGGGAACGAAATTCCGTTGAATGCCCGAATTTTCACGATCGTCGATGTGTTCGATGCTCTCACGTCGAGGCGTCCTTACAAGGATCCCTTCAGTTTCGCGGAAGCCATGAAAATGATGGAACCGGACAGCGGCAAGCGTTTCGACCCGGAATTGTTCCGCATCTTCAGCGAGCGGGCCTATACTCTCCATCAGGAAATCGTACATGCTCCCGATGCGCTCCTGGAAGTAATGCTGGGCAGTTTGGTCAAAAAGCATTTTTTTAACGGACAATCCTGATCTATCATTCGGCAGGAAGTTTTTGCCGCATTTGTCTGAGGCAATAATTCTTGGACCGGGAGTGGCTTTACATGTTATGGATAGTCCGGATCGCATTGAGTCGCCCCTATACTTTCATAGTACTGGCGCTACTGATTTTGATACTCGGCCCGCTGGTCTATGTGAACATGCGCACAGATATTTTCCCCGACATCAAGGTGCCGGTGGTCAGTGCAGTGTGGGCCTACAACGGCCTGCCGCCGGAAGACATGTCGGATCGCATCGTCACTTATTATGAAAGGCAGCTGTCGACTGCGGTCAACGATATCGAACATATCGAGTCCCAATCGCTTCCCGGCGTGGCTGTCGTCAAAATATTTTTTCAGCCGGATGTCAACATCAATGCCGCCGTCAGTCAGGTCACGGCGCTTTCGCAGACGGTGCTTAAGCGGCTGCCTCCCGGCATTACACCGCCGCTGATCCTGAGTTATAACGCATCGAGTGTGCCTGTTCTGCAATTGGCGCTTTCCAGCGATACGCTGCTCGACAATCAGTTGTTCGATCTCGCCAACAATTTCATTCGTCCCATCTTGGCGCAAGTGCGCGCCGCCATTCCCTCGCCCTACGGCGGCAAGAACAGACAAGTGCAGGTCGACTTGGATATGCAGGCGTTGCGTTCCAAAGGCCTGACACCGCAGGATGTGACCAATGCGATCCTGAGCCAGAACCTGATCCTCCCGGCCGGTACCGAAAAAATGGGGGAGTTCGAGTACAACGTCAAGCTCAATGCGAGCCCGGATGTGCTGGATGACCTGAACGATCTGCCGATCAAATCGCTTAACGGCGCGACGATCCTGTTGCGCGATGTGGCGCATGTGCGCGATGGATATTCGCCGCAACAAAACATTGTCAGGGTAAACGGCCAACATTCAGTGCTGACTACTATCCAGAAAAATGGCAGCGCCTCTACGCTGGATATCATCGATAACGTAAAAGCACTTTTGCCGCGCGTGGAGGCAGGTGCTCCTCCCGGGCTTGTTCTCAAGGTGGTCGGAGATCAATCAGTGTTCGTCAAATCGGCGGTGAGCGGCGTCATTCGCGAGGGGGTGATTGCCGCCGCACTCACTGGTCTGATGATATTGCTGTTTCTCGGCAGCTGGCGTTCCACGCTGATCATCACGATATCCATTCCACTGGCGATATTGTCGGCGATCATTGCGCTGGCCGCTTTCGGCCAGACATTGAACGTCATGACGCTGGGAGGGCTGGCGCTGGCTGTGGGGATATTGGTTGACGATGCCACAGTGACCATCGAAAACATGAACTGGCATCTGGATCAAGGCAAGAATGTGGAAGCCGCCATCATGGATGGAGCGCATCAGATAGTGGGGCCCGCCTTTGTGTCCTTGTTGTGTATCTGCATCGTATTCATCCCGATGTTCTTTCTTGAGGGAGTGGCGAAATATCTTTTCGTTCCGTTGGCCGAGGCCGTAATGTTCTCGATGATCGCCTCATTCATTCTGTCGCGTACCCTGGTGCCGACGCTGGCGAAATACCTGCTGCGTCCCCATGTGCAGGCAAGTCAGGAAGAAGCGCAGGTCAGCCCGCAGTTACGGCCCCCGTCGAAAAATCCGTTGATCCGGTTTCAGCATGCATTTGAAACGGTCTTCAGCCGGATACGCGAGAAATACAGGGGCGTATTGACGGATGCGTTGTCCAACCGCGTTCCGTTCATCATCGGCTTTCTCGGGTTTGTGCTTGTCTCGTTCGCGCTTGTGCCATGGCTTGGCCGGAATTTTTTTCCTGCGGTGGATGCCGGGGAGATCAAGCTGCACATCCGGGCGCAAACCGGCACAAGAATCGAGGAAACGGCGCGCCTGTGCGACGAGATCGAACGCCAGATCAAGAATGAGATTCCCGCTGGTGAAATCAAGAATATTCTGGATAACATCGGTTTGCCGGTGAGCGGAATCAATCTGACTTACAGCAATTCATCGCCCATCGGACCGGGCGACGCGGATATCCTGATTTCCCTGAACGCAGGGCACCGGCCCACGGCGGAATACGTCAAGGCATTGCGCGTGCACCTGCAGGACGATTTCCCGGGCGTGTCCTTTGCGTTTCTGCCCGCCGATATCGTGAGCCAGATATTGAATTTCGGCATGCCCGCACCGATCAACGTTCAGGTGATCGGCTTTAATCGCAAGGCCAATGAGGAATATGCCGCGTCCATCATGAACCGGATGAAGAGAATTCCGGGCCTGGCCGACTTGCGTATCCAGCAGGCATTCAACCAGCCCGAACTGTATGTGGATGTGAATCGCACACGGGCACGCGAAATGGGGCTGACCCAACATGAGGTCGCCACCAACATGCTGGTCTCGTTATCCGGCAGTTTTCAAACGGCACCCAACTTCTGGGTCAATCCGGACAACAAGGTATCTTATCCGGTGGTCGTGCAAGTGCCGCAGCCCCGCCTCGACACACTCAGCGATCTGCAGAACATTCCGGTCTCCTCCAGCCAGGATCCGGTATCGCAATCGCAGTTGCTTGGCACAGTGGCTACCATCACCAGGGGGCAGGGTGAGGCTGTGGTGTCGCATTACGATGTGGAGCCGACCATTGATATTTTCGGCTCCACACAGGAACGGGATTTGGGCAATGTGGCGTACGACATGGAACAGGTGTTGAAGGATACCGCCAAGGATGTTCCCAAGGGTTCGTACGTGGTCATGCGCGGTCAGGTGAAGGCCATGAACGATTCCTACAGCGGACTGCTGTTCGGATTGCTGGGAGCGATCGTGTTGATCTACCTGTTGATCGTGGTCAATTTTCAGTCCTGGCTGGATCCATTCGTCATTATCACGGCCTTGCCTGCAGCCTTGGCGGGGATAGTCTGGATGCTGTTTGTGACCGACACCACTTTATCGGTGCCTGCACTGATCGGCTCCATCATGTGCATGGGGGTGGCTACTGCCAACAGTATCCTGGTGGTGAGCTTCGCCAGGGAGAGAATGAGTGAGGGAGATAACGGTATAACTGCCGCGCTGGAAGCGGGCTTTATCCGCTTCCGGCCGGTCCTGATGACGGCGCTTGCGATGATGATAGGCATGGCACCCATGGCGCTGGGGCTCGGCGAGGGTGGGGAACAAAATGCGCCGCTGGGCCGGGCGGTGATCGGCGGACTCGCTTTCGCGACACTCGCAACTTTGCTTTTTGTGCCTGTGGTGTTCAGCCTTGTGCACAAAACTAACGAACACTTGAAACAAGATGAACACAATGCTGTTTAACTTCTGGAGCAAGCAAAATGCCCGACTCTGGCCATCGTGATCCTGCAGTTGCGCGCCTTCGCTTTGCCGGATTGATTATTGCGGCAGTAGCGGTTGTTGTGGCGGCAGCCGGTATCTGGGTTCGCCTCAGTCACGCACACGATTTGGAACAAGAGGTCGAAGCCAGGCATGTGACGGTTAAAGTGGTATTGCCCCAACTTGGCCCCGGCGTACAGACGCTGATTTTGCCGGGAAACGTGCGCGCCGACCTCGATGCGCCGATTTATGCCAGGGTGAGCGGCTATCTCAAGAACTGGTATACCGACATTGGTGCGAGAGTTAAAAAAGGACAATTGCTGGGAGAAATAGAAACACCGGAGCTTGACCAGCAAATACTGCGGGCGCGGGCCGATGTGTCGACCGCCGAGTCGAATCTGGAAATTGCCGACATCACCGCAAAGCGCTGGCAGAATCTCGTGTTCTCTAATTCGGTTTCCCGTCAGGAATCCGATGAAAAGACAGCGGATGCCAAATCCAAGCGTGACATTCTGAATGCCGCGAAAGCCAACCTGGAAAGCCTGCTGGCAAGTCAATCGTTCCAGCGTATCGTCGCGCCTTTCGACGGTGTGGTCACCGAGCGCAATACCGATATCGGCAAGTTGATCAATCCGGGAAGCAACAACGGGCAAGCCTTGTTCCGGGTTGTCGACAACCGGAGATTGCGGATATACACGGAGGTGCCTCAGAATTTCATCTACCTGATCAAGCCGAACATGAAGGTGAAAATTTATTTTCCGGAGCTTCCAACGCAGGGTTTTGCGGCGATTGTTCTGAGTACCTCGAATGCTATCCGCGAGTCTTCCCGCACCTCGACGGTCGAACTGTTGATGGAAAACAAGGGAGGCAAGCTGTTCTCCGGAAGTTATGCGGAAGTGCACTTCGACCTGCCTTCCAGTACAACGGTATTCCGTTTGCCGGTGAGTGCTTTGTTGTTTCGCAAAGAGGGGCTGCAGGTGGCAACCGTGGGTGCCGACGATCGGGTCGTTCTTAAATCCATCGCGATCGTGCGCGATTTGGGGCGGGTGGTGGAAGTGGATAGAGGAATCGACAGCAATGACCGGGTGATTGACAGCCCGTCGGATTCCATCGTGCAGGGCGATATTGTGCGCATCAAGAATGCAGACGCCGAACCGAAACCCGGGGCCGCGCCATGAGCGCAATCCGGCTGGCACCGTCGATACTCTGCGCATTGCTGCTCGCAGGCTGTTCCGAAGCGCCTGCTTACAAAATACCCGAGGTTGCGGCGCCCGCGGCCTATCAGGGGCCAACCTCGATCTGGCAGCCCGCGCAGCCTGCGGACACTCTGCCGCGCGGGGATTGGTGGAAAGCGTACAACGATCCCACGCTCGACGACCTGATCAAACGCCTGGACGCTGCCAATGCAGATCTTGCCGTGGCAATGGGGCATTTCGACCAGGCGACCGCCTATGCCGCACAGGCGCGCGCAAGTTATTTCCCGACCGTCTCGGCAGGGGCATATGCGACACGCAACAGGCAGTCGCAAAACCGCGCGCTACGCTCCCCTTCGCAGCCCAATGTGTACGGAGACAACGCGCTCGGTTTGATGGCCTCGTATGAGGTCGACTTGTGGGGGCATGTGCGCAATCAGGTTGCAGCCGGCGAAGCCGGTGCGCAGGCGGCAGCGGCGGAACTGGAGTCGATTCATCTGAGTTTGAGGGCGGAACTTGCCAACGACTATCTGACCTTGCGCATGCTGGATGGGCAATCCAAATTGCTGTTCGACGAAGTCGATGCGTATGCCCAAGCGTTAACTTTCACGCAAAATCGTTTTCAAGGCGGCATCGATTCGGCACTGGACGTCTCCCGTGCGAAAGTGCAGCTTGAGACAGCACAAGCCGAGATCTCGGATATCGCCGCGAGCAGGGCGCTTTACCAGCACGCGATTGCCACCCTGGTCGGCGAATCCGCCTCCGGTTTCTCCATTGCGCCTGCCGTGGTGAACATCCAGTTGCCTGCCATCCCGGTGGGTGTCCCGGCCACGCTGTTGCAACGCAGGCCGGATATCTCCGCGGCGGAGCGCCATTTGGCAGAAGCCAACGCCCGTATCGGTGTGGCAAAATCGGCATTTTTCCCGACGATCGACCTCGGCGGCGCCGCCGGATATGAAAGCACCTACCAGACGGGATTGATGAATGCTCCCAATTTGTTCTGGTTAATCGGGCCGAATGCCCTGATGACCATTTTCGACGCAGGCCGCCGCCAGGCGGTAGTCGATCAGGAAGAGGCCGCATTCAAGGTGGCCGGTGCCAGATACCGTTCCACCGTGCTGCAGGCCTTTCAGGAAGTCGAGGACAATCTTTCGCTCTTGAGTGATCTGACGGAAGAATCCAAGGCGCTGGATGCTGCTGTCACGGATACCCAAAACACGCTGGATATTGCCATGAACCGTTATCGCGAAGGTGTTGCAAGTTATCTGGAAGTAGTGACAGCACAAGCCACTGCCCAGCAGATTCAGCTCGACGCATTGAATCTGCGCCGGAGAAGATTGCAGGCTAGCGTCAACCTTATTCGGGCGCTGGGTGGAGGGTGGGAGGCAGCCCAAATCGCCTCCCGTTGAAACCCGTTCACATGGCAATCTACCGGGTCACTCAGCTTTCCGCAAAACCCAAGTTAGAAAGTAATACGCATCGTGGCCAGCGTGGCGTGGTTCAGGTTGACAACCTGCGTTCCATGTACGATCTGATATCCAATCCCAACTATTGCCTTGACGCGGCCCTTGATCACGAATCGACCGATAGTAGTCCCATAGGTGATCATCATTTGACTTTTACCGGCAAGCGCCCCGTCATACCAGTGTATATAGTTGGTTTCAATCTCCGGCCAGAACTTGCCCACATGTCCTTGCAATGCCATATTCCAGGTAAGAGGCCTTCCTAGAGTGCTCAACCCGCCCGATGGAACAGCCATTCCCAATGTGCTCTGAATATCTACCCCCGACTGTCGATCGCCCCACCCCTTACCGGCAGCGATGGTGGGCGTGACAAGCGTGTGATTGGTGGTAAACGCATTGCCCCCGGTTTGCAGGCTCGTTCCGAGGAAAGCGGTGACGATGTAATTGCCATGCTCTTCGTTTGCCGAAAGCATCCGATATTTCAGCAGCAAATTCTCATCAGCAACTCCGGTGACACTAGGTTTGTTTGGAACGTCTTTTACTTGATAGGCCGGCACACCGACAATGATCTCGGTATTCCTGCTTGGGATAATTTCAATCCCTTTGCCGCCCCCGTAACTGTCAATGGTTGTGCCAGCTTTAGGTTTGGGCACATCTGAATGGCTATAGTCGAATCTGTACTCCTGCTCCAGACGCGGGGTTACTGTCACCAGGGGTGTCATCCAGTGCGGTTGTTCTTCCTGGGTGCTGCTGACATTGGCCAACCAGTTTGAAAAAAATGATTCATCTTCGGCAAACGCAGGCAATGAAATCAAACTGGTGGCCATGACTATCACCGCGGAATGTATTTTCTTGGGTTTGATCATCTCGATTATCTCCTTAAATTTAAACGCCAATTCATGACTGGGCGATTGCTTTTGATCATTGAATGAGTAAAGCAAAATTTCGCTCTGAAAATTTTCAGTTCATCAACGCTTCGTTATGTATATAACGACATAACGAAGCGAGTCTCTGCAAGAGGCGTGCCGAAAAAGATATTGCTTTTATAATTAATGAGTTACATCAAAAACTAGGCAGGTGGGCGCAATTAATGCAGCCTTTTATGTAGGATTTACAACGCGGTTTGGAGCAAAGTTCACGATACTGAATCGCTTCAATAACTGGGTTGCACGCAGGGAAATTGGTCATTGCGCTCTGATTGACTGCGTTTCCGTTTGAGTGGCAATGAAGAACCCCAGTCAAACGAAAATGCCGCTTAAGTGGGGGTAGTTGCAGGAATGATACAGTCGAAATCGCCACCTGGAAGTTCGTATTCATCTCTGGAAGCCGGTATCAGGAGACCACCAAATCCATCGAAAGAACCGAAAAAACTGCAACGCTATCCAGCTTTTATAGAATGTTCAATCTGGCAGCATTGTTAAATTTGCGTTAAATTTTCAAGAGTAGCGAATTTAGCGATTAGGGGGTAAGCCACATATTTATTGACCTATATCAATATGTTGCAGGAAAACTACGTATCCCTACTTATTGCAATGAAATATTTGAAGTGGTAGACGTTGAAGTGTAATTTGCGCCTCGGACTAGGCGGGATACCCCACCGATCCAATTATTTCGCTAGGGATTGGCCCGATCGAATTATTGAATATCAAATCTGAGGAGATCATTCAAATGCAAAAGAAACTCATCGCACTGGCTGTCGCTGCAGCATTCTCTGCCCCGGCATTTGCAGATGTGACTATGTACGGTAACGTTGACGCAGCTGTTGCCCACGCTTCCGCCGACGGCCAAAAGAGCGATACGATTGCTGTTTCGGGCGGCCTGTCTGCATCCCGCCTTGGCGTGAAAGGTGCTGAAGACCTGAGCAACGGCATGAAAGCTGTTGTTGTCCTGGAATATGGTCTGGATCCGCAAACCAACTCGACCGTTGGTACAGGCGGTGTGGGTAATTCAAGCGTTGTTGCGCGTCAACAAATGCTGGCTTTGGCAGGCGACTTCGGAACTGTTGCAACAGGCTACCTGCAAACAACCGCCTATGACTGGGCTGTCAAGTTCGACCCAACAGCCGATTCGCTAGTGTCTCCGCTGCAAAACGTCACCGCAGGCAGCACTTTCCTGATCGGTTCCGCAACAGGTGCAGCCCGTGCCCAACGCGCGCTGGCCTATATCTCTCCGAATATGGGGGGGGTGACAGTTGCAGTGAACTACTCAACTGCTCTGGCTGGTGTGGGTAACTTGACTGCACTTTCTACTACAGCTGTCGATCCTAAAACTTCCGCATTCTTGCTGTCGGCAAATTACGACAATGGCCCTTTGTCAGTCGGCGCTGTGTATACGGGCGCAACTGCTGGTACGACCTACCTGCCTGCGCTTGCCACAGAAACCTCTACATTATCGGCTACGGACATTGCGTTGGGTGCGTCGTATGACTTCACCGTGGTCAAGCTGTTTGCAACCTATCAGACATCCAAGACCGGCACGAACAACGTAGTTGTTACGTCGGGAACTAACAAGGCTATGTCCGTTAGTGCTGTAGCTCCAGTCGGCCCAGGCGCTATTGCGCTCAGCTATGCGAAGAACACTATAGATGCGAGCAGTACTCTGTCGAGCTTGTCTAAGGTCGGCACTGGAACTGATATGGGTGCTTCTGGCGTTACTTTGGCTTGGCTGCAAGGTCTGTCCAAGACAACAACGTTCTATGCTGCGTATACCAAAACGAGTCAAGGTACAAACACTCGTTCTTATAGCGTGATTAATGATGCGCTGGCAGGCACCAGCATGACCGCTGGCGGAAGCTCTTCCATGCTGGCAGTGGGTCTGAACAAGAAGTTCTAAGCACAAAAGCTTTAATCGGATTTTCCGGTGCAATACTGAACGGCCACCTTCGGGTGGCCGTATTATTTGACACTGTCTTGCCAATTGCTTAAATTGCCTAGGTTGCCACAGGAGGATGACATGTTGAATCTGGATAATCTGATTATTGAATTTGATAAAGGTCTGCGCACCTTGTTCGCCAAAGCGCCGACCGCGCGCCCCTATCCGGATGCTGATATCGCCGACTCGTCCCTGAGCGATTCGGAAAAGAAGCATGCAGCCGCGCTGATGCGCATCAATCACACCGGCGAAATATGCGCGCAGGCCTTGTACCAGGGCCAGGCGCTGACGGCGCGCGATCCGGGGGTGCAGGAGAAGCTGGAGCATGCGGCGTGGGAAGAAACCGAACATCTGGCCTGGACCTCGCACCGGGTGCACGAACTGGGTGGACGCTTGAGCCTGCTCAATCCGTTCTGGTACACCAGTTCGCTCGCACTAGGCGCATTGGCGGGTGCGCTGGGCGACAAATGGAATCTGGGTTTCCTGGCCGAAACCGAACGTCAGGTCGGTGCGCACCTGCAAAGCCATCTGGACAGTTTGCCGAAGCAGGACGCCAAGAGTCGCGCCGTGGCACAGCAAATGTACACGGATGAAGTCGGCCATGCCGATATGGCAGTGGAGCTGGGCGCGGCGGAATTGCCGTTGCCGGTGAAACTGGCGATGCGGGGTATGTCGAAGGTAATGACGAAGACGGTTTATTGGGTTTGACCGTCATTCCGGCCCTTCGATAAACTCAGGACAGGCTGACCTACGGTCAGGCCGGAATGACGAAAAGCTTATCCCTCCACGATCTCGAAATCGTGCGTCACCTTCGCCGTTTTCCCCAGCATGATGGAAGCAGAGCAGTATTTGTCGGCGGATAGCTTGATGGCGCGTTCGACTTGCTCGCGCTTGAGGTCTTTGCCCGTTACCACAAAGTGCAGGTGAATCTTCGTGAACACTTTGGGGTCGGTCTCGGCGCGGTCGGACTGGATGTCCACCACGCAATCGGAGATTTGCTGCCGCCCTTTTTTCAGGATGGTCACCACATCGTAAGCGGTGCAAGCGCCGGTGCCGATCAGCAACATCTCCATCGGTCGCGGTCCCAGGTTGCGACCGCCGCCGGCGGGCGGGCCGTCCATCACAACCGAGTGACCGCTCTCGGTCTCACCGATGAAGGAAACTTCTTCTACCCATTTGATGCGTGCTCTCATGTGACACTCCGTTGGTTGGTTTTGATGGAAGGCTGACGAGGACGTCGGCGCTCCAATGGCGGCTTCTGCTATGTCAGGATTTTAACTGATACCACAACATTCCAATTAATTCATGCAGGAATATCCGGCTGTCGCGTAAAGCATAGGCGTTCGGCACAAAAGCGAGCAAATCTGTCCGGTAGCGCGTGGTGTATCCGGTCGGGGCGGGAACGACCTGAAACCCGGCAGCCTGAAACGCCTGCACAGCACGTGGCATGTGCGAGGCGTGCGTGACAAGGTAGATGCGAGTGATGCCGACCCGTTGGAGCACCTGACGACACAGGCGCGCATTTTCCAGCGTGTTGTCCGAAGCCCCTTCAGACCACTGTACCGGAACATTGAATTCGTGTTCCAGCACCTGTTTCATCTGTTCCGCTTCGGAGGTGCTGTTGCCCAGCGGCGCGCCGCCAGTCACCAGGATGGGTTTCAATGTCTCACGGTACAGCTTGGCGGCATAGCGCAAGCGCTCCAGCGTATCCTTGTTTGTCGTATCGCCGCCGTATTCCGGCGCGTGAAAATAAGTGCCGCCACCCAGCACCACGATGGCATCTGCCTGCGGTCTTCTCGTGTCATTGACGAAGGGTTTGCCTTCCAATCCATGCAGCAAGGTTTCCGCAAAATAGGGTGTGGAGAGCAGCCACAGCAAGCCGAATGCCGTGGTCATCAGAATGCGGGCGATCAGCGGGCGTGAATGCCAGAGCCAAAGGCCGAGTGCCGCGATGAGCAGCAGATTGAGTGGCGGCAGCAGAAACGTGCCGATGAGGTTGGTGAAGAACCAGGACATTGCATATCTCGATCAGTTGAAAGCATGCGCATTATGGCAGAGCGTGCACGAGTACCCGAACGTCACAATAAAATCATCTGAACGTCATTAAAGTTTCGCATATCGCGGCGAAACTGCGAGGCATGAAAATTCTGCTCAAATACTGGCGCTGGTTGATTCCGCTGCTGTTGTGGAGTGCAGATGCCAATGCCTGGGGGCTATATACCCACGTCTATTTCGCCCAGATGCTGCTGTGGGCGGTCCCGCTCACCGACCCGCGCTATCGCCGCGCGATCAAATCGTTTCCCAAACTGGTGCTGGCCGGCGCCTGCCTGCCGGATCTCGCGTTGCTGAGCGAGCATTCCTGGGGCGAACCGTTTTCTACCACGCACCAATGGCAGCGGGCGCGAAAACTGTTGGACGATGCCAAGAGCGATGAGGAATATGCCCTCTCTCTGGGCTTCGTCAGTCACTTGCTGGTGGACGTGATCGCCCACAACCACTTTGTCCCCGCACACGAGAAGATGTGGGGAAATATCCCGATGCTGACACATGCGGCATGCGAGTGGGCAATGGACATGCACATTCGTGCACAACTCTTTGCGGAGCCCAGCGAGCTGATGCATGCGCATCGCGCAGAACTGGCGCAATACGTGGCACAGCATTTTTCCTGCTCGCACAATTTGGCCAAACGCGGTGTGAACATACTGGCGGGTGCAGAGAGTCTGCTGCGCACCAGCCGCTTGTCGCATCTGTGTTACCACGGGGCAAGCTTGCTCGACTCCGGGATGCAGCGCCGGTTCAACTATTATCTGAGCGAGACCGGTGCGAGATTGACGCACATCGACCGCATCCTGCTGGGCGAAGAACCGATATGGGACGCCAATCCGCATGCCGATGATCCCATACTGCGACAACGCATCGAGCTCGTCACGCCGCAGCAATTGCGCCATCGCATCCCGCTACCGCAGGACGTATTCAGCAAGGTTTAAGCTGCATTCCTCGCCAGTTTGAACTGGCCGATCGCCTCGAATAGTGCTCTGGAGGAATTGGCGAGGGTCTGCATTTCGTTGCCGGCCTGCTCGATATCGGTCGCGGTATTGGCGCTGATTGTTGCGACCGAGTTGATATTGAGCCAGATGTCTTCGCCCGCTGCCGACTGATCCTCGGTGGACGAGGCGATCTGGCGCATCATGTCGGTGACGATGAGCACGGAACTCTCGATCTGGCGCAGTAGTTGTCCCATGCCTTCCCCGTGCCGCACGCCTTGCGCTACTTCCTGCTTGGCCAGGGCCATGGCACGGGTCGCCTCGTCGGTTTCGCTTTCGATCAGCTGGACGATCTTGGTGATGTCTGCGGTGGCACTGGTGGTCCGTTCGGCCAATTTGCGCACCTCGCTGGCAACCACCGCAAAACCGCGCCCCTGTTCTCCCGCGCGCGCCGCCTCGATGGCCGCATTGAGCGCGAGCAGGTTGGTCTGTTCCGCGATCTCTTTGATCATGCTGCTGACGCTGCCAATGCGTTGGATGGCAATATTCAGTTCGTTCATGGTTTTTACGGAAGAGCCGACTGTTTGGTCGATCTGGCTCAGCGCAAGTATCGTGGACTGCCCGGTTTCGCTTCCGGACTGCACCAAAGCCAGGGTCTGCCTTGCTGCAGCGGAAGCCTGTGCCGCATTCGCGGCGATCGTCTTGATCGTGTTGCCCATGCCTTCGATGGCACCGCTCACCTGGAATACCTTGGCAGACTGTTCCTTGGCATTCGCGGTGACCGAGTGCGCCATCTGGCTGACCCCGTGAGCTGTCTTGTGGGTCTGGTTGGCCGAGACATGCACCTCGTGCAGGATGGTTTCGAAACGCGCAATGAAAGTGTTGATCGTGCCGGACAGATGGCTGATCTCGTCATTATTGTGCGATGTCAGCCGGCGGCTCAGGTCGCCGTTGTGCAGGTGATTGATTTCGTCGACGATGTGCTCCAGCCGTTTGCGCAGGTTGCGGCCGAACAGGGTTTCAGTGACCACGGTAATGATCCCCAGCGCCATCATCGGCAGCAAGACAATCCACAGTACCCGGCTCATGACACTATCTATCCTGTGTTCGGAAGCGAGTTCGATATCCTTGTTAGCGTCGACCAGCTTGTCCAGTTCCTGCACCATCGGGGAGAGGTACATACCGTAAAGCGAATCCGGAATTTGCAGCGCATCGGCGGGGCTGGTCGCGGCGATCTTGATCGCACCCTTGAATCCCTGGGCATATGCGCCCCATTGCGCGGACATCTTTTTAAGGGAATCGTGCAAGGCGGGCAGATCCGAGGAGTCGGAAACGCGCTTCAGCAATTCGCGCATGTGTGCGTCGGCTTGTTCAAGCTGTGCCGAAGTCTCGGCCGGAATCGGATCGCTGCGGCTGATAGCCAGGGCCGTCGCCTTGACCTCGATCAGGCTTTTGTCCATCGTCTGCATCGACTGATAGATGCGGAATTCCTGGCGCAATTGGTTCAGATTGATCATGACAAAAACGATCACGGTCAGCATGCCCAGCAGCGAGATACCCATCATCAGGCGCAACTGTTGTTGCAGGGTAAGAGATTTAAGCAATGCAGAAAGTCGCATCATGCGGAACCTCCGGAATGTGGAATGAAACGAAAAATCAGATCAGGAACGACAGACCCGCGATCATGCCGCCAAGTGCGGCGCCTGCCAGCACGTCGCTGGGATAGTGCAGGCCGAGTATCGGGCGCGACAGTCCGACCATCACGCTGAACGGCAGCACCAGCCAGATCAGCGCCGGGAAGTAGGCGATGGCGACGATGCTGAATGCCACTGCATGCATGGTGTGGCCAGAAGGGAAGCTGAACTGGTCCAGCGTCTTGCCGGCGCAGACGATGGCCGGATAGACATTGAACGGACGCGGGCGCAGGGTTTTACCCTTGATGAATTTGTAGCATGCCGTGCCGATCAATCCGACGACGATCATGTGAAATACGGCAGGAATTGCTGCACTTTGATATTGCAGCAGCAACACGATCATCAGCACATACCAGAACATTCCGTCGCCCAGGCGGCTGAACAGGCGAAACAGATTGCGCACCGTGAAGTTGCGGCTGCGCCTGTTGCAGAAGGCGCAGAGCTCCATATCCCAGGTTTTAATCTGTTGCAGCGGAAAGTTCAGGTTGGACATTTTGTACTCCCTGTTTGCGGACGGTATCGAGCAGTACCGCTTCCATCTCGCTCATGATGTGTTCCCAGGTCAGTGCTTCCACGGTCTGACGCGCGGCGATACGCAAGCGTTGCACTCGCTCCATGTCGGAGATCAGCCCCGTCGAGAGTTTGACGAAGGCATCGGTGTCGGCGAACGGCACCAGCAAACCGTTCTCGTCGTGGCGCATGTGCTGGCGTGCGGCGGCATAGTCGTATGCGACCGTGGCCAGGCCGCTGGCCATCGCCTCGACGGTCACGTTGCCGTAAGTCTCGGTCAGGCTGGGATAAAGAAAGATATCGCCGGAAGCGTAGTGCTGTGCCAGCGGTTCTCCGGTCAGCATCCCGGCGAAGATCACATGCGGGTGCTGTTTCTCCAGATCGGCGCGGGCCGGGCCATCGCCCACCATCACCAGACGTGCCAGCGGATTGACCTTGCGCATTTGCTCGAATGCCTGGATGACGACATGCAGGTTCTTTTCCGGGGCGATACGGCTAACCAGCATCACCACCGGAGTGCTTTCGTCGGCGTTCCATGAGGCGCGCAACTCGGCACTGCGCTTGGCGGGGTGGAACAGTTGCGCATCCACGCCGCGCGAAACCACGAATACGTTCTTGTACCCCTCGAATTCCAGCTGTTGCTGCAGCGAAACCGTGGGTACCAGCGTGCATGCTGCCTTGTTGTGGAAGTGGCGCAGATAGGCGGCAATGGGTTTCTTCAGCAGGCCGACGCCGTAGTGTTGCGAGTAGCTGTGGAAGTTGGTGTGGAAATCCGTGCTCACCGGGATGTTCAACTTGCGCGCGGCAGACAGGGCAGACCAGCCCAGCGGACCTTCGGTGGCAATATGCACGATATCGGGGCGCTGCAGCTTCCACAGGCGCATCAGCAAGCCCTTGGCGGGCAGCCCGGATTTCAGTTCGGGGTAACCGGGTATGGGCATGCCGGTCACCAGCGTTTCCGTGTAGCCATCCTCATTTGCTGCCACATCCTGCTTGAACTGGCGCGGGCGGATCATGTGGATGAGGTGCTGGCGTTTGCGCAAGCCCTGCACCATGCGGCCGATGGTGATGGCGACGCCGTTTACTTCGGGCAGGTAGGTTTCAGTGACCAGTGCGATATTCAGCGGCACCGGCGTATTGAGGTTCTGGTCTGGTGTATTCATGATGCGCATGCTGCCGCTCGCGCATGAATATTTGATTAAACCAATTTGAAAGTTTTATGACGGCACTTCTAGTGCAGCAGCACCAATCCCCATACCGCCAGCACATTGATCAGGCTTACCAGCACTGCCGAACTCCCGATGTCCTTTGCGCGCTTCGCGAGGTCGTGGTTCTCCAGCGAGATGCGATCGACGGTGGCCTCGATGGCGGAGTTAAGCAGTTCGATCATGATGACCAGCAACACGCTGGCGATCATCAATGCCTTGCCGAGATAAGCCACAGGCAACCACAATGCCAATGGAATGAGAATGGTGGCGAGCAGGACTTCCTGCCGGAATGCATCTTCGTGCTTGTAGGCGGCGCGAAACCCGGCCAGCGAATACCCGAAAGCATTCCACAAACGCACCAGACCTGTTTTACCCTTGTAAGGACTTTCCATCGAACGGCTCCTGAATTAATACACAAATGTGCAGCTGCGATATATCGGCGAAACTTCTCCAGCAAAAAGAACGCGCACCATACCGAGTGCGCGCAAAGGGGAGGCGGAATGAAACGGGAAAACTATGCGGCCTTCTTCATGAAATGTTTGGCGTAGCGTGCATTCATGCGCGATACC
This sequence comes from Sideroxydans sp. CL21, assembly GCF_902459525.1. Lineage (NCBI taxonomy): Bacteria > Pseudomonadati > Pseudomonadota > Betaproteobacteria > Nitrosomonadales > Gallionellaceae > Sideroxydans > Sideroxydans sp. CL21. Next base: position 599,922 of record NZ_LR699166.1, read on the forward strand.
GGCATCAGGATGAACAGGTCGGCGCAGTTGAAATCCGGATCCCATGCCGGTTCGCCGGCGATGTAGGCGCCCAGGCGCAGGTAGCCCTTGATCAGCGGCGGGATGGTGACTTCCAGGTTCTGGTTCAGGGATTCCAGCGGCAGGCGGCAATGCGGGAACACGTGATATTCGGCGGGCGCACCGTGCAGCTTGTGCACCTTGTTGTAAACGCTGGCGGCGTAGTGTCCGCCGTCGCCCATGCTGATGCTGGCGCAGCCGATCAGGTATTCGTGGCCGTGCTTGCCGATGTAATCGGCCAGGCCGCTCCACAACTGGGTGATGGTCGATCCGTCACGGTAATCGGGATGCACGCAGGAACGGCCGACTTCCACCATGCGGTCGCGCAGGTGCATCAGACGCGACAGGTCGAATTCGGTCTCGGAATAATATCCGCCCGCGTTGACTGCCTGTTCCGGCGGCAGGATGCGATAAGTACCGACGACCTTGTCGTTACCGTGATCGCGTACAAGCAGGTGGTCGCAGAATTCGTCGAAGCGGTCGATATCGAGACCCAAAGCAGCGCTGGGCAATTTTGCGCCCATTTCTTCGGCGAACACCTTGTAGCGCACGCGCTGGGCTTCCGCCACTTCGGCAACGGTACGCGCCAGACTGAAAGTGAGTCTGCCTTGTGCTTCGCGGTGTTCTTGCTTGATCAGGTCCAGCATGGTGTTCTCCCGTTGAGTTGATGACGGAAGATTAGCGACCGTATGTTGCACCGGGGTTAAGGGAATATGAAAAATTGATTAAGCTATTTCAGCGGGTGGCTTACCACCTCTTGCGCAAGCGAAGGATGCAGCAATACACAGTAAAGCGACTGGAAATGTTGTTCGTTCCCGGCATGTTCGTGTGCAACTTCCAATTGAGAAGCTGATGCAGGTGCAGCGTGCATGGCGGCAAGCGTCGCGCTGATATGTTGCCGCACCGCGCCGGTCAGGTTGCGCCTGTCGGTGCCGCTCGCGTCCAGCGGGGGTGTGGCAACGAGCTGTACATGCAACTCGGCCGTACTCAGTATGTTCCACATTGAGGTGCCGAATGAAATTTCGTCTATATAGGCGGAAGCCAGGCAGTGCGTGCCTGACCTATCCTGATAACGGATGGCAATGGGATGCACCAGCGCTCCGGCATCGATGGCGGGTTGCAACAGCGAAGAATGGAAATGTTCGACCTTCAGTCCGTCGGTGGTGGTCCCTTCCGGGAAGATGGCCAGACATTCGCCGCGTTGCAGCAAGTCGACCAATTGCACATTGATGCGCGCCGCGGAACGCGCCTTGCCGCGTTCGATGAACAGGGTCTGCGCGCGCGCACACAACCAGCCGATGACCGGCCAGCGACGTACTTCGGATTTGGCCACGAAGCGCATCGGCACCACGGCATTGAGCACAAACACGTCCAGCCAGGAGATATGGTTGGTAACGATGAGGCCGTGGCGCAACGCGTGCAGCGGATCGCCTTCAGCGATTTCGATCCTGACGTTGAAGATATCCAGCAATCCGGCAGACCAGTTTTGCAGGATGCGTCGTCGTATCGCCAACCCAAACCACGGATAGGCGATCGCCAGCGTCAGGCCGTAGCCGATATGCAGCGCGACGCGCGCGGCGCGGAACAGGGCGATCAGTCGTCGGGTCAAAGTTTTTTACCGGTCATGCAATCGAAAATACGGAAAACGTGCAGAAATAATCCAGGGTTCCCCCCAGGCCTTGTGTGAACAGCATGCTGCGTATGCTGTGCAAGCGGTTATGTGTGACTTCCTTGTTGTCCTTGGCAAACAGTTTCATGGGGTCTCCTTCATTGTCTGGCAACGGTATTGCGTACTTCGATGAACAGGCTGTTGCCATTCGTCTTCTTTGCCATCTTCTTGGCATCGGTCATGGCGGCTGAAACTTCGTGATGGGACAGGAATTGGCGTGGCGCGACCTGGATTGCGCCGATGGACAAGCTGGTGAGCGGGTGGAATTTCACATTGCCGTCGCGCCCTTCGCTGTTGTAACCGCCTGCAGCAAGGTGTTCTTCCCTGAACAACAGTTCGGCGGCTTGCTCGAACGAGCGCAACGCCTGCTCGCAGCGCGCTTTCCAGTCACGGCTTTGCAACAGCAGAATAAAATCGTCGCCGCCGATGTGGCCGATGAAATCAAGCTTGGGGTCGCAGGCCCAGCTCAGGATGCGGCCCGTGAGCTGGATCATCTCGTCGCCCTTGCGGTAGCTGTAGGTATCGTTGAAGGGCTTGAAGTGATCGAGGTCGCAATAGCAGGCGACGAAAGGCGTATTCGCCAGCAGCAGTCGTTCGATATGTTCGTTGATCGGCACATTGCCCGGGAGCAGGGTCAGCGGATTGGCGTAACGCGCCGCTTCCAGTTGCATCTGCGTCAGTTCACGCAACAGGTCCTGGCCGGAAGAAACGCCGATATAGCGCCCGTTCTCGGTGATGATGAAACCGTCGGCAAAATGGCGGCTGTCCGCCTCGGCCATGAAGTGGCTGAGCTCTTCGATGGGCATGCCTTTTTCCACCAGCAGCGGATCGCCCTGGATCAGGTCGCTGCAGGGTTTCTTGCTGTGCAGTTCGCGCTGGAACGGCTTGGAGAAACGGTCAATGAAGTGATATCGGTTGATCAGCCCGAGCGGCACGCTGTTCTTGACGACCGGAATGATGCGCAGCGCCGGGTTGACATTGAAGCGCTCGAAGATGTGGTCGATCAGCGTGTCGGGGTGTACCGGTTCGACATAGGTCAGCAGCTTGTGTGCCGTGGTTTGCGAACGCTGGTAGAAATCGGCCTTGGGAAACAGGGCGATGTTGGATGAATTGATGATGCGGCTGGTCTCGGTGGATGCCAGCAGCGGCGGCGTGGGACTGGGTCGCGCGATGAAATACCCCTGTCCCAACGCGATGCCGATGTCCTTTACCACGCGCAACTCTGCTTCGGTCTCCACGCCTTCCGCGATCACATGCGTGCCGCAGCTTTCGGCGATATGCTGGATGGATTTCAGGAACTGCAGCTTGATCGGGTCGTGATCCACCCCCTGCACGAAATGCATGTCGATCTTGATGAACTCGGGGCGCAACTCCGACCACAGGCGCAGGCTGGAAAATCCCTCGCCCAGGTCGTCGATGGCGATCTTGAAGCCCATTCCGCGGTAATGCAGCAAGGCATCGCGCATGCCCTCGAAATCGAAGGTCGGCTGGTTCTCGGTGATCTCAATGATCACGCGCGCCGGATCGAGCCCTAGCTGTTTCAGGAACGCCAGCGTCTGGCCGTCCTTGAAACTGGGATTGGTCAACGTCTCCGGGCTGACGTTGAGGAACAGGTTGCCCGGCAAGCTGAGTTTCGCGAATGTCTCCAGTACGACCTGGCGCGAAAGCATCTCCAGTTCCAGTTGCAGGCCCTGTTGTTCCGCCGCACCGAACAGGTTGATGGGGGAATGCAGCGGGCTGTCTGCCGGACCGCGTATCAAACCCTCGAAGCCCAGGAACTCGCCGCTCTTGAGATCGATGATGGGTTGAAACAGGGCGCTCAAGCGCCGCTGTTCGAGGATTTCACGGAGTGGCGACATGGCTTGTTCCTTGGGGCGCGGCATGAACTGGCTTGCCAAAAACTGCGCGCGAGCAGTGGTGCGGTACTTTTCGACAGGTAGAATGCTGAGCATGGAGTCCTCCTGCTTGCCTATTTAGGGTGCGGACGATACCGCCGGGTTGTTACATAAATATGACGGGAAAATGATGGAAATACTTGGTTTGCGGCACCGTGCGTCCGGCGTCAACTCCTGTTTTTCTGGTGCAGGGTTGCCGTTTGCGGACTATGTGCGCGATACGCAAGCCATGCTGCGGCAGCACCATGACGGCAAAAATGACCAGGAAGCTATCGTTGCAGGCAACACGCCATTTGAATTGTTGCCGGCAGGCGACTTCGAAAAAGGACGGGACAAGCCCTATCGGCGCGGCGTGCTGCTCACTCACGGATTAAGCGACTCTCCCTACCACATGCGCCATCTGGGCGCATTCTTCCAGCGCAACGGCTTTCGCGTGATGGCCGTGCTGCTGCCCGGGCACGGAACCCGGCCCGGTGATTTGCTTGAGGTGGATTGGCGGGAATGGGTGAGGACGGTGGCTTACGGCGCGGATTGCCTGGCTGCCGAGGTGGATGAACTCTATCTGGCGGGATTCTCGGCCGGTGCCGCATTAAGCCTGTTTCATGCGGGGCACGATAACCGGGTGCGAGGCCTGTTCCTGTTTTCGCCCGCGTTCGAGATCACTCCGCTGGCGAAGTGGGCGAATCTGCACAAGCTTTACAGCTGGCTGCGGCCGAAGGCGGCCTGGGTGGGTAACATGCAGGATCGCGATCTCTACAAATATGAATCGTTCTGCAAGAACGCGGCGGCGCAAATGTACAAACTGACGCAAGCCTTGCCGAAAAGCGGCGTGGACATCCCTGTATTCGCCGTTGCCAGCGCAGACGATGCCACCGTGAATTCGGCGGCGACGCTGCGTTTCATTCAGCAAGCGCGACATGTTTGCAGCAAGCTGGTGTGGTACTCGACAGCGAAGATCGAGCAGGAAAATATCGAGTGGGTGGATAGCGCAGTGCCTGAAAAACGTATTCTGGGCAGTGCGCACACCGCGATCGTCATGTCACCCGAAGATGCGTATTACGGCGCAAATGGCGAATATGCGAACTGCCTGCATTATTATGACAACGACAGCGAACGTTACAAGGCCTGCATGTCGCAGCCCCGGGAAGTCTGGTGGGGCGAAGTGAGCGAACAGAATCTTGAACACGGGCTGTTGCGACGATTGATGTACAACCCGCACTATGCGGCGATGGAAACGTCAATGCTGAAATTCATTCAAGGATTGCCATGAGTCAAACCTTGATCTACGCCCATCGCGGTGCAAACAAGGAAGCTGCAGAAAACACACGCAGCGCTTTCGATAAATCGCTGCGTCATGCCATCGACGGCATGGAGACTGATATTCAGCTCAGTCGCGATGAGGTTTGCGTGTTGTGGCACGACGACGATTTCGCCAAGCTGGGGCAGCGGCATAAACGCATCGACGACTACGATTACGCGCAGTTGAAGGAAATGAACTTTGCGGCGCATTTTTCCGGCGCAGCCAAAGAAGGTGCGTTGCGTTTGCAGGATTTTGTGTCCGCCTATCGCGCCCGATGCCGGCTTCTGCTGGAAATTAAAAATTATCCCGGCGAGCCTGAAGCGCGGCAGCAGATCAAAGTCCGGCAGACTCTGGACACGGCCGGCGAGGCGAATGGAGAGCGTATTCTGGTTTCGTCGTTTGATCTCAACAGTCTCATTTACGCGCACCAAATCGTGCCGCAATTTCCGCTCGTGCTCAATCTGGAGCGAGAGCATCAGGCCGATTTCGCACAGCAAACGCTGCGCGAGCTGCCCTGGCTGCACGGACTCTGCGTTCATATCGCCACGCTGGACGACGCGATGGTGGGCGTGGCGCGTGAGTGCGGAAAATTCATCGCGGTTTACACCTGCAACAGCGACGAGCAAATTCGCCGCGCATTGACGTTAGGCGTGGATGTGCTGATTAGCGATGTGCCCGAGAAGGCATTGAAGATGAGGGATCAATGAAACGGGATTTTGCAGCGCTGCAGGACGAATTCGACCTGCTGGTCTGCGGCGGCGGTATCTACGGTGCATGGACAGCTTATGACGCAGCACTGCGCGGGCTGAAGGTGGCGCTGGTGGAGCAGGGCGACTGGGCGAGCGCGACTTCATCGGCATCCAGCAAACTGATCCACGGCGGGCTGCGCTATCTGGAGACCTACGATTTCAAGCTGGTGCGCAAGGCGCTGAAGGAACGGCGCCTGTTGTTGCAGATCGCACCGCATCGTGTGTGGTCGTTGCGCTTCGGTGTGCCGGTATATGCGGACAGTCGCAACGGGACTTTGCTGCTGAAGGCGGGGTTGACCTTGTACGATGCGCTGGCGGGATTCCCAGGGGAACCTATGCGCCATCATCATCACCGGCAGCCGGAATTTTCCGGGCATTTTCCGTTTTTGAACGAGGTCGGTTTGCGCGGCGGCTTCACTTACGGCGATGCGCAGACGGATGATGCGCGGCTGGTGCTGGAACTGGTGGCGGGCGCGATGGCGCAGGGTGCGGTGTGCGTGAACTACGCCAGACTTGTTGCCTGGAACGAAACGCGCGGACAGGTGTGCGGTGCGACGGTGCATGACGCGGTAAGCGGCATCACGGCACAAGTGCGCGCCAGACAATGCGTGAGTACCGCCGGTCAGTGGACGACCGGGACGGAACAAGGCAGGTCATGGTGCCGCCTGAGCAAGGGCATCCATCTGGTGATGCCTGCCCTGAAAACGAGCGAGGCGATTTTGCTCACGGCGAAAGCGGACGGGCGCGTGTTCTTTATCATCCCGTGGTACGGGCGCACATTGTTGGGCACGACGGATACCGATTATCGTGGCGATATCGATAGCGTGGTGGTGGAAGCGGAAGACGTGGCGTACCTGCTCGCTGCGGCCAATCGCTATCTCAAGGCCGGGTGGACCAGGCACGACGTCATCGGCAGCTATGCGGGGGTGCGCGTGATGAAGCAGAGCGATGCCGCGCATCCTTCCGATGCCAGCCGGGACTGGGAGCTGAAAACGACCGGCAATGGACTGCTTTACGCCATCGGCGGCAAACTCACTTCGGCGCGCGAAGACGCGGCCGTCATTGTCGATACGGTATGTGCCCGTTCCGGTGTGGCAACCGGCTGCGCGACCGGAGGCCGGGAGTTTCCGTGGAAGCCGCCGCTGAATTTTGACTTGTGGTCCGCTCAAACCGGTGCGCAAGCGCAGCGCCTCGGCATTGATGCGGAGTGTGCGAAATGGCTGCAGCGCCGTCACGGCGTCCGCATCGAACAGGTATTCCAGCTAGTTGAGGAGACGCCGCAACTGGCGGCACGCATCGTGCCGGCGCTGCCGTTCATCCATGCCGATCTGTTGCGGTGCGCCCGCGACGAAATGGTTTTGCATCTGGCGGACCTGTTGCGCCGCCGCATGCCGCTGTTGATCCTGGCGCAACTGGATACAGCAGAGGTGCGGCATCTGGCCGAACTGGTCGCGCCTGTGCTGGGTTGGGATGAGGACAGGATTGCGCAAGAAGTCGAGGCTTGCAGTCCATGATCGTTGCCGTTGCACTTGATCTGGGCACGACTACGATCAAGGCGGGGCTGCTGTCGCGGGACGGCACGTTCGGAAGTCTCATCGCCAAGCCCGCCCCAAGGATCATTGCCGACGGCGGGCGATACGAAAGCGATGCGGGTGCCTATGCCGCGACTGCGGATGCGGTGCTGTCCGAATGCCTGGCACAGACCGGCGTGCGACCGCGACACGGTGGGGTGCAGCCCTCTGGTGCGGAAATGCACCCGCCGCTCGGCTTATGCAGCCAGCGTTCTTCCTTCCTGATATGGGATCGCGCCAGCGGACAGCCGATGACACCGCTCATTTCCTGGCAGGATGACAGAGGTGCAGAAAGCTGCGCCGCGCTACGCGACCGTGAAGGCACGATCCGCCAACTT